>JAFAZD010000262.1 GCA_019239955.1 Armatimonadota bacterium | reverse complement strand
ACGAGGTGATCCACCGGGACAACCTGGTTCTGGACCTGTGAACGCCATGGAACGAGCGCCGCTGCGAGATAAGACGTTTGGGAAGTTGACCTGGGACGACACGCTGGACTACTGGAACGGCCACGCCGACATCCCCGGCGTCGGCCCTGTCCGCATCAGCGTGGACTCGGAGGATGACCCGGACATCAGCCCGGAGACAGCCTTCGACAACGCGCGCCGCGCCTATCGAACGCTACGGGACAAGGAACCCGCCGCCCGCGACTTCGCCGCCGAGGCGTTGCTGGACACGCACAACCAGGCCTGGAACGAGGGCGCGCCGATTGACGAAGCGGCGTTCGCCGACAAGTTGACGCTGGAGGACATCAGTTTCCACCCGGACGGCAGCGCCGAGTTGTTCTACAACGCCGCCGACCTGTTCGGCGGCCACACCCTCATCGTCACGATAGACGAAGACGGCACCTTTGATGACGCAGAGATCGCGGGCTGACTCGCCCTATCCTCCGCCCGCTTGACTTCCCCCGCCCGTTCGGCTAGAATCGCGTTATGGAACACGTCACACCGGGACTGACTGATAAACAGATTGAGACCCTGGCGGCGGTGATGAACCGCATCGTGCCGCCGGATGACTTCCCCGGCGCGTGGGAGGTCGGGGCGGGCGAGTACCTGCTGCGGCAGTTCGAGAAGGATCTGCCGGAGATGCTGCCCCTGTACCGGCTGGGGCTGGACGGGCTGGACGCCGAGGCGTGGGTGACGCACGAGCGGGAGTTCGCCCGACTGAGCACGCACGCGCAGGACGCGCTGCTGGCGCGGGTGGAGGCGGGGAAGGTCAAGGCGGACTGGCTCGTGCCGCCCGTGCAGTTCTTCGCCCTGCTGGTGCGCCACACGATGGAGGGGTATTACGCCGACCCCGGCAACGGCGGCAACCGGGAAGGCATTGCCTGGCGCATGATCGGGTTTGAGGTGCGTGGATGACCTATGACGTGATCGTCGTCGGCGCGGGGGCCGGCGGCGGCGTGGCGGCGGGCGCGCTGGCGGAGGCCGGCAAGCGCGTGCTGCTCCTGGAGCGGGGCCGCCCGCTCTCGTTTGAGGATGTGGGGAGGGATCATCTGCGTAACCAACGGCTCTCCCAGTACGGCAACAACGCCGGGCCGGACGGCCTTCCCCTGCGCGTCCTGATTGACCCGGTGGGCGCGCGGCACCTGCTGCGCCCGCACGACGGCGGCTACCACAACAACGCCGCCTGCGTCGGCAGCGGCACCCGCGTCTACGGCGGCCAGGCGTGGCGCTTCATGCCGCAGGATTTTCGGATGGCGTGTACGTATGGCGTCCCCGATGGCAGTTCGCTCGCCGATTGGCCGATCACCTATGAGGAGTTGGCCCCGTTCTATGATCGGGCCGAGTGGGAGGTCGGCGCGGCGGGCGACGGCGACGCCGCCACCCATCTGCCGCCGCGCGCCCGGCCTTATCCCATGCCGCCCTTGCCCACACCCCGCCAGGGGAAACTCTTGCGCGTGGGAGCGGCGGCGCTGGGCTGGCCCACTACACCCGTCCCGCTGCTGATCAACTCCGTGCCGCGCGATGGGCGAGAGTCGTGTATCCACTGCCAGCACTGCGTCGGCTTCGCCTGCCCGACCGACGCCAAGAATGGGACGCAGAATACCCTGATCCCGCGCGCCCTGGCGACCGGGCGGTGCGATCTGGTGACGGGCGCGACCGCCGAGCGCGTGGAGACGGACGGCACTGGGCGCGTGGTCGGCATCGCCTATCGGGACGACGCCGGGGAGCGCCACACGGCGCGGGCTGAGGTGGTCGTGCTGTCCGGGGGGGCCATTGAGACGGCCCGGCTGTTGCTCTTGTCCGCCAACGCCCAGGAGCCGAACGGCCTGGGCAACAACTCCGACCAGGTCGGGCGGCACTTGCAGGGGCATTACTATCCCACCGCCGTCGGCCTGTTCCCGGAGCCTGTCTGGGACGGCCTGGGGCCGGGGGCGTCCACGGCGACCTGCGCGTTCAATCACGGCAACGACGGCATCATCGGCGGCGGGATGCTCGCCGACGACTTCATTGTGTTGCCCATCGTCTTCCAGAAGGGACTTCTGCCGCCGGACCTGCCGCGCTGGGGTGCAGCCAACAAGGTGTTCATGCGGGACGGCTACCGCCGCTCGATCAAGGTGAGCGGCCCCGTCCACGAGATCCCCAGCCCTGACGCCCGCGTTACGCTGGACCCGGACGTGCTTGACCGCCGGGGCCTGCCCGTGGTCCGTCTGTCCGGGACGACCCACCCGGAGACCGTCCGCACATCCGCGTTCATGCTGAAGCGGGCCAAGCAGTGGCTGCGGGCCGCCGGCGCGTCCGAGGTCTGGGGGGCCGCGCCCGGCCTGACCCTGAGCGGCGGCCAGCATCAGGCCGGCACCTGCCGCATGGGCGATGACCCGGCCCGCTCGGTCGTGGATCCCCACTGTCGCGTCCACGGCCACGACAACCTCTATGTCGCCGACGGCTCTGTCCACGTCACCAACGGCGGCTTCAATCCCGTCCTGACGATCCTCGCCCTCGCCTTCCGCACCGCGCAGCACATCACGCAATCATGGTGAAGACAATCTCAAACCGCCTGCGGCTCCTGGCCCCGGCTCTGCTGCTCCTGACACTGGCCCTGCTGCTCCTCATCGGCCCGCCACGGACGGCCCCAGCGGGCGGCTGGAGTTGGAAGCTGCCGCCCAACGTCGTCTCCCTGGACCCAGGACGCCGCAACCCGATCTTCTTCGTCGGCGAGAGGATCACGTTCGCCGTCGGCGGCAAGTCGGCAACGCGCTATGAAGTCCGCGACTACTACGGTGATCTGGTGGACCGGGGCAAAGCCGCGCCAAACATGATCCTCAAGTCCCAGCCGCCGGGGTGGTACAAGCTCTACGTCTACGATGACGCCGACCAGGGCCCCCCCTGGGGCAAGATCGTCGGCGGGACCATGTTCGCCGTGTTTCGCCACCGCCCCGGCTTCCCGCCGCTCGCGCCCAAAAGCGCCCCGCCCGGCGGCGATGGGGTGGGGGATCAGCCGACGCGCGACACCATCGGCATGGGCCCCGAGCGCCTCGCCGTCCCCGACGCCTCCAAGCCGGACGAGGCCATCAAGAATCTGGAAGCGGAGGTCGCCATTGATCGGGCCATGTACCTGCCGTTTGACCCCCTACGTCATCGCGTCCTGATGGTCGCCTTCCCCAACGGAACCAAAGACTTGGCGGGCGTCCGTAAGATCGTCGCCCATTTCCAGAACGACGTGACGTACTGGGAGCCGCGCAACGAGCCGAACGGCGGCAGCAGCGGGGCGGATTTCGCCGTCAAGGAGATGAAGCCGTTCTACGAGACCGTCAAATCCGTCAACCCCCGGCTCAAGGTGATGGGGCCGGGCACGGTCGGCATTGGCCCGCCCGGCAACATGCTGGGCTGGCTGGACGATTTTTTCAACGCGGGCGGCGCAAAATACATTGACGCCTTCTCGTTCCATGCCTACAACGCGATCAATGGCGACCTAATTATGGGGCGCTGGTCGCTGGATGGCCTGCAAGCCCTGCTCGCCAGGCATCACCTCCAGGACATCGAGAAGTGGCAGACCGAGCAGGGCTATTTCGCCGCCATGTACGGCTCGTACCAGCCGAGTCATCAGGGCCGCTGGACCATGCTGCAGATGATGCTGTTTGAGCAGTACGGCATCCCCAAGGAGCACAACCACTACTGGTACGACAAGAGCCACGGCTTCTGGGACGTCCCGACCTGGTGGGAGGAGGAGGACGGCGGCGTGGACCCCGCCGCCCCCCTGCTGCGCGCCTGGTCGGAGGAGCTGTACGGCACGAACTTCCAGCGCGCTTATCACTTCGGCCTCGTCGGCGACAAGTTATACATCGGCAGCCTCTTCGCCGGCCCCCGCAAGCGCGTCGCCGCCTTCATGAGCAACGGCCTGACCGACGGACAGGTGGACCTGCGCGTCTCCGGCCCTGGACCACTGCATCTGGTCAGCGCCTTCGGCGTCGCGCGCGATCTGCCGGTGACGCGCGGCCGCGCCACGCTACCCGTGCCGGAGCTGCCCGTTTACGTGGAACTGACACCCCGGCAAACCGTCCAGGTCATTCCAGACAAAGATGGCCCGGATCTGGCCCTGCTCCCCGGCGTCACCGCCGCCGCGTCGGGCGCGAACACCAACGACATCGCCAAAATCCACAACGGCGTTTTGGAAAACTGGTACTACACCCAGCAGAAGCCCGACCAGCCCTGGATGGACGACACGCCGACCTTCCCCGCCTGGGTGGAACTGCGCCTGCCGCATCCAATGACCGTCCGCCGCGTCATCGTCTACGCCGGCACCCCCTGGCAGAGCATGGGGACTCTGCTGGACTATGAGCTCCAGTACGACGATCACGGCCGATGGAAGACCATTGAGCATGTCCGCGAGCCGACTCGCACGATCAAAGTCTACACGCCGCCGTCGCGCACCACAGTAGACAGTTTCTTCCGTGACCGCTGGATTTTCCAGCACCACTTCCCGCCCGTCACCACGCAGAAGATTCGCCTGCTCGTGCATGACTGCACCTGGGGCGGCGGCGCGACCAAAGACGTGGTCGATGCCGGGGGGCAGACCGGCCCCCACCACGTCACCCTGCGCGAGATCGAGATATACGCCCGGTGATAGCCTTCTTTTCACGACAGTTGGGCCGGACGTGAAAGAAAAAGCCTGGGGGTATTGACTACGGCAGTAGTTAATGTTATACTGGTGGCATGAGGCAATCATCAGGCCCGTCACTGCTCTTAGGCCCGGCGGATGAACTCCGGCCCCAGAGAAGCCCGGCGAATGAATTCGCGGGCTTGCATAACACAAAGTCGGCTGCGCCGACTGAGGCCCTATGGGACAGGGGCATGGCGCGCCATGCCCCTCCGCCTTATGCTCCGCCAGTCCCGCAGGGACTTTGTATTACCCAAGCCCGCGAATTCATTCGCCGGGCTTCTCTGGGGCCGGAGTTCATCCGCCGGGCACGACCATCGCCTGCTCGGCGCCGAGCTGCGTCCACTTGCGGAAAACGGCATGACCCGCCATCCCGTCCATTCATTGCCGGGTTCCTTCTCGCCGTCTTGTTTCTGATAGCCCCCGCCGCAATCGGCTCCCCATTGCCGCCCGCGTGCGACCACTGGCAACTGACGGATCCGCCGGCGCAACGTTACGTGCTCGCCCTGGCCCGCCGCGCCTTTGACGCCTACGCGCGCACCCGGACCGTGATTGACCCGCCCTCGCCTGTCCCCGCCTTCCTGCGGCGGCGCAGCGGCGTCTTCATCAGCACCATGCGCTGGGGCGCGCCGCGCACGTGTATGGGCACGCTCTACCCCACCCAGCCTAACCTTGCGGAAGAGATCATCGAGAACGCCGCCGCCTCGGCGGGCCGTGACCGGCGTTTCAAGCCCGTCAAGGTTCCCGAACTCTCGCAGCTCAACCTCATCGTCAGCGTCGTCGGCACGCCGCGCCCGATCTCGGAGCGTGAGGTCGTCGCTCTGGACCCGGCGCGGGATGGCTTAGCGGTCAAGTACGGCGACCGTTACGGCATCGTCCTGTCTGGCGAGACCCCGTACCGCGCGAACCTGCTGGCCTGGGGTCACATCCGCGCCGGAGCCGGGCCGAACGCCCCCGTAGAACTGTTCCAAATCCGTGACCTGCGCTTCATGGAGAGCCAATTCAAATGAGGACATGCCGCCTTCTCGTCGTGCTCCTGCTGCTCGCCGCCTTGCCCGCGCTGGCGCGCCCGGCGATGCATCGGATGCACACGTCCCGCCCCCATCCCGCCGCACAGCCGAAGGTGATTCGGGCGCGGTTCGTGCCGCCGTCCAACCCGAAGAAGCGGGCGGCGATGAAGCCCAACGTGGACATTTACGTCTACCGCCGCTCCTACACGCCCGGCGAGAAGGTGCAGATGCGCCTGTCCGGCTTCAACGTCCCCGCCGTCCAGTTCGCCGCCTACCGGCTGGACCTGGGCGGGGTGGTCCCGACGAGCAAGACGCTGGTGAACTTCGGCAAGACACTCCGGGCATTAAATTTATACGGACGCTCCCCGGCTGTCGTGTGGCGCTTCCCGATGGGCAAAATCTATCCCGACCAGTGGACCGAGCGTGCCGTAGACGTACCCAAACTGTCGCCTGGCGCGTATCTGATTCAGGCCCGCGCGGGCGGCGCGGAGAAGCGGACGTGGCTGGCGATCACCAATGTCGCCCTGCTCGCTAAGCGCTCCCGGCAGGAACTGTTGGTGTATGCCACGCAGGCCGGCTCCGGCAAGCCCCTCCCCGGCCTCGCGCTGACTTTGGTGGACGAGCGCGGGACGCGCGGGAAGGCCATGACGGATACCACTGGCGTGCTGCGCGTGCCGACGGCGGGGGCGCAGGGCAACCTCTGGATGCACGGCAGCGCCCAGGGCGGCCCCGCCTTCGCCCTCACCGGCGAGCCGCCCGCGCCGGAGCCGTTCGCCGTCTACTCCGTCACCGACCGTCCCATCTACCGCCCCGGCCACAAGGTCCAGTACAAGGCCACCATCCGCCAGCGATTGGAGTCCGCCTCTCCCGGCGGCTTTCTGTACCGCCCCTACGCCGGCAAGCCGGCCATCGTGGAGATTCGGGACGCCACGGACGCCCTGGTCGCTCGGCGCGAGGTGACGACCAACTCGTTCGGCTCCCTGAGCGGCGATTTTCAACTGGCCGGGGAGCCGACATTGGGCGGCTGGCACCTCAACGTCTCCGCCGGCGATTACCATGCGTACAGCGGCTTCACCGTGGAGGCGTACCGGAAGCCCGAGATGACCGTCAGCGTCGGCTTCGACAAGACGCACTATCTGGGCGGTACGACGGTCCCCGTCACCGTGGAAGCCCAGTACTACTTCGGCCAGCCCGTCGCCAACGCGAGTGTCCAGTATAACATCTCGTTCGCCGGGGCCAGCGCCGAGCCGCCGTACCAGGGCCAGGGCGTCACCGATGCGAAAGGCCAACTCCATCTGGACATCAAGACCCAGCGCCTCCCCTCCGACCGCACCCTCACTGTCCAGGCGACCGTCACCGACCTCAGCCGCCGCAGCCAGAGCGCCGCCAGCAGCACTCTGGTCACGGGCGGAATGTTCCGGCTGACGGTGGAGACGGACAAAAGCGTCTACAAGACGGGTGAGAGCGTCATGGCGATTGTCCGGGCAGCGGACTATGACGGCAAGCCGGTCGCCGCCAAAGTGCGTGTGCGGCTGATTGAGACGAAAGAGGATCGCCAGCACCGGCCCTATGAAGAGACCACGACGCGCGACACCGTGACCGACGCGACCGGAAAGGGCGTCGCCT
>JAFAZD010000139.1 GCA_019239955.1 Armatimonadota bacterium | reverse complement strand
GCCGTTCTTGATGGCATCGTAGGCGTTCGGGTCGTCCGGCGGTGCCGTGTCGTCCGAATTGTCGCTGTCGTCCGGCTTGACTCTGAAGGCGCCATGCATGGGGACGTCTACTTTGATGAACTCGTCGCCCTCGCGGATGCCAACGATCACATGGGAGGCGGACACCACATTGTCGCGGTCGTGCCCGCGCACATGGCCGTTCAGGATGACGATCTGAACGCGGCCATCATAGGTCCCGGAATCGGCGGTCAGCACGCGGTCCTTTTGCCGGATCGTCAGCGGGCCGGGGACCTGGCCGAACTTGCGGCGGTAGTCGTAGATCATCTTCTCGCAGGTCATCGTCGCCGGGTCCTTGAAGCGGCCCCGCAACGACCCCTTCGGCGCGTTCGTATTGCGCGGGCCGGGCTTGACGACCAGAGTGATCTTGTCCTGCACGGTCGCCAGGTGCTTGGTGAAGTCTATGTACCCGTGCTGGCCCGTCAGGTCGTTCTGCGAGTCCCAGAGATGCACCGGGGCGCGCGACTCGGCGTTGAGCGCGTGCTGCTCGTCATCCAGGTTGACGATGGCGGCGTCGGTCTCCAGCCAGGCGTCGTCCTGATTGAATTTCACCCCCTGGCTCATCTGGACGACGTGCGGCGCGCTCAGCCAACTGGACGCGCCCGCGTCGTAGATGACATCGTGGCGGGACTGCGGTGCGGCGGGGGCGGCCGGGGGCGAGACGGCGGCGAGGACGACGCCGGCCAGCGCCGCGATCGGGCGGGACGACTGGGTGGCCATGCTCTGTTGTACCCCTTGGGTCAGGCGGAAGGTTCCATGCAGGTGGTGCAGGGTCAGGTTGCCCGTGCGGATGTCTACCGCCACGTCCTCGCCGCGCGCCTCCCCCGCGCCCTGCGCGAAGACGACCTGGACATGGCCCGGACTGTGCATCAGGTCGGTGCGCGCCTCCCACTGCACGCCGTCCGCCGCGATCTGGACGCCGCTGACCGCGCCCGCGTGGGGCGGGAATCGGGCCGTCACCGGCCCCAGGCTGCTCACCAGGCTGCGGGCGGGGTCCCAGGCGAGGCTCGCCGTGGCGACGGTCGGCCCGTTGGGCCGCAGCAGCCGCGCCCGCAGGCCGCCGCTGACCTGCAAGTACCCCTCCGTCCCGGCCCCGAAGACCGGCAATGGCGACTGGTAGACCGCCCCGCCCGCCGTCAGCGCCGCCAGCGGGCGCTCTCGGTCGTCAAACAGCGTCCCGTGCCGGATGCCGTCCACCGAGACCTGCCGCTGGTCGCGGCTGAACGTGATCCGCCGCGCGGCGACTCGCCAGCGGCGTCGCCCGCCCACGCGCCCGGTGACGACCGCATCGGTCACTTGCAGGCCGACCTGGTCCAAGGCGCTCGGCCCCGGCATCAGGCCCGCCAGCGGCTGATACCGCTTGAAGTAGCGCAGCGACCAGGCGGACAGCCCGGCCAGCGCCAGCGCGAGGGCGACCAGAAGAACGCGGGCCGGCGAAATTCGCATCACGATGGGCTGCTTTGGATCGTCCCCGGCCTACCCCGGCGTCCCCGGCAGGGTGGGAGCGAACAGCGCGTAGTAGGTGAGTTGCGTGGACGAACCCTGAACCGTCATGGCATTCCCATTCGCGGCCTGCTGCGTCACCACCTTCCAGGAACTGGCGGTCGTGTCGTAATAGTATAGAGCCATCAGACCCAATTGATCTTGTGTCAGGCCGCTTGGGTAGTGGATGCTGATGTTTACCGGCTGGCTGAACTGTCCACCGTCGGGCTGACCATTCACCTGCGTGGATCGGACATCATAGGCCGAGCCGATCTGCGCCTGACCTCCTGGAGGGGCAGGCGGCTGGGACAGGGTGTAGATGGAAACGGTGTAGGACGCCCCACTGCCGCCAAGTGTGGTGTTGGCGGGGATATCCGCCTCCGCCCCATTGGTGGCCACGGTGCCGACTTGGGTGGCGCTGTTATTGGCCGGGATCAGTTGCGACGCGACGAGCGTTTCGCCCCCGCCGCCTCCCGTCGGGCTGCCGCCTCCCGTCGGGCTGCTACCGCCCCCGCCGCCTCCGCCGCCGCACGCGGCCAGCGCCAGCGCGACCGCAAGGCCGGCGATCAGCCTTCCCATGCGCTGAGGCCAGCGCGTCTTTCCGTTCAAAGTCATCAACGAACCCTTTCCAAGCCGCAGAGCGGCTTCCTTGTCAGACACCCTTACGAAATTCACGCCGGCCAGTTCACGCCGGCCAGTTCACGCGCGGGTTCGCCAGGGGTTGCAAACCCCTGGCTCGTGTCTCGCGTCCGCAGGACGCTCGGCGGCGCAGCCGCCCCGGAGGCCGGCATTTTCAATGCCGGTTCATCACACGGCGCGGGCGGCGCGCAATAGCCACGTAGCCAACGCGCCCCGGCTGGCGGCCATTCGCGCCTCCACCTCGCCGTGCGACAGCGGCGTCGCGTCAAGGAGGCCGGAGCCGTAGTTGGTGACGAGGGCGATGGCGGCGTAGGGCAGGCCCGCCTCACGGCACAGGATGGCCTCCGGCGCGCCGGTCATGCCGACCACGTCCGCGCCCCACGACGCGAACAGGCGCACCTCGGCGGGCGTCTCGTAGCGCGGCCCGGACAGGCACAAATACGTCCCGCGCGGGTGCAGGCGGGGGCGCAGGTCCTCCGGCGCCTCCCGCAGCAGCGTCTCCCGCAGCGCCGGGTCATACGGTCGGACGAAGTCCGTGTGCCGAACGTTCCCCGGCGTGTCGAAGAACGTCAGCGGCCCGCCTTTGGTGAAATCCAGGAAATCGTCCAGGACGACACAATCGCCGGGGGCCATTGCGTGACGTAGCGAACCGACGGCGGCGGTGGCGAACACGACCCGGACGCCCAGGTCGCGCAGCGCGGCGATGTTGGCGCGATGATTGATCCGATGCGGCGGCAGCCGGTGCCCCGGCCCATGCCGCGCCAGATAAATCAGGTCGCGCCTGCCGCCGATATCCCCCCGCGTCACCAGCGACGCCCCGTACTCGGTGTCAATGGTCTCCGGCGTCCCTGCAACCAGGCTTTCGCCGAAGCCCGTCCCGCCGATGATGGCGACTCGCATGACGTCCGGGGAATTCATCGGTTGACAAACCGGGTTGGGCCGTGATACACTCCCTGCCGGATGGTCACGGCGCGCCCTGCTTCTCATTCTACTCGAAAACCCCGCGCTTGGCAAGAGGCGGCCGGAGTCCCCCTCCTGCTGCTGGGGCTGACCCTGATCTACTTCTGGCCGCAGGTGGGTCGGGGGCGGGCGCTGTACTGGGGCGACATCGGCCTGTACTTCACGCCGATGACCCAGTTCCTCCACGACAACCTGCGTGCGGGCCGCCTGCCGCTCTGGAACCCGCTGATCCTGTGCGGCGCGCCGTTCGTCGGGAACCCGCAAACGTGGCCCCTGTACCCCCTCACTGCCCTGCTGCCCGTGGTCTCCGCGCCCTATTTCCTCTCCCTCACGGTCGCCGTCCACGTCTGGCTCGCCGGGGTGGGGACGGTCCTGTTCCTGCGCCGTGCGCTGGGCGTGGGCACAGGCGCGGCGCTGCTGGGGGCGATGACGTTCGCCTTCGGCGGCTGGCTGGTGTCCAAGGAGCAGTTCCCGAACATGGTCCAGACGGCGGCCTACCTGCCCTGGGTGCTGTGGGGCCTGGGCCGGCTGCTGCGGTCCGGGCGGATGGCCGACGCCCTCCTCTTCGGCCTCATCCTCGGGTTGCAACTGCTGGCCGCCCACGCTCAAGTTACCCT
>JAFAZD010000109.1 GCA_019239955.1 Armatimonadota bacterium | reverse complement strand
CGCTGCTCTCGTTGATGTTCACCGAATACGTGCCGGCCGGGTTGCTGCCGACGGTCTGCGCGTTGGCGCTCAGGGCGAAGCCCGTGCCCAAGGCCGCCATGGCGAGCGAAGCGATGATCTTTTTCATATGCGTGTGTCACCTCCTTTCCTGTCAATCTGTCGCCCCACACTCTACCCAGGCGGATTCCGAATGAAACCCCTATTTTCCAGGAAATTTTTCGGGCAGACAAAATTTTTCTAGCGGCCGTTCTTGTGTAAGCCCACCTACTTCTGTGAGGCCGATATGAGGTTGTGGGCCTTCAAATTCCTTCCGATTCACCCGGCGGCAGGCGGGTGAGGCGAATCTGCTGGACGCGCCTGCCGTCGGTCTTCTCGATCACGAACTCCAGGCCGTCGTAGCGCACCCGCTCGCCCTTGACCGGCTGGTGGCCGCACAGGCCGAACACGAAGCCGCCGACCGTGTCGAAGTCCTCGCGCGGCAGCGCCAGGCCCATCTGCTCGTTCAGGTCGTCAATGCCCAGGCGGGCGTCCAGCAGGGACACGTCCGGGCCGAGCACCCGCACCGGGGCCTCCTCCGTGTCGTACTCGTCCTGGATGTCCCCGACCAACTCCTCCAGCAGGTCCTCCAGCGTCACCAGGCCCGCCGTGCCGCCGTACTCGTCCTGCACGATCGCCAGGTGGCTGCTGGTGCGGCGGAACTCGTCCAGCAGATCGTCCACCCGCCGGTTCTCCGGGACCAGCAGCGGCGGGCGCAGCAGGGCGCGCAGGTTCGCCGTGTGCTCGCCCCGCGCCAGCGCCGGCAGCAGGTCCTTGGCGTGGATTGTGCCCAGAATTGCATCCACGCTGCCCTCGTAGACCGGGATTCGGGAGTGGCCGCTGTCCATGATGACATGGAGCAGCGCGGGCAGCCCCGCCGCCACGTCCGCCGCCTTGATGTCAATGCGCGGAGTCATCACCTGCCGCACGTCCGTGTCGCCGAAGGAGATCACGTTGCGGATGATCTGCCTCTCGTCCTCCTCAATGGCCCCGGACCGCGCCCCCGCCTCCAGCAGCGTCCGCAGCTCCTCCTCGGTGATCAGGGGAGCGGCGAACGTGGCCGTCAGGCCGAAGGGCCGCACCGCCAGGCTCGAGAGGCCCAGCGCGATGTCCGCCAGCGGCGTGAAGACGGCCATGCACAGCCGCAGCGGGCGCTGCACCCGCAGGGCGATCCGCGCCGGGTCGCGCAGCGCGACCGAGCGCGGCACGATCTCGCCCAGGGCGATGGTGAGCAGGGCGAAGAAGAGCGTGAGAAAGACGGCGGCGACGCGCAGCTCGTGGGGGACGTGGTGGCGCCGCAGCCAGGGCGCCCAGTCCGGGGCCAGCGTGGCCGCCGCCGTCGCCGCGACCGCGAAGGCGGCCAGGGTGATTCCCACCTGTACGGTCGCCACCAGCCGGGTCGGGCGGCGCATCAGATCCTGCACCCCGCCCGCCTCCTCGGCGTCGTGGCCCTCGGCGACCAGCTGCTGGAGACGGGCGTTGCGCACCGTCACGAGCGCCACCTCGGCCAGGGTGAAGAAGGCATGAAGCAGGGTGAAGACGAGGATCGCCAGCAGCGCGTAGCCGTCACGGGAAGTCATGGGGAGCAGATCATCAGGGAAAGAAGTGGATGAAGTAGGCGCTGCCGGTGAGCAGGACGCCGAGCAGGCCACCGAGGAGGACCTCCTGCACGGTATGGATCTTGCCCTCCACGCGGCTCTGCGCCACCAGGAAGGCCAGCAGCAGGGCGAGCACGCCGGTGAACCAGTCGGCGGCGCGGTAGATCAGGGTCGAGGCGAGGAAGAACGAGACGGCCGCGTGGCCGCTGACGATGCCGCCGGAGAGGATGGAGCCCTTGCCGCCGAGCACCTTGCTGACCATGACCACCACCAGCACCAGCACCACGACCGTCAGGATCACCTGCAGCGGGCGCGGGTCCCGGTCCACGGCCACGTGGAGCGTGGCGATCTTGTTATCGCCGAAGAACAGGATGGCGCCGACGACCACCGCCGTGATGGCCGAGATCAGCACCGCGCCGGCGGCGATGTCCTTGGCGAGCTTGGCGAGCGGGTGGTACGCCTGCGTCACCATGTCCACGACGCTCTCCACGGCCGTGTTGAACATCTCCGCGATCAGCACCCCGGAGACCACCACGAACAGGATCGCCAGCCTGGCGCCGTCCAGCTTGTACAGGATGCCGATCAGCAGCACCAGGATCAGCGTGAGGAAGTGGAAGCGCATGTGCCGCTGCGTGCGGAACACATGCACGATTCCTTCGACCGCGTAGCGGAACGAGTCCAGATGGTTTTTCGGGCGCGGCACGTTGGGCATAGATATTCGGAACCCCTCCCGGCCCTCCGGGTCTGCCAGTGCAGAAGCGGAGAGGGGAAAGCGTCAAGAGGCACGGCCCTTCGGCACTCACCCTCTCCCGCCTCGGGGGAGGTGGCGCGGCTTGCCGCGACGGAGGGGGTTCCCCCCGTAGGGTCAGCCGTCTTCAAACCGGGCAAAGAACGGGTGGGCGTCCGTCTCGGGCGGCGCGACGCCGGCCTCGGCCAGCGCCCGCGCGGACTTGTCGCGCATCAACGCCGCGCCCGCCGGGGTCTCGTCGTCATGGCCGAGCAGGTGCAGCAGGCCGTGCGTCGCCAGCAGCGCGACCTCGCTGGCCGCCGACCAGCCCGCCGCCCGCGCCTGCCGGGCCGCCGTCTCCAGGGAGATCACGATGTCCCCCAGGAGGCGTGGGTCTTCCTGCGCGAAGGAGAGCACGTCGGTCGGCCCGTCCACGCCCCGGTGCGCCGCGTTCAGCGTCCGAATGAAGGCGTCGTCGCAGAGCAGGACGCTGACCTCGACATCCTCCCCAATGCCCTCATGCCGCAGCAGAGCCTGCATCGGCCCCGTCAGAGTCCGCCGCGCGTCCAGCGACGGCAGGGAGCCGGTCTGCCGGCGAATCAACAATTCCATTCTTATCCGTCTTCAGCATCTCGGGGTACTCAATGCGCGCGTGCAGCATCCCCGTGAGCAGCCGCAGGAACGCCTCGCGGATTCCGCGCAGGTCGCGCAGCGTGAGGTCGCACTCGTCCAGTTGGCCGTCGGCGAGCTGGGCGGCGAAGATCTTGTCCACGGTATCGGCGATGCGGCCCGGCGTCGGCTTGTCCAGCGCGCGGGAGGCCGCCTCGACCCCATCGGCGAGCATCAGGATGCCCGTTTCCCGGCTCTGGGGCCGGGGGCCGCCGTAGCGGAAGTGCCCCTCCAGTCCCGGCGCGGCTTCCGAGTCGTCCCCCCCGGTCTGCTGATAGTAGAAGTAGCGGATCAGGCTGGTGCCGTGGTGCTCCGTGATGAACTGCTTGATCACCGGCGGCAGCTTTTCCTGCTCGGCGATCTCCAGCCCGTCCTTGACGTGCGCCGCGACGACCAGTGCCGACAGCGACGGATTCAGCCTCTCGTGGACGTTGTCGCCGGTCTGGTTCTCCAGGAAGTAGTGCGGCTTGCGCATCTTGCCGAGGTCGTGGTAGTAGGCCCCGACGCGGCACAGCAGCGCGTCGGCGCCGATGGCCTCCGCGGCGGCGACCGCGAGGTCGCTGACCATCATCGAGTGCGTGTAGGTCCCCGGCGCGAGCCGACGTAATTCTTGGAGCAGGGGCCGGTTCGGGTCGGACAGCTCCAGCAGGCCCAGGTGGGTGGTGATGCCGAAGGGGCGCTCGAAGAGTGCCGCCAGCAGCCAGAACAGCGCCACGGAGACCAGCCCCGTCGTGAAGGCCCAGGGGAGCAGGCGGAGGATGTCGGCCCCGGAGTCGCCCTCGATTCGCCCCACGGCCGCGCAGAGCAGGGCGTTCGTCGCGCCCAACAGCGCGCCCGCCCGCAGCACGTCGCCCCGGCTGCGGATGTCGGAGACGGCGTAGATCGCCGCCAGGCTCGACAGCAGCGTCATCAGCGAGAAGCGCATGCCGTTGCCCAGGATTAGGCCGGACTGCGCCGCCAGCAGCGCCGCGATCAGCAGCGCCAGGCGCGGGTGAATCAGCGCGGCGATCAGCATCCCCGCCGTCGCCACGCACAGCATGCAGATGTAGCCGAACTGGGCGTCGGGCAGCCGCGCGCCCAGCATGACTCCGCCCAGGCGCAGGCCCAGGACGCTCAGGGCGGCCAGCAGGCTCAGGAGCAGCAGCAGCTTATCGGAGGCGTAGACGCTGCGGAAGTAGCGCGCCAGGTAGACGCCGACCATGCCGGTCATCAGGGCGACCAGCAGGGTCACGCCGGCCACCGTGCCGGGGTCGAGCCGGGGGTTCTGCAGGCCGAGCGCGCGCAGCTTGGCAAGGACGGCGGGCGTGGCGGCCTCGCCGCGCCGCACGACAATGTCGCCGGCGAACACCGTCGCCGTCACCGGGGCCACCAGACGCTGGGCCTCCTGGCGGGCCTTGTCCGTCGCGCGGGGGTTGACCTCGGCGTTGGCCTGGATGGCCGCGCGGGCCAGGGCGGCGACCGCCGGGACGATCATCTTCGGCAGCGGGGAGGCGGCGAGGCGGGCCGTGGCCGTGTCGCGCGCCTCGGCGAGATCGCCGGGCCGGTCGGCGCGGATCTCGCGCCCCATGGCGTCGTCCACCACCTGCGCCGTCAGCCGCTCCGCCTGGTCCAGATGCCGGTCCGAGGCCGCTGGGCGCAGCAGCGGCACCAGCAGGGACGCCGGTTCCACGCCGATGCCGACCTGCTGGCGGAGCTGGCCGTTGACACGATCCGGGTTATCGTCGCCGGCCCGCCGCCGCTGGCGGAGCTGGTCGTAGGCCTCCTTGACGCGCTGGGCGGCGTCGGAGGCGGCGTGCGGGACCGGCTCGTAGACCGGCGGGACCTGGGCCTCCGCCTCCGCGCGCAACGCATCGGTCGCCCCCTCGTCCACGTACTGCACCGTCCGCGCGGCGCGGACGTCCTGGTCGCTGACCTGCCCTGGACTCAATGAGACCCGGTCCGGCAGGAAGTGCAAAGACAGCAGCGCGGACAGGGTCAGGATCGTCAGGGCGACTAGGGCAATGCGCCGCCCGTCCGGCGCCGCCGGGAGGGCGAGGCGGCGGGGCCGTCCCTCCCGGCGGGCGCGGCGGCGCGGCCCCCGGCCGAAGGGGTTCGTCGAGGAGGGCGTCAGGGCTGGCAGGGCTTTCGCCATAAGGGATGAGAGCAGAACGCCGGAGGTCGCCGTATAAAGTCAGGCGCGCGCGACAGGGGATGTCGGCGCGCGCCCGGCGGTGAAGTTATTTGTCTTTGTCTTCGTTCTTGGCGCGCATCTTGCGCCGCGCGGCGGCTTCGGCCTTGCGCTTCTTGTCGCTGGGCTTCTCGTAGTGCTCGTGCTCGCGGGCTTCCTTCAAGATGCCGGTCTGCTGGAGCTGCTTTTTGAACCGCTTCAGCGCGCTGTCGAGCGACTCATTCGGTCGCACCTGCACCTGCGTCAAACAATATCCCTCCCCTGCTCACCAATGACTCACATGACTCAGACGGAACGTCTGCCGTGGATCGGTAACGATGGCAACATGAGATTATACCGCCTTTGTCCGCCTCTGTCAAGCAGAAAGGCCGGGGCCCGCCGGGAAACGGAACTTTTTTTGCCCGGCGCGGTTCTAACAATGGGGACGTTCCCGATTGAAACGCAGCGATTCTGGGAACAACGTCACGCAGGCTCCCGTATGGGGAAGGGGGACGGAGACGATGGCACAATGGGCGGAGGCCGCGCCCAGCCCGGCGGCTGCGCTGGGCGGGGCGCGCGATGACCTCAATAAGCGCGCTGAATTCGACCATCTGGTACAACGTTACCATAAGCAGGCTTACAATATCGCCTATCGCATGACCGGCAACCACGCCGACGCCGAGGATCTGACGCAAGAAGCGTTCGTGCGCGCCTTCCGTTTCTTCGGCAACTACCGGCGCGACTGGCCCTTCGACAACTGGCTCTACAAGATCATGTCCAACCTGTTCGTGGACGATCTGCGCCGCAAGCCGAAGGCCCGCTTGCAGTCACTGGATCAGCCGCTGGACCTGGGCGGGCGCGGCGAGGAGGTGTTCCTGGAGATCCCGGACTCGGCCTCCGACCCGGCGCGGATGATGGATCTGTACGAGCTGGACGAGCACATCCAGGCCGCCCTCAACAGCCTGCCGCCGGACTTCCGCATGACGGTGATCCTGGCGGACATGGAAGGGCTGTCTTACGAGGAGATCAGCGCGGCCATGGGCTGTTCCCTGGGCACCGTCCGCTCCCGCCTGCATCGGGGACGCAAGCTGCTGCGCAGCAAGATCGCGCTGTTCCAGCAGGAGACCGCGGGCGCGGGCCCGCGGGCGGCGCTGTCCGGCCCGGCGAAGAAACGCTGACCGTTCGTCCCGACCCTTTCTTTTCAGGAGCGTGTCTTCTTGAACTGCCGTCAGACGCATGATCTCATTTCGGCCTATCTGGATCAAGAACTGACCGGCCAGCAGATGCTGGAGCTGCGCGCGCACCTGGGCATCTGCGACGCCTGTGCGCGGGAATGGCGCGAGGTGCGCGAGGTGCGCCGCCTGCTACGCTCGCTCGTCCCGCGCAGCCCCGGTGCCTCGGCGCAGCAGCGCCTGGCCGACCGACTGGACCGGGAGGCGCTGCCGGAATCCGGCCTTGCCCCCCTGATGACGCTGCTTCTGCGGCGGCTGCCGTCCCCGCGCCCGGACAACGCCGCGCCGGAATACGGCTCACGTCCGCGCGGGCGGCGGCTGGCGTCCGCGCTGGTCCTCTCCTCCGTCGCCGTCCTCGCCGTCGCCAACGCCCTCGCCCCCCCCACCGGCGACGCCGCCGGCCGCGTGGCCTCCCTGCCGGCGGCCCCGGGGCCGCCGGTGAGGGCGTCACTGGGGGCGCTGCCCGACGTGTGGACCGTCGCGGGGTCTCCGTCGCGCTGGCTGGCGGGTCCGTCCGCCCCGGTGCCGGTGCCGGTTCAGCAGTACACGCAGCCGGCGGCTCGGAGCATGGATGTTGATGAGCCACTGCGCGATGAGGCGGTCAGCGGCTACATTCAGGGAACGCTGGCTGGCTACCAGACGACGGCTGACGGGCGGTGAGAAGGCACCTTGGTTCCACGGCTCTGTCCGCGCTGCTGGCCCTGACGCCGGTGCCAGGAGCCGCCCAAGTTGCGTCCGACCCTGCCGACGCCTTTTCCCTGGTCGCGCGGGCGATTGAGGCGCGGCACTCCCTGCGCTACGTCGCTCGCCAAGATATTGTCCTCGTGCCGCCCGCCGATTCGGCGGGCGCCCCGCCGTCCAGCCTAACGCAGATCGTCACCGATGTGACGCGGGACGGCCGGCGCGTCCGCCTGGTCTACTGGCTCCCGTGCGACGCGACCCACCGCGTCGTCGTAGACGACGGCCGCCTTTTCCGCCAATGGGAGCCGGCGCGGCGCACGATCCTGGTGGATCAGTCGCACGAGGAGACGGCGGCGGCGGGCCGCCGGATGCTGGCGCTGCTGCACCGGAACTACCGGTGCCTGCTGCTGCGGCGGCAGCGCGTCAACTCGCTGCCCTGTGACCTCGTCGCCGTGCGGCCCCGGCGCGGCCCCGCGCCGTCCCGCCTGCTGTGGATCGAGCGCGGCCGGTACGCGATTCTGCGCACGGAGGAGTATGACGGCGGCGGGCGGCGGCGGTACTTCTCGTTCTACGAGGCCTTCCGTTTCGTCGCGCGCGTCCCGGCGAGGGCGTTCTCTCTGCCGCAGGCGGGACGGATCCGCCCCATCTCCCATCCCGTGCGTGACGTGGCCGAGCCGGGGGCGGCTTTCGCCGCCGCCGGCGTCGCGGGCCGTCTCCCGGCCTGGCTGCCGCCGGGCTACGTGCTGGTCGGCTGCGCGGTATCCGGCCGGAGAAACAAGGCGGCCCTGCTGCGCTACGGCGACGGCCTGAAAACGGTGTCTGTCTTCGAGGAGGCCGGGCGGGACGCCGAGGACCCGCTCAGCCGGCAGGAGACGCTGCGCCGGGAGTTGGCGCGC
>JAFAZD010000038.1 GCA_019239955.1 Armatimonadota bacterium | reverse complement strand
ACGGGATCGCCAGCTGCGCCCCTTCCCGGTTGGCGAAATAGCCGAGCGACACGTGGGGCGTGTAATTGTCCGAAGGGCCGATACCGAAGGCCTGACGAAACGCGACGGTCAAGCGGCGGCGCTCCTCCGTGAACTCCTGAAAGGCGGCCCGCGAAGAGTCAATGGGGGTGAGATGGGCAACCAAGACCTCGTTGCCCCAAATTGCTGGGCGCTCAAACCGGAACCGAATATTCCAATCCCGCCGGCGCACCAGTGGGGAGGCGCTAGCCAGCTCCGTCAGCTCATGCGGCTGCACCAACGCATCCGGCAGGCCGGCGAGGAGGTGTTCCAGTTTCGGACGATGTTCAGGGACGACCCGCGCCACGTTCCCGTCGTTGCCGCCGTCCCATGCGGTCACGTGATAGGAGGGCGGCGGGAGCGGGCAGAACAAGTAAGTGGCCGTGAGCAGGTTCGGGTTCAGGCGGGAAAGACTGTCCCGCAGGCTCCTGTAAAACCCAAGTTCGGCGTCGGCATCCACGTCGCAGGCGAGATCAAGACGTTCCCCGGAGGGGGTCAAGCAGTCACCGGGGCTGTCAAAGAGTATAGAGAAGCCTCGGAACCTCGCCCAGCGCGGCAGGAAGCCGGCGACTTTGGGATTGGTGATGGTGAACACGTAGTCGTTCCTCCCCCTGAGCGGGATGGTCTACCCGGCAATGCGCTCCAAAGTCATCCGGCTTTGGAGTTGCCGGGCGGCGTCGTGGCTGCGCGGCATCACGCCCTGGTAGGCGTAGCGGGCGGCGGTGATCGGGTACGTGTCCTGCCCCGACCAGATGCTGATGAGGTTCCGGCGGGGGGCGTCCGAGCGGTTCGGCCCGCCGCCGTGGATGAGGTTGACGTGGAACAGTACGGCCGAGCCGGCGGGACAGCAGACGGTGCGGCGCGGGACGTCGGGCAAGTCGGCCTCCGGGATGTCGGTGTCCTTCGGCCCGACCGACTCCAGCGGGACGCGGTGCGTCCCCGGCAGCACGACGGTCGCCCCGTTGGCCTCCGTCATGTCGTCCAGGCAGAGCATGGTTGTGATGAGGTTCGGGCCGGAGTGGTACAGATACGGCAGGTCCCGGTGCCAGCAGAAGCGGCTGCTGACGCGGGCCGCCTTGACGATACACTTATAGTTGTGGAACGCGAACTCCCCGCCGCCGAACAACGTTTCTAGAACGTCCAGCAGCGGCTCGTGCCAGATCAGCCGAGCGAAGTCGGGGTGGAACAGCGGCAATTCCATGATGTTGCGCAGGGCGTTGCCGACTTCCCCGGCCGTGAGGTCGTTATACTGGGCGTGGCCCCGGACGTAGTCGCGCTCAAAGTCCAGCCAGCGTTTGAGGTGGTCGGGGAGCCGGTCCGGGTCTTGCGTGATCTGCGCCACGGCGTCGCGCAGATGACCGAGCAGGCCCGGTTCCAAGCAATCTTCCACGACCAGATAGCCGTCCCGCGCGTAGTCCTGAGCCCAGAGCTCGCTCTTCATTCCCTCGCTCCTTCCAGCGCGTTCAGCACCGACTGCGCCACGAGCTGCTGGCCCGGCAGGCCCAGATGCACCCCGTCCCAGGCGTGAAGGCCGGCTTTGTCGGCCTCGGGCGCGGCCTGGACGGCACGGTAGATGTCGCACAGGCCGGCGTTGCGCGCCTGGGCCGCCGCCTGACAGGCGGCCGCGAACCCACCGAGGGCGGCGGCCTGCGCGGCGTTCACGGGGGGAAAGGGCGTCAGGATGAGAACGTCGGCGCGCCCCCCGGTCGCGCGGCGCACGCGGTCAACCGCGTCCTGCTGCGCGGCCCGGAAGGCATCCGGCGTCATCCCTTCCGTCAGGTCATTGAACCCGAAGAAGATCGTCACCAGGTCCGGGGCGGGCGTCGTGGTCGTCCAACGCGGCAGGACCACCAGGTTCTGCCGCAGATCCGTCCCGCCCATCGCCGGGTTCACCAGCGTCACCTCGGAGCCGTACTTCTGCTTGATCTGCGCTGCCAACAGAGACGGCCAGTTGTGGTCGTGGTTGCTCCAGTGCGCGAAGTCGGTCAGGGAATCGCCCATTGTCACCACCGTGAGGGGCTTGCCGGCCTTCAGTTTCGCCCGCACGCGCGCCAGCGGCGGCCCGGCGGGGCGGGACGTGCGGCTGTCCGTCTTGATTCCGGGTTCCAGTCGGATGTCATCCACCGTGTACGAGTGGGCGGCGTAGTCCTTCCAGTACCACCACTTGCCGAAGGCGATCGGCCCAAATTTGGAGGGGGCATTTCCGCTCTTCGGGTCAACACTCTGCGTCATGGCACCCACTTCGGGGATGAGGTCGCGCCACGGCACGACGATCTTTTTCCAATCCGTGTTGTTGATCGGGAACGCATAGCCGTAGCGTATCCCGTAGTCCCCGTTCCAGATGAACTCGATGCCGCCCAAGTGGTCGGAGCCGTCCCCCTTCACCCAGAACGAGAACCCGGCGGCCCTATCCCACGCGGGGCTGCCCGGAACGCGCCCCTGGATAAAGACGCTTTGGCAGTCATTGTCGAAGGAGAATTTCAGAGCATTGCCGATCTTGCCGGGGACCAGCGCGATGTGCGCCTTTTCCTTCGGAACCGAGAAATCGGGTTGATCCATGGAGTCAATCAGCGTTCCGTCACCCGCCGGGGCGGCCAGCGCCAACGGAACGAGCCAGAGAAGGAGGATACTGAGCAGAATTGTACGCATCGGAGATCTCTATTGCTTGGGAGATAGGTCTACGGGTGTCGGGGCGGCCCGGCACGGCTGCCCCCGTCTTGCGGCGCGACTGACAGCGTCCGCCTCCGCCAAGAGTATCCGCTGGGTCAGCTCGGAGGCGTCCGGCCCGGTGTGTGGCCTTGTCGTGTCCACAATGAGCACGAACTCGACGTTCACAGGCTTCACCGAAAACCTTTGCGTGCTCACGCGGTAACGCTTGTAGACTTGCAGAACATACTCTGTGTGTCCCCGCCGGAGGCAAATCTCGAGGAGTTTGGGGAGCGCGATCATGCCGTCCGTGCTATAACTGGTCAAGATAAAGCGAGCATCCAATGCCTGCATCAGAGCCACATAAGCACGCTCGGCCTCACCCCGGTAGTTGTAGGCACTGCGTCGCCCGGTACGCCAATCCTCGCGGATGGCGGCTTTGTTGCGGCCCTGTATCTTCTCCGTTAAGATAGGGTGATCCCAGAGCGTCAGCGTGTTGAGCACATGGTAGTTGCTGGCATAAGGGTGCTGATTGTACGGCGGGTCAAGATAGGCAATGTCTATTGCCGCTCGCTGATCGCGCAGTTGTCGGGCGAGCGCCAACGCATCCTGCCGGGAAACGGCATTCGCCTGGCCGTTGTCGTGAAAGACGGCCGGCGAAAGCGTCAGCTGGGACAGAATGCGGTACAGGGCGGTTCCCGTTTGCCCGCCCCAGCCATTATGGAAGCCCTTGAACACGCCGCTGGTGTTGCTGACATAGCAGGCCTGGTACAGTAATGGGGCGAGCAGACACGCTTCTTCCTCGGCATCAATGTGTCCTTGATCCCGCCACAGTTCAATCTGTGACCGCATGGCATCCATCTTCATGCCGTTGGCGCGCGTGTAAAACAGGCGGTCACGGCGGATGTCGTAGTGATCGTCCGAGGCTGGGCAGAGGTGGCGCGTGATCCAGTCCTCGCGCGGCGGCAGTCGATTGAGAGTCGCTATCGCGTTTTCGTAGCCGCCCAACTCGGTAAACGGCAGCGGGGTGTTGTTGCCAATGTAACAGCCGTTGATGGTTTGGGCATAGGGTTCCCAGTCATTGGCGAGTACATGAAAGCCCATCTGCTTCGCCATGCGGGACACCACGCCGCTGCCGGCAAACAGGTCAAGAAAAGTTGCGGGGGGCATGACGGATGTTTGAGAGATAGCCTGCTTGATCAAGCCCAGCAGTTTGCGCTTGTTGCCGATGTATGGAATAAGTTGGTGAAAAACATAACTGTCCGTCCAAGCCGCCGCGTGATCTGCTCGGTCATAAACAAACTCGGCAGAACCATTGTCCATAGGGCTGTGGTTCGACAAGGCAGGCGTTTTGTCCTGCGCGGCCATGCGCTCCGGCGGAACGTCAGCCGTGGCGGGTGGGACGGGTGGCTCGGATGGCGGGGGCCGGGCGTGGGGCGGTCAAGGCTTTGTCCAGCGTGGAGGCGTCGGCGGGGTTGGCCGGGAGCAGCTGCAGGCGGACGGTCGCCATGTCGTCGAGGTAGAGCAGGCCGGGCATCACCGTCATCGGCGGGGTGGACGGGTTGCGCGGGTTGTCGGCGGAGTTGTCCAGGATCCAGCGGGCGGAAAGGCGCGTGCCGGCGGGCAGCGTCGGCGGGGCTGTCAATTGATAGGAATCCTGCCAGTCGGCGTTCCAGTCGTTGATCTGGAGCAGTGTCCGGGCGGGGCCGGCGGGCGGGAGGGCGGTGAGTTGCAGGGTTCGGCAGACCGGGTGGGCGTGGGGGGCAACGCGCAGCAGGCGGGCGCCGACCGGCAGGGTGAAGGCGTCGGTCAGGCTCGCCTTCTGCGCGGAGCGGAGGATCAGGTCGCGCGCGCCCAGGATCAGGGTGACGGGCGATGTCTGCGGCGGCTGCGCGGCGTAGTAGAGGCCGACCTGGGGCCGTACCGTTTCCGGCTGGCCGTCCGGCTCAAAGCGCAGCAGCAGGACAAGATCAGCGCCCGCGGGCAGGCGCTCGGCAACACCGGCGGGGAGCATGGAGGGGCCGGAGCCGACGGCCCACTCGGTCAGCCGGTCGGCGTCCGCGCCCAGGCCGGCGTCCCGCGCCACGTAGCCGCCCGCGCCGCTCCCGGCCTCCAGGCGGCGGGCCGTCCCGGTCGCGTCGGCGTAGAGGATCGCGTGGCGCACGACGGCGGAGTTGCCGGGATGAAACTCCGCTGCGCGCAGCCACTTCCCGCCGGGCAGGGCGAGGGACAGGACGAAACAGCGCGAGGGGCTGGTGGTCTCGCCCGGAAGCGTGTAGGGTCGGGGCAGGGTCAGCACCTGGTCGGGCGCGCCGAGCCGCCAGCCATCGGCGAGCCGGGGCGACGCGGGGGCGACGGCGGCATTCCCTTCCGGCGCGCCCTCGGCGGCCCACCGCCGGATCAGGGCGATCTGGGCAGGCGGCGGGCGTGGACGAAGGGGCCGGAGCCAGGCTCCGGCAGCCAGGGCGGCATGAAGCGGCTCCCCGTCACCTGCGCGATCTGGCGGGCACGCCTGCGCGCGTCGGCGTAGGTCAGCAGCGGGAAGGGGCCGGGGCCGCCGGGGTGGTGACACTCGGCGCAGGACTGATTGATGATAGGCGCGATGTCCTTCGCCCAGGTGACGGGCGGCAGCTTCGGCGCAGGCGGCACGGTGGCAAAGGCGACGGCAGCGGCCAGCAGGACGGAGGCCGAGGACAGGCGCGAGAGCAGGGGCGTCATGTGCCGGGGATGAAACAGCCGACAGCCTGGGTGCGGGCGACCGGGACAGGCTGGCCAGCGCGGATCACGTCTAAGGCGCGGCGCAGGTCATGGACGGAGGCAAGGTCATGCACCCTGCCAAAGCCTGCGAAACGGTCGTCAATGCGCCCCCGATACAGCAGGCGGCCGTCGGGGCTGAGCACGGCGGCCTCCGGCGTCACGGTCGCCCCGGTCAGCCGCACCAGCCGGTGCGCCGGGTCCAGCAGGGCGACGGAGTCGTAGCCGTGCGCCCGGGCGTGAGCCTGAACAGGCCCGGCGGGGCCGCCGTCCACGTAGACGACGTAAAGGGCGACGGGGCTGAGGGCGTAGTCGGCGCGGAGGCGCTTGATCTCCGGGGCATAGCTGTTGGAGATGGGGCAGTCGCGCGCGATGAAGATCAGCACCGTGGCGGCGCGACCCGGCGCCTCCAGGGGCCGGACGAGCGCGCCACGCACATCGCGCACCTGTACCGCGCGGGCCGCAGGCAGGGCGGCAGCAAGCGCGGGCAGGCCGATCAGGAGGGCCAGGGCGAGGATGCAGCGGCGCGTCATAAGATTGAGTATACCCCCGCCTCGGAAGACGCGCAATCCCCGCCTGAAGTTCCTCCCCAGATTTGCCGAAAACGGAGAAGATGCTGTATAATAGGCGGGGACATGGCCGCCACCGCTAATTATTCATACAAACACTTCACCTGGGGATGAGGGACTTTTTGGGATGAACGCCAAACCGTTTTTTATGAGCACTGAGGTACTGGCCGGCGCGGGACTGACTGTGCTGGGATTGCTGGCGCTGGCGGCGGGCCGGCACGACATGGTTTCGCAGGCGCTGGCCCCGTTCGGCGTCGGCCTGATCCTGAGCGACGTGCTGACGCGGGCCGGCCGGGCCGCGCGCGAGACCGTCAAGGTGCTGATCCGGCGCGACGACGATTAGAAACGATCCTCCTATGCCCGGAACCCGGCGGCTGGTGGTGGCGGTAACGGGGGCGAGCGGCGCACTGTACGCCGTTCGCTTTTTGCGTCAGGCCGCCCCCCATTTCGACCGGATTTACGTGATGCTGTCGGACAACGCGCCCGCCGTGTTCGCCGCCGAGACGGGCGGGACGCTGACCCACCCCGTCCAGGCGCGCGACTACCTGGGCGGCGACGCGGCCTGGGACAACCTCACGTTTCTGGACACCAAGGACTACTTCTCCCCGCCCGCCTCCGGCTCCTTTCTGCACGACGGCATGGTGGTCATCCCCTGCTCGATGGGCACGCTGGGCCGCATCGCCGGGGGCGTCTCCAACGATCTGACCACCCGCGCCGCCGACGTGTGCCTGAAGGAGCGGCGCAATCTGATCCTCGTCACCCGCGACACCCCCCTCAACCTCATCCACCTGCGCAACATGGTCACGGTCACGGAGGCCGGCGCGGTCGTGCTGCCCGCCGTCCCCGCCTTTTACTATCAGCCGAAGACCGTGGAGGACGTGGTGGACACAGTTGTCGCCCGCGTCCTGCAGAACCTGGGCGTCCCGCAGACGCTGATGCCGCAGTGGCAGGCGGGAGAGGAATAGGATCGCTCCGACCCCCAATTCCGGGGGAGCGGGAGACGGAAGGCCTGGCCTCACGGCCCGCGGCCGCGCGGCATTCCCCCCGGCAGCCAGATCATCAACTGCTGGCCGCGACGGCGATGGCCCCGGCACTGTTGTTCGCGTCGGCGGCGCGGAGCAGCGTCAGGTACCAGCCCAACAGGGCCAGCAGCGAGCATTCCGGCAGGACCAGGGCGGCGGGGCTGACCTCCACCTGCGCCTGCTCGTGCCAGGACAGATGAACCGGACGGAAGTGCAGCAGCGGCGTTCCCTCGGCGTCGGTCCAGGTCCATTGGCTGTGCCAGAAGTTGGCGGCTTGCCACATGAATCGGCGGCCGTCATTCAGGGTCAGCTCCCCGGAGCCATCCCAATGCACCTGGAAGACAGCCGCCTCCGTGTTCGCCCCGGCGTCGCGCACCGTGACGCGCGGGGGCAGGAACCCGACGCGCTTGAAGGTCCAGCGGCCCTCGGCGGCCTCGGCGTCGGCCAGGGTGCCGAAGGCGCTCCGGCGCTGCAGAGTCGCCCGCACGTCCTCGCCCTCCCGCAGTTCATACCGGCCGTGCAGCGGGCTGGGCTTCACCCAGGTCAGCGTCTGCGCGGTCGGATCGTCAGTGGTGGTCATGGCTTCCTCCTCGCGGCGGTCTCATCGTCTCTCTTCACCGACTGAGACACGGGCGGGGCGGAAAGGTTGCAAAGGAGGAAGCAACAGCAAGGAGGCCGTAGCGGAACGGTCAGAGGAGCACGGGCCTTCCCTCCTGCACTCTATATGCGGGGTAGCCCAACGAGAGCCAGCGAGAGGAGAAGAATGAGCGCACCTGTCAGGGCATGAGCCAGTTGTCCAACATCAAGTTCTGGACGCGCTGGAAATGGTTCTAGTTGTTGGTCACCAGCGTCATACCGTTCTCCATCGCGGTGGCGGCAATCAGAATATCCGCGTCACCGATCAACTGCATTGCGGGCCGTGTTGCTGCCGCCGCGTGAGGCTGGAACGATAAAGCATACCTCCAGGCCAGGCCAGTGCTCCCACTCCTGATTTGCATGATCCCGCCTATGAGATGGCAGCGCTTTTCGCTTGCTGCTGTTCCCAGGCGCGCAGGACCTCCCGCACGGTCGGCAACGGCCTTCGCCAGAGCCAGGCGGGCATGATCCAGAGGCCGGCGAGGACGGCACTATAAAAGCGCCCCTGGGCATCCAGAGCGGCGAGGGCGTAGCGTCCGTCTTCGCCGAGATGGTAGAACTCCGCGACCTGCCGCTCCGGGTCAATCAGCCAGTATTCTTGAATTCCACCGCGCTCATACTCGTAGTGCTTGTCGCCTCGATCTCGGCCACGACTATCGGGACTGATGATTTCCACGGCGAGGTCAGCGGGCCCTTCAAGAAGATTGTCTTTCACTCGGCTCAGATTCTCTTTGGCGACAAACAGGATGTCCGGCATCCGCCCGGGAGAGTCCGGGCCAATCTTCATGAGAAACGGCTCGTCGAAGACTTCCCCCAGGTCACGGTCTTCCACAAAGACGCGGAGAGAGCTCAACAGCAGCCCCTTCACCGTGGCATGCATCCGTGACACCGGGCTGTGCGTGATGACCTCCCCATTTACCCATTCGGCGTGCTTGTCTTCGTCAAGCCAATCCAAATACGCCTCATACGTCATTCGCAACGGCCCGCTGTCCGTCAGCACCACGCCCGGCGTCTTTTCCGGTATTTGAACGGTCATGGCAAACTACTCATTTTCGTTTTCGGCCGAGGAAGTTTCCTCTTGATTATGGCGCATCATTCGCCGTGCTGCTCTTCCAGCCATGCCGCGATACCAGCTTCCAGCGCCTGCAAGGCTTCGTCTACGGTGTCGTACTTGTACCCCCCCTCCCAGATCATGCCGCCGATGTCCAGCGCCCGGGCGAATGAGCGGCTGTAATCATCACAGCCCATCTCGATCCATCCAAAGTCCTCGACCCATCGGGCGATGTTGGGATAAGCGTCGGCAAAAATGCCAGCCGCCTTATTCTGCTTCGTCATTTGTCTTGTTTCCCGCCGACATTATACCCCCAGAAGAAAAGCCCCGCCGTTAGCGGCAGGGCTTACTTAATGGTCGGCATGTTTCTCCTCTACAGGTTGAATCTGTACGCGGACATTGTCGGGATGCGCCGCCATACCCGGCTCGTCTTCATCGCGCCTCGGCGGAGGAGCTGAAGGTGTCCGGCAGTGGGTCGAAGAAGGGAACGCGGATGTTGCGGGGCTTGCCGTTGCCGGACTGGACGACGAGGAGGCGCGAGGACCGGCCCGAAATGCCCGAAAGCAGGCGACGCACGCTTGGCAGGCCGATCTGCATCGCCGGGACGCCGTCCACCTTCAAAATCTCATCGGACACGCGGATGTCGGAGAATTGGGCGGGGGCGTCCGGGCGGATCGCCATCACGACGATGTGCCGCTTGTCGGGCGTCAGGCCCAGCGAGAGGCCCGCCGTGCGCGTGTCGAAGGGGCGCAGGGCGTCCGGGCCAGGCGCGAGGAAGAGGCGCCCGTGCGGGTAGTCGAAGGTGACGACGAAGCGCGACAGCAGGGCCGAGCCGACCGAGCCGGCGGTGATCTGCGACGCCCCGCCCTTGGCGTCCAGTGAGAAGTCCGCCGGTACGCCGCGCAGGGTGAGGCCGGCGAGCGTGAAGCGACGCACGCGGGCGATCCGCGCCGCCGAGACGCCGCCGATGCCGCCGCCGAGTGTGGAGAGGCCGCCCGGGTACTTGCGGTCCAGCTTGTTCTGCGCGACGTAGGGGCCGTACAGCCGCAGGAATGCCTCGTCGCCGGTGTCCACCAGGTAGCGCGCCGGCGGCAGGGTGTCCAGCTGGGCGGTGAGGGTGGGGATGTCGTTGTCCAATTCAATCGGCAATGCCTGGCCGTCCGCGGGCGTCGCCAGGAAGGTGTCGGGGGCGATGAAGGTGATCTGCCGCTTGGGGAAGTCTATCCGGGTCACGAAATGCGAGAGCAGGTCGTAGCCGACGAAGCCGGCGATCGGCTGGGTCAGGAACGAGTTCAGCGCCGGGGGCAGCGGGATGGCGACGGCGGCCACGTCCGAGAGCCGGACCGCGCCGGGGATCTCAAAGGTGTGTACCTTGACCGGCAGCAGGTCGGCGGAGCCGCCGTAGCCGCGCGCCTCCAGGAAGCCGGCCTGGGGCAGCTTGAGGGCGTCCGCGGTCGCTTTGGAGAGGGCGATCCCGCTCGCCCCGCTGTCCAGAAAGACCCGCCCCGGCCGACCGTTGACCGTGACGCTCAGAGCGATCTCCCCGTCATCGAAGTCGAACGGCACGGTCGCCGAGGTCGCGCCGGGGGTGACGAAGGCGAATTGGCCGCTCTGGGCGGGCCGCTGGAACAGGCTGTCGGCGACTTTGACGTTGTTCTCGGTGGTGATCACTTTGAGCACGATGTCGTAGCGCGTGTTGCCGTTTGTGGTGTGCTGGGCGAAGGGGAATCGGACGCCGTCCACCGTCCGGTAGTCGCCGTAGGTGGTGGAGACCAGCACGTTGTCGTCGTTGTGCTGCTCCTTGACGATTAAAAAGGTCTTCGGGTCAAGGAAGAGCGTGGTCGGCTTGCCGCCTTCGGGCAGGGCGTCCAGGACGAAGTCGCCGGTGGCCGGGTCGGTCTGCGGGCGGAGCGTGATCTTGCCGGGGATGCGGCCCGGAATGACGTAGGAATTCGTGTCGAAGAAGAGCTGATTGCGCAGGTTCTTGGTCTCATCGCTGCCGAGCGGGCGGATGTTGCCGTTGGTGTCGCGCCGCCAGGCGGTCTTGCCGTCATAGCCCTGCTCGATGTCTAAAATCCCCAGTTTGTCTTCCTCAAACTCCTTGTCCGGCACGGCGAAAACGGTGATGACGGTGCCCTTAATGCCACCCGTCTCGACGTTCGCGGTGACGCGCGTACTGGTAATCGCCTCCACCGCCGCCTCGCCGCCCAGCGCCTCCAGGTGCCGGCGCAGCAACTCGTCCCGCGTCAGGCGGGGTGTGGGGCAAAAGGAGCGTGTAGGGGCATGGTGTGCCATGCCCTGTCCGGTAGGGGCATGGTGTGCCATGCCCTGTCCGGCTCCCCCAGAATTGGGGGCGGGGGGGGTAGAAGGCGGGGCCGACGGCGCTGACGGGTTGACGGGGCCGCTGCCGAGGGAGGGCGTGAAGCCGGGGGCCTTGCGCAGGCGCAGGCGGCTGTGGGCGTAGTCGAAGGTGACGACGAACTTGCGCAGGACGGCGTTGCCGATGCCCCCGGCCTGGTCCAGCACGTCGGTGATGCCTCCGCCGCCGATGGCGGCCAGCGGCACCTGGGTCAGCGTCAGCCCGCCCAGCGTCAGCCGGTGATCGGGTGTGACGATCTCCTTGATGACGCCGCCGATGCCCAGGCCCTCCACGGTCTGCGCGTTCGGGTCATCGGCCGCGGGCAGCAGGCCGTTGGCGCGGGCGTACTTCTGGAACAGATGTACCGCGCCGCTGTCGCCGGTGTCGATCAGGAATCGTCCGGGCTTCTTGCCGTCCACCGCCGCCGCGACGCTCGGCGTCCGCGTCTCCAGCCGCAGGGGCACCGATAGGTCGTCCGTTTGCGCGGGAGCGCCGGCCGGGTCGGCCAGCGTCAGTGTCTTCTTCTGGTAGTCAATGGTGACGGCGAAGCGCGAGAACAGGTCATAGCCAAGCGCCCCGTCAATGCCGCCGCGCGCCTGCAGCGCCCGCGCGATGCCCGGGTCCTGGACGACGTACAGAGTCTGGCCCTGGACCCGGACGGCCCCCGGCAGTTCTAAAGTTGCGTGGGTGGCGATACCGGTGCGGGCCGCGCCGCCGTAGCCGACGGCGGGCACGCTGCCTACGGTGGCCAGGTTCAGGCCCTGGGAGCCGTTCCCCGTGAGGAAACTGTTGCCCGCGCCGCTGTCGAGCAGCAGGCGGCGCGGCTGGCCGTTGACCGTGACGGGGACGATGATCTCCCCATGATCGTCGGAGAACGGGATGCTGGCGGGGCCGCGCCCCGTGGGGGTCAGGAACTGGAAGTCCCGCGCGGTGGCCGGGGGGTCGAACAGGGCCGGGCTGAAGTGCAGGCCGCGCTGCGCGCTGAGGAGGGTCGCGCTGACCACCACCGGCAGGCCGGCGTAGGTGATCTCCAGCTGCGACGGCACCTGCTCGCCGCCGATCTGTTTGTACGCCAGGATGCTGACCGTCCCCGTGATGCCGGCCTTGCTGGCGACGACTTTGCGGAGCAGGTAGGTGTGGGGGTCAAGGTAGGCAGTCTGCCTCATGCCGCCGGTGGGGGACAGTTCCAGGATGTAGTCGCCCGTGCCCGGCTCGCGCCGGGGCCGCAGCGCCACTCGTCCCCGCTCCTTGCTGCGGAACGGGTCGTAGCCTTCCAGGGAGAATGATTCGGTCGCGCGGTCCTCGGCCAGCTCGGGGCCGCCCAGGAAGCGGACATGGCCCGTCATGTCCTGCTCCCAGGCGACCCGCCCGTTATCGGCGGAGGTCTGGCGGATGGGGCCGAGCGCCATCTCCACCCGCATCCGGTGCGGCAGGGCGTCGTACTCGATCAGCGTCCCGGTCATCCCCGCGGCGTTCAGTTGGTAGACGGTCTTTTGCGAGCGGAGGTCGCGGAGCGCGGCGGGCGTGGCGGTGGCGCGGATGTGCTTACGCAGCAGCGACTCCAGCGTCTCGCCGTCGGACCGGGCGGGCCGGGCGAGCGTTGGGAGACAGAGTATCAGCAGCGCGGCGCTGAGGAGCGCGGCGCGGGACGTGCGGGTGCTTTTCACGGAATCATTCTACCGCATTCCACCGGGGATTCGGAGCACGTCCCGCGCCGGCCTGTGTCCGGCCTGGGGTATAATGATGCAAACATATGTTTGCACCGCTCAATACCCAGCCCGCTCTGACCGGCCCGTCCGTCCGCACTGTGGACGACGAGCGCCGTGACCTGCTGCGCGCCGCCATCATGAAGGGGGCCCCGCCCGCGCAGGTGGACCTGGTCTGCGCCATCAGCCGCCGCTACGGCCTGGATCCGCTCTTGCAGCACGTCGTCCTGATTGACGGCAGGCCCTATGTCACGCACAAGGGCCTGATGCACCTGGCCCACGCCAGCGGCCGGTTCGACGGCATGGAGACCACGTTCGGCGAGGACGGCGGCGGGGCCTGGGCCGAGTGCGTGGTCCACCGCAAGGACATGGCGCGCCCGTTCCGCGCCCGCATCTACCTGAGCGAGTACAACAAGGGACGGGGGGCGTGGGCGACCCACCCGCGCGCGATGGCCGCCAAGACCGTGGAGAGCTTCTGCCTGCGCCGCGCCTTCGACGTCAGCCTGGTCTCGCAGGAGGAGATGGGCCGGGGCGACCCCGCGGCGGCGGAGGTGGCGGAGCGGGAGGCGTTGCCTCCGGGACACGACTCGGACTGGAAAGAAGCGGCCCAGGCATTTTCCGCCGCAGTCGCCGCGCTGTCCCCCGACGACCGCCGCGCGCTGAAAACGGAATTGACCGCCCGCCACGGCCACTGCGACTTCCGCCGCTTCACCGCAGATGAATTGGATGTGATAACCGCCGAGATATACGCGAGTGACTCCTGAACGGTATATTACCGCGTCTTGTCTTCCGCCTCGAACTCACTCAGGTCGTAGATGTCGGAGAGGGCCAGGGTGACGTCCACGGACGGCAGGTAAATGGAATTTGCCAGGCCGGATACGGCCCGCAGGTCCCAGCGATCCGGCTGTCGGGTGTACAGCAGTACGCGCGCCTCATCCTGGGCCGCCAGCAGATAGTCGGCCAGCGTGGGAATCGTCCCGTAGTGGTCAAACTTTTCGCCTCGGTCGTAGCCCTCCGTCGAGTCGGAGAGCACCTCGACAATCAGGAGCGGGTTGGTGATGACGTCACGCCGACCCCGGTGGTAAACACGCGGGCCGCAGACGACGCTGACGTCGGGATAGGTGTTGATGCCGTCACCCGTATGCACCTTCAGGTCGGAGTTGAAGACGCGGCATGTCCGTCTGCCCGCGCCGCGCAGAGCGACCGTCAGGGCCGTGACGATGTTGCTGGCGATGGCGCTGTGCTCATCCGTTCCGCCGCTCATGGCGCGTATCTCGCCGTCCACATACTCCCAGCGCCCGAAGGCGTTTTGCTCGATCTCGAAGTACTCGTCCTCGGTGTAGCGGTCTTTCTCGATGTAGCGTTGCGGCAGGGCCATGATGTCTCCTTGATACCGTCGGTGTGGGCGCATGGGAATGGAACAGAGGTCGTGATGTGGAATGCTCCTGCCCCCGGGCGCGCTCACGCTGTCTCCGGTTTGCGCCGCCAGGCCTCGCGCTCGGCTTCAAACCGCGCCTGGTATTGCTCCAAGGGGATGTCATGGGCGGGATCGCCCGCCAGCGCCTCGGCGATAGCCGTGCAGGACTCTTCAAAGTCACGGGCGGCCTCCGCCAGCGCCTGTTGGGGCAGCGTATCCGCCAGCACGTCCGCGTCCTGCCCCATGCGCCCAGCCTGCTCCCTGAGCAGCGACTCCGTCTCCGGGCTGATTGTCACAGTCATGTCTTCCCTCCCCGTGTTCCGTCGCACCCTCACTATACCACGCGACGGCTCTGAAAACAGCGGCACACAAAATGAAGGCCCGCCCCCCTTGCGAGGGGCGGGCGCGGCTTTGTGATTAGCAGTCGTAGTAGAGGGCGAACTCGTAGGGGTGGGGGCGCAGGGCGACGCCCTCGACCTCGCGCACGCGCTTGAGGTCAATGTATGTCTCGATCAGCGTCTCCGGGAACACGTCGCCTTTCAGCAGGAACTCGTGGTCGGCCTCCAAAGCGTCCAGGGACTCGGTGAGCGTGCCGGGGGTCTGGGCGATGCCGTGCTTCTCCTCCGGGGCCAGCTCGTAGATGTCCTTGTCCACCGGGTCGGGCGGCTGAATCTTGTTCTGGATGCCGTCTATGCCGGCCATCACCATCGCCGAGAACAGCAGGTAGGGGTTGGCGGACGGGTCCGGGGCGCGGAATTCGACGCGCTTGGACTTGGGGCTGCCGGCCATCGGGATGCGGATGGCGGCCGAGCGGTTGCGGGCCGAGTAGACCAGGTTGATCGGGGCCTCGTAGCCGGGCACCAGGCGGCGGTAGGAGTTGGTGGAGGACGCGCCGAAGCCCAGCAGGGCGGGCGCGTGCCGCAGGATGCCGCCGATGTAGTACACGGCGGTTTCCGACAGCTGGCCGTAGCCCTTCTCGTCGAAGAAGATGTTCGTGCCGCCCTTCCACATGGAGCAGGACGTGTGCATGCCGCTGCCGTTGTCCTGGAAGACGGGCTTGGGCATGAACGTGGCCGTGAAGCCGTTCTGGGCCGCCGTGTTCTTGACGATGTACTTGTGCGTCATCAGCTTGTCGGCCATCCTGACGATGGTGTCGAACTTGAGGCCGATCTCGCACTGGCCAGCGTTGCCGACCTCATGGTGATGCACGTCCACCTCGATCCCGGCCTCCAGCAGCGTCATCACCATCTCCGAGCGCAGGTCGGCGATGGTGTCGGCGGGCGGGGTGGGGAAGTAGCCCTCCTTGGTCCGCATCTTGTAGCCCAGGTTCGGCTTCTCATCGCGGCCCGTGTTCCAGGCGGCCTCGTCGGAGTCGATGTAGTAGAAGCCGGCGTTGGGGCCGGTGCCGTAGCGGATGTCATTGAAGACGTAGAATTCGGCCTCCGGGCCGAAGTAGACGGTGTCGGCGATGCCGGTGGACTGCAGGTAGGCCTCGGCCTTCTTGGTGATCGAGCGCGGGTCGCGCGGGTACTGCTGGCGCGTGATCGGGTCCTGCACGTCGGCGACCAGCGAGATCGTGGGCATCTCGGTGAAGGGGTCCATCATCACCGTGTCCGGGTCGGGGACCAGGAGCATGTCCGACTCGTCAATGGTCTGGAAGCCGCGCACGGAGGAGCCGTCGAAGGGCAGGCCGTCGGAGAACGAGTCTTCATCGAAGCGGTGGGCGGGGAGGGTGAAGTGGTGCCACATGCCCAGCACGTCAATGAACTTGATGTCCACGAACTTGGCTTCGCGGTCCTTGATCATGCTGATCACGTCTTGAGGTGTCTTTGCCATCGAGGGGTCATGTCTCCTTGGTCGGGTTGTTGGGTTGTCTCGGACACGGGCGCGGCAGAACGCGGGCATGAAAAAACGTCCCCCGGAGCGCCGACGAACCGGGGGTTCGTCGGGTCCCTTGGGAACGTCGGTGTTCGCCTTAAGAGCCTGCCAGCACTGCGCGTTAGTATACACGGCTTTCACGGCGGTGTCAAGTGCCCTTGCCTTGCGGGAAAAATCTTGCTATAATCAAGGGCAGCGACCGAGTTCTGAATCACGATGACCGAGACCGACCTGCATTCCCTGCTGGAAGCCTACCTGTTCGTCGCCGCCGAGCCGGTGCGGCCGGCGGAGGCGGCGAAGCCGCTGGGCGTCGAGCCCGCCGCCGTCGAGGAGGCGCTGGAGGACTTGGTCAACGCCTACGCGCGGCGCGCGGGCGGGCTGCACATCGTCCGGCTGGCCGGCGGCTACCAGATGGCGACCCGTCCGCAGTTGTCGGAGGACATCGCCCGGCTACTCGCCGCGCCCGGCGGCAAGGCCCGCCTCTCGCGGCCGGCGCTGGAGACGCTGGCGATCATCGCCTACCAGCAGCCGGTGACGCAGGCCGAGGTGGAGGCCGTGCGCGGTGTCAACGTGGACGGCGTTCTGAAGACCCTGGCTGAGCGCGGCCTGATTCGGGAGGAGGGCCGCAAGCCCGTGCCGGGCCGCCCGATCCTGTACGTGACCACGCGCGATTTTCTGCACTACTTCGGCCTGAACACGCTGGACGACCTGCCGCCCTTGGAGGACATCGCCCCCGCCGAGGCGGAGGCCGACCGCGCGGCGGCGCACGACGCCCTGGAAGCCGTCGGCCTGGAGGAGTAGGGGCATGGCGCGCCATGCCCGTACAGGATGACAGAAGGCCAGCGAATGAATTCGCCGCTCATGGCCTTCGGCCGAGTGTCCGCCTGCGCGGACAAAGAGGCGTCTCCGCACAGGCGGAGACTCGGCGTCATCGCCGGGAGCGGCGATTTGAATCGCTGTTCCTGTTGCCATCGCTTATGACAAAAAAATTGACAGCCCTGCTACTCGCCCTGGCCCTCGGCATCGCCCCGGCCAACGCCGCACTGCCGCCCAAAGCCCCCGCCAAGTCCGGCCCCCCCGTTATTGGGAGCGGGGGGGGCGTCCTCATCGGGCCGACGCTGCCGACGGAGCATAGCCATTACGCCGTCCTCATAGACGCCGTCACCGGAAAAGTCCTCTGGGGGCGCAACGAGAACGTCCGGCGGCCAATGGCCTCTACGACCAAGATGATGACCGCGCTCCTGCTGCTGGAGCAGGGGCATCTGAATGATGTCGTCGTCGCGCCCAAGGGCGTGGACCAAGTGCCGCCGGACTCCCTGCACCTGTCGCCGGGCGAGAAGATCTCCCTGCACGACCTGCTCTACGCCATGCTGCTGCGCTCGGCCAACGACACGGCGGTCGCGGGCGCGCACTACCTGGCCGGCTCCGTCCCCGCCTTCGTCGCCCTGATGAACCAGAAGGCGAAGGAGATCGGGGCGGCCAACACGCACTTCGTCACGCCCAACGGCCTCTACGCCCCCGGCCACTACTCCACCGCCGCCGACCTCGCCAAGATCGCTGCCTACGCCGTCAACACGCAGCCGGTGTTCGACCAGATCGTGCGCACGCAGAAGTACAAAATCCGGCGCTCCATGCACATCTACGACGTCTGGGTCAAGAACACGTCGGACACGTTCCTCAAGTTCTTCCCCGGCGCGGACGGCATCAAGACCGGGTACGTGCATCAGGCGGGCCACTGCTTCGTCGGCTCGGCGACCCGTCAGAAATGGCGGCTGATCGCCGTCGCCCTGGACAGTGGCACCTGCCGCGAAGATGTGGAGTCGCTGCTCAACTACGGCTTTGCGAACTTTGCGCCCACCACGGTCGTCCCACAACAGGCCGACGTGGGCACGGTCTCCGTGCCGCTGGCCGCCGGGCCGGCCCCCGTGCAGGCGGCGGGCGACATCCGGGTCGTGCTGTCCAGGTGGCAGCCGAGGCCCGGCTTCGAGATCAGGGTGATGCCGCTGGTGCCGCAGCCGGCCGCGCCGGTGCGCCGGGGGACGAAGCTCGGCACGGTGGTCGTGCTGCTCGACGGCAAGATGCAGGCGATGGGCGACGCGGTCGCCGCGCGGGACGTGCCGGTGCAGGTCGGGGCCGCATTGCTGCGGACGACCGGGCGCGCCGGGCTGACGCTGCTGAAGGAGATGGGGGTGGGGCTGTGCGCGCTGGCGCTGCTGACGGTGGGGGGGATGATCTATGGAACGGCTGCAAAAAACGCTCGCCGCCGCCGGCGTCGGCTCGCGGCGCGCGTGCGAGGCGTGGATTCGTGAGGGCCGGGTGCGGGTGAACGGCCAGGTCGTGACCGAGCTGGGGACGAAGGTGGACCCGCAGGCGGACACGATCACCTTCGACGGCCGCCCGGTCGCCCTGCCGAAGAAGCGCTACTACATCGCCCTGAACAAGCCGCGCGGCGTCGTCAGCACCCGCGCGGACGTCCATGCCGCCCGCGTCGTCACCGACCTCGTGGACCTCCAGGGCAGGCCCCTGCTGCGCCCCGTGGGCCGTCTGGACGCCGACACCGAGGGGCTGATCTTTTTGACGGACGACGGCGAGTTCCTGCACCGTCTGACCCACCCCCGCCACCATGTCCCGAAGACCTACCGCGCCGTCGTGGAGGGCATCCCCGACGCCGACGCGCTGGTCCGACTCGCCGGGGGGGTCCGGCTGGACGACGGGATGACCGCGCCCGCCGAAGGGGTCAGACTCGTTCGCGCGAACCGCCCCAGGCCCGGCCAAGATGGCGCGGGCGCAGGGGAGGGCACGGCGGAGGTCGAATTGACCATCTACGAGGGCCGCAACCGGCAGGTGCGGCGGATGCTGGCCGCCGTCGGCCACCCCGTCGCCCGCCTCACCCGCATCCGCATCGGCGCTGTCCGCCTGTCCGGCCTGCCGCCCGGCGCGTGGCGGCATCTGACCGCCAAGGAAGTCGAAGACCTTACCCACTATCAGGAGAAACACGCATCATGGCCGACCGCACCGTCACCTTCGAGACCACCAAGGGCCCCATCACCGCCCGGCTCTTCGAGGCCCAAGCGCCCATCATGACCGCCAACTTCATCGGCCTCGCCCAGCGCGGCTTCTATGATGGACTGACCTTCCACCGCTACGTCCCCGGCTTCGTCATCCAGGGCGGCGACCCCAGCGGCAACGGCAGCGGCGGCTCCGGCAAGACGATCAAGTTGGAGGTGTCGCCCCAGCTCAAGCACGACTCGGCCGGCGTCCTGGCGATGGCTCGGACGAGTGATCCCGACAGCGCCACATCGCAGTTCTACATCACCCTGGCGCCGACACCCAATCTGGACGGGGGCTACGCCGTCTTCGGCCGCGTCACGTCCGGCCTGGACAACGTGCTGGCGCTCCGCGAGGGGGATCGGATGACGAAGGTGACGGTAGGGGAGTAGGGCCCCCGCCCCCCTCTCCCCGGTCGCAAGCGACCGACCCTCTCCCTCGGAGGGGCGAGGGTTCCTGTGGCGCAGGGCTTTTTCTGTCCCCCCTTCGCCCCAGCGAGGAACGAGCGGGGGAGGGAGAAGGGGCCGGGGGATGAGGGGGCTGTGGGCCGGGCGGGGCCTTCGGGAACTTTTTGCGCCGCTGCAACGCTACCCAGAGAGGAAACAAGACGGGATGCACGGATTCCCGCGACGGCAATGAGGCTGTTTCCCGACAAGACGCGCCCTGATGCGCCGACGCAGGCGGGGGACGGCCCGGCGGCCGGACTGACGGAAGACGACGTGGACCTGTTCGCGCGCCTGCTGGCCGCGCACCAGGACAAATTGTACCGCGTCGCCTACCGCATGACCGGCCACCACGAGGACGCCCAGGACTTGCTCCAGGACGCCCTCCTGGAAGCCTACCGCTCGTTCAGGAGGTTTCAGCGGGGCACGTACTTCGATAAGTGGCTCTATCGGATCATGACCAACACGTTCATTGACCGCCAGCGCCACAAGAAGCGGGCGGGGCGGGTGGAGTCGCTGGACGCCCCCTTGATAGGCGACGAGGGAGAGGCCGGTCCGCGCGACATCCCGGACTGGACCCACGACCCGGCCCTGCATGCCCTGCGCGAGTCCTACAGCGAGCCGCTGCAGAAGGCGCTGGACTGCCTCTCGCCGGAATTTCGCATGGTGCTGATCCTCTCGGATGTGGAAGAGTTCTCCTACGAGGAGATCTCGGAGATCATGAGCACGCCCATCGGCACCGTCCGTTCGCGCCTGCACCGTGCGCGCGCCGAGGTCCGGCAGAAGCTGCTTAAAATGGGCGTGAAATATTAAGAATCATTTGGGGCGGCCGTTGCGCCTTCATCTTATCTTCATGAATTTGGGATAGAACTCTTGCAGAGGCACGCGCGTCTACAAAGGAAAACGTGAAAACGAATGAACCGGACGGGGACTTAGACTGGCGACGATCATGAACGCTCATCCGCATGGAGAACAACTTTCGGCCTATCTGGACGGGATGCTGGACGTGGTGCAGATGCGCGACGTGGCGGCGCACCTGAGCGCCTGCCCGGCGTGCCGTGCCGCCTATGAGGGCCTCAAGCAGACCAAATCCCTGCTGCAGGGGATCGGCGCGCCCGCGCCGCCCGTGCCGGAGTTCTGGGTCAACGCCTACCGCCGGATGCGCGTCGAGGACGCCGCCAAGCGCCCGGCCTTCCGCCCGTCCTGGGAGGCGCTGCGCGACGCGATGCGGGAGCCGCAGCGCCGCTGGTCCGCCGGCCTGGCCGCCGCGGCCGTGGTCGCCGCCGCCATCGCCGGCCCGCTGGTCGGTCACGGGCCGGTCCCGCCGATGCCGCCCGTGTCGCCTGCGTCTAATGCGCCTGCGGCGGACACGGTGGACGTCTCCTCGCTGGTGCAGGCCCACACCGAGTCGGCGGCCCGCCAGCCGCTGGCCGACCGCGACCGGCAGGACATGATTGCCATGGATGACTCGTTCACGGCGGACGACTCCGGCATGAGCGCGGCGGCGAATGTGCCCGATGCAGTCAGCGATGCGGCCCCATAGCCCGCTGCCGCGAAGCGCGGCAGCGGCGGCCCTGGGTCTGATGTTCGGCCTGACGGCCGCCGCCCCCGCCGCGCCGCGCCCCGCCCGCACGAGCGGTTCTCACGCGGCCAGGCCCCGCTTCGTGACGCGCGTCCCGACGGCGGCGGACCTCTACAACCGCTCCCTCGACGCCGACGACCATTTTAGCTACCGGGGCCGCCAGGTCACCACCTACTGGCTCTCCGGGCGGGCCGTCGCCGTGATCGTCTCCCACCTCGCCGTCAACCTGCGCCGCCTGGACTACATCGCCCCGGAGCGGCTGCAGGGCCGCAAGTCCATCTCCAACAGCCGCGAGCGCTGGGAGTACGATCCGCGGCGGCGCTTGCTGTACCACTACCGCCTCGCCCCTGACGCCGATGCCGTGGCCGATGCGGCCACCGCCTACGCCCTTCTGAAGACCAACTACCTCGTCGCGGTCGCGCCGCAGAAGCAGACCTATGACAACCGCAAGGTGTTCCTGCTGGCGATCAAGCGCCGGCGCAGCGGTACGCTGGCGCGCCGGCTGTGGATTGACGCGGCGACGGGACTGGTGCTGAAGCGGGAGAGTTACCGGGAGGCGTACGAGGACAGGAAGCTGGCGGCGAAGCTGGCGGTGACGGTCGCCTACGCGGACATCAATTTCCGGCCTCGGCTGACGCGCGCGGAGTTCGATCCGGCGCGGCTGGCGCGGCGTCCCGGCGTCCGTGTGGTGGAGCAGAAGCGTGACCCGGAGGGGCCGATTCCGGTCGCCTCCGTCCCGCGCCAGCTCGGCGGCGCGTGGCTGACGCCGGCCTCGCTGGCCGGCTACCGGCTTGTCGGCGCGGCCCTCACCAGCGGGCGGCGGCCCCTGCTGCACCTGCGCTACTCCGACGGCCTGAACCTGGTCTCCCTGTTCGAGCAGCGGCGCACGCAGACCCGACAGCCGACGCGCGTGCCCGGCACGATGCGCCCCCTGCGCGTCGGCTCCGCGTCGGGGCACGTCGTCTCCCACGCCTCACTGACCGCCATCAACTGGGACACCGCCGCCTTTAACCTGACCCTGATGGGCGAGATCGCCCAGAAGACGCTCCAACAATTGGCGGCGGCTGTGGGCGATCGCCGTCCGTGAGCGGGTCGTTGCTGTGATGCCGCACCTGGTCCTCCAGCGTCCGGCAGAGCCGGGTCATCAGGCTGCGCGCGAAGACGTAGTCGTCGTGTGACATCTGGCGATGGGCGTAGCTGTCCTCCACCTGCGCCCGTCCCGCCCGTGCATAGGGCAGCGCCTGGGCCGGCCGATGCTCGGTCCAGGCGTACAGCATTGCCGTCTCCCGATACATCTCCCAGTCGTTGGGGTTGTTCTGGAGGCCCCGTGCCAGCACGGCCTCGCCCTCGCCGACCCGGCCCGTCCCCGGCAGGATCTCCCCGCCCATCAGCACATAGGCCTGCGTGAAGTGCGGGTCCAGCTCCGTGATGGTCTTCAGGAGCGGCAGCAGGCTCTCGTTCTTGGCCCAGTCGCCGCCCTGGGCCATGAACTGGTGGTGGTAGTGGTCCACGACCTTGGCCCAGAGCAGATTCGCCGCCACGATCCGAAACTCGCCCGCCGCCTGGCTGAGCGCCGCGTCGTTCCCGCTCCGCGCCGCCGTCACCAGGTATCCTTGCGCCTCTCCCGTCGGCTGAGACGCGATCTCAAGCCCGGCAGCCAGGGCGAACAACGCCGCGCACAGCAGCAGGGGACCAGCCTTCTTACCCATGCCGATGGCTCCTCCGCAGGGCCGCCCGGCGGCGATACGACAGCGCGCCGGCCCCGGCGAAAAGCGCCAGCAGCCCCTTGATCTGCGCCCGCTGCTCGCGGCTGTATCTCGCGTCGCCCCAGTGTTCCAGCAGCTCATCGCCGTCCCCATCGTCGTCCGCGACCGGGGCGGCGTGCGTCGTGACGCCCGCCGTCGCCGCTTTGGGGGGCTGCGCCTGGGCCGGCGTGTGCGGCAGCAGTGTCGAGACGCCGCTGAGTGTCAGCGCCAGGCATCCCGTCAGCAGCCAGGGCGCTTTGTCCTTCGGCCTGCCGTTGCTCACAGTTCCCTCCGCGCGAACGAGATCGAGGCCAGCGTCAGTAGCGCCGCCGCGTAGCAGACTCCATACGCCGCCGTCTGCCACAGGTAGGCGTTGGGCACGAACAGGTGATGCACGATGGCGTCCTTGAAGTCGAAGCACTGCAAATTGGGAAGCAGGTGGTAAAGCAGCGTGATCGTCGCCCTGTTGAACGCGCTCTGGTGCTGCGCCATCAGCGAGGCGTACAGCGAGAACTTGGCGTTGCCCAGCAGGCAGAAGAAGACGGACAGGAACCAGGCGAGCGGCCAGGACGTGAATGTGGACAGCCACAGCGCCGCCGCGCCCAGAATGGCGGTCTCCAGCAGCAGGAACGGGAACACGTAGAAGACTGACGGCTCGACATGACCCTCGTAGGCCCGCTCCAGAAAGGCGAACGTCGCCGCCATGATCGCCATCCCGAGGACGACCGTGCCCATCGCCCCGGCGTACTTGCCCAGAATGAATTCCCAGCGGCGAACGGGCTTGGCGATGACCGGATAGACCGTCTTCTGCTCCATCTCGCCCGGCACGCCCGTCACCGCGACCGTGACGGCGATGACGCTGCTGACGAAGGAGACACAGACCATGCACAGGTCCGTCAGCATCTTCATCTGCACGTGCTGGTCGAATTTCGCCAGGACGGTCGAGCCGAAGATCAGGAAGACGGCGAACAGCATCAGGACGTGGAAGACCTGCTTGCGCGCCCCTTCCAGCATGGTGATCCGGCCGATGATGCCGATGTTGCGCAGCGTTTGCATTACCCCTCCTCCGTTACCCCACCAGCCGCAGGAAGGCCTCTTCCAGCGTCTCGCGCTGCGGCGCGACGGACAGCAGCCTCGCCCGCCGCCGCTCCAGCAGGCCCATGACGTTGTAAACTCGTTCGGCGGGGATCAGCAGGCGTGTCTTCTCGCCGTCCGCCTCCACACGTCCCCCATGCGCCTCGACCTCGTGCGCCAGAACCTCATCGCGCTCGGTCTGCGCGACCAGGACCGCGACCTGATCCCGCGTCCGCGTGATCTCGGCGGGCGCCCCGCAGGCGACCAGTTTTCCCTTCGCCAGAACGCCCACACGGTCGCAGACGCTCTCCATCTCCGACAGCAGGTGGGACGACAGGAAGATGGTCTTGCCCGCGCCCCGCAGCGCCGCCAGCAGCTCCCGCAGCTCCCTGCGCCCCAGCGGGTCCAGGCCCGACGACGGCTCGTCCAGGATCAACAGGTCCGGGTCGCCGACCAGCGCCGACGCCAGCCCGACCCGCTGCGTCATGCCCTTGGAGCACTTGGCGAGCGTCATGTGGCGGTTGTCCCACATCCCGACCTGGTGCAGACAGGCCTCCGCCCGCTCACGCGCCCGCGCGCCGGCCAGACCGGCCAGCCCTGCGTGGGCGCGCACGACCTCCTGCGCCGACAGGAATTTGGGGAAATATGGCTGCTCCGGCAGGTAGCCGACGCGGCGGCGGGCCGCGTCGTCGGCCACGGGGACGCCGAACAGCCAGGCCCCGCCCCGCGTCGGCGGGATGAAGCCCAGCAGCATCTTGATGGTGGTGGTCTTGCCCGCGCCGTTCGGCCCCAAAAAGCCGAACAGGCCGCCGGCGGGCGCTTCGAGGGACAGGTCGTTCACCGCGACGCGCCTGGCCTTCTGGCGCGGCACGGGGTATTCTTTGGAAAAGTTCTGAATCTGGATCGCTGGCTCGGACATCGTGTGGCGTGTTCCCCTTCACCGGGCGGAATCTCTTGCCCTCCATTGTCGGCAGACAGCCCCGCATCTTTAGGGTATTATGGGGTCACGATGGCAGCCGACGTCGCCGTGCATACGCCCCCGCCGCCCATCCTGCGCCCCCTGCCGGACCAGCTTCTTGGCCCGCGCGTCCTGCTGCGTCCGCCCCGTGCCGGCGACGGCCCCGCCGTCTGGGAGGCCGTGGAAGAGTCGCGCCCGGAGCTGCGCCTGTGGATGCCCTGGGCGGACAAGCACGGCTCGCCTGACGACTCCGAGGCCCATGCCCGGCGCGCGCAGGCGCAGTGGCTGTTGCGAGAGGACCTGCCGATCAGCGTCTGGGAGAAAGACCCCGGCCTCTACCTCGGCGGCAGCGGCCTGCACCGAATCAACTGGGAGGTCCCCTCATTCGAGATCGGCTACTGGCTGCGGACATCCGCTCAGGGAAAGGGCTTCATGACGGAGGCAGTGTCTCTCCTCTGCCGCCTGGCACTGGAAACGCTGGCGGCACAGCGCGTCGAGATCCGCTGCGACGCCCGCAACGTCAGAAGCGCCGCGCTCCCGCGCCGCCTCGGCTTCGTCCATGAGGCCACGCTGCGCAATGCGGCCCGAACGCCGCAGGGCGAGCTGCGCGACACCCTCATCTTCGCCCTCACCCCGACGGATTATATGCCAAGGCACGGAAACCTCTCCGAGGGCGTCTGAAAGCACGCGATTGCCGCGACAGGGTCGCCTCCTGTCCCCAGCCTCCGGCAACGCTTCCGGCAAATCACTGCCGGCATTGAATTTTCCCAGACGGCACAGTCCGTCAAGAATTAGGTGGAACAAAACGCGAATACGGTCAGTCTGAATAGGCAGAAAGGAATGACCACCAGGGCCATTCCGATGAAAAGTTTGAGAGGGAATTCTGATTATGAAACGATGCGCGAAATTGACGACTCTGGGCCTGGTGGCGGCGTTCGGGACAACCGCCCTCGCCCCCACCGCCGTGTTCGCCGGCAAGGACGCCGACCGGCAGGCGAACAAGAATCTGATGCGTAACCTCGCCATCGGCGGGGCCGCCATCGCCGGGCTTGGCCTGCTCAATCACAACAACGGCCTGGCCCTGCTGGGCGCGGCGGGCGCGGCCGTCGCGGGCAGCCAGTACGAGAAGGCCCGCCAGAACCAGTCGCAGGACCAGAGCCGCGATGAGTATTACCACCGCTATCACGATGGCGGGGACTACGAGAACTACAACCGCAGCGGCTACAATAGCTACCGATCCTCCGGTGCGCCTTACGGCAATGCCTACGGCTGGCAGTATCGCCACCATGACAGCAACGACTGAGCCTGCCTGCAACCGCTGAAAAGGAAAAGCCCGGCCCCTATCGAACATAGGGCCGGGCTTGATCTTTTGTCAGTGCCTGCCTCTCAATTCTTCCAAGTCCTGCTCCGTCACTGGAAAGGGCATATACGGCATGTAATCCGGCAGGTCTGACGGGATGCGCTCATGAATCGGCAGCGTGAAAACGGCCGTCACCGGGTTTCTGCCGAGGAGCTCGTAGCGGACGCCCGGCACAGGCATGTCTCTGATACCGTGCCGGGGCACGGGAGTGCAGTCGAACTTGATCGTTAGCTGATGCACCTGGCGGCCCAACACCGGGGCAATCGTGCAGATTCCTTCCAGTTGCTCGCCGTTGAAGACAAGGCCGGCTTTATTTCCACGGAAGTGCGTCCCGATCTCACGGCCCCTGTTATAATGGTTGCCGGCATCATCATTGATGTTGATGATAACGTCGTCCTGCCAGTCGCCGGGGTAGTGTCCCGCCGTATAGAGCAAGAAAACGTCGCCTTCGGCGTTGACCTGCAAGTCCCGGATTACGACCGTGCGGTCGCCGGCGCGTTGCCTGGCGATGCCGTTGATCCATCGCTGATGCAGAGCACGCACACTTGCATCAATGTCGCGCACCCGGGCTGTGCGCGGAAAGTCCGGGACGAAGAGCCTTTTCGGCAACGGCTGGTTGTAGTCCATGTCCCCGGTGGCGCCTAACTCCCACCCGTGATCCGTCTTGCGCTGAACGTCCATGTGGAACGGCAGGTCCGTATCCGGGTCCGCAGAGAATACCATACGCTCACCCGCTGCCGAAATGATGGCGACTTGATGCGCGCGGCGGCCATTGATCGTGGTCTCGCCCAGGTCCTGTGGTGAGTCGGCGGTCTTCCCGGACGCCCCGCTTCCAAGCAGGGCGGTGAGTGAGAAGCCGGCGCTGGGGTAGCCGAAGGGGCTGCTCCTGCGCTCGACCGTGACGGTGTCCGCCTTGGAGTCGTAGGACCACAACTTGCCGTTCGCAAAGATTTGGGTCCGGGGCCCCGTCTCAAAGACATTTTCCATCCGCCACGCGCCGTCTTGATACCATGTTTCGCCGATCTTGACGCTGCTGCCGTCCGGCTGCACACGGCGGAGGATGAAGTGCGCGCTCCGGGCGTCGCGCATGACTCCGTCCATGCGCCGCAGCATCCGGGCTGCGGCCAGCGGCGGGAGGGTCATCTCCAGGAGGCCCCCCAGCACGGCGGCCCCGGCGGCGGCGAGGACGAGGCGTCTGCCGCGTTGGCGCGCGGCGGCCTGATGCGCGATCTCCTGCTGTTGCAGCGCCAGCGCGGCGACGCGCGCCCGCAACTCAGGCGACGGCTCCTCGGCGGGGAAGAGGTCCGTCAGCTGCTGCTTGATGAGTTCATTGGACAGTCGCCCTTGTGTCATTTGCTCGCCTCGTCATCGGAATCATCCAGAAAATAGCCTCGGCCCGCGCGCAGGAGGGCCGCGCGCGCCCGCTGCAAGAGGCTGTTGATGGCGGCCGGGGAGCGCCCCATCACGACCGCGACCTCCGACTGCGGCAGGCCCTCCACATAATGCAGCAGCAGCGCCTCGCGCTGCGGCTCCTTCAGAGACCGGATCATTCGTCTCAACTCTCGGGCCGACTCCTGTGCCGCAAGGGCGGCCTCCGGCGACCCGTTCTCGGACGGGCAATGGTGAAGAGCATCCGCCTCCGAGTCAAGGACCTCGCGCCGCCGTGCCGTCCGTCGCAGTGCGTCGGCGACTTTGCGGCGGGCGATCCCCAGCAGCCACAGCCGGACGTCGCATTGGCCGCGAAAGCCAGGCAGGGCCGCGAAGGCGGCGGCGAAACATTCAGCGGTGATGTCTTCGGCGTCCTCCCGGCGCGCCACGCGGCGCGCGACGTAGCGGAAGATGTCGTCAAGATAGCGCTCCTGCAATGCGGCCGCCGTCAGCGCGGCGGACGTTCCCTCGTCCTGGCTGGGACGAAAGCGGCGGCGCAGGCCCAGCCGGGGCAGTATCATCACGTTGTTCCCCTTGTTTTTGTTTCGCTCCTCTTGAGAGTACGCACGGCAGGGGGGAATCTATCGGTCCAGCCGCATTGACACCCGGCGGCCTTTCCGGTAGAATGGGACCAGGAGTATCCCCGCCATGCCGACCTCGCTTTACGACACGCTGCAGGCGCTCTATGGCCTGCAGCAGCTGGACAGCCAGATCGCCCGCACCCGCAAATCCCAGGCCGCCCTGGACACCGGCGCGGCGGCCACCGAGAATGCCGCCGCAGCGCGCGCCGAAGCCGAGGGGAAGCGCACGGCCCTGCACCATTTGCAGGGTGACCTGAAGGACAGCGAGCTGAAGCTGAAGGGCGTCGAAGACAAGCGCAAGACCTACCACGACAGACTCTACAAGGGCGGCGTCACCAACCCCAAGGAACTCAGCAACATGGAGAAGGAGATCGCCGCCCTGGGCCGCCAGCGCGCCGACCTGGACGGGCGCATTCTGGAGCTGATGGACCGGGTGGAGCGGGCCCAGTCCGACCTGACCGCCGCCGAGGAGCGGGCCCGGGAGGCCGACACCCGGCGCGCCGACACCGTCGCCGCCTTCCGCTCCCGCCACGACACCCTGGAACTGGAGCTGGCCGACCTGACGCGCCGCCGCGGCGAGGCCGCCCTGCAGATCGAGGACAAGGCACTGCTCAAGCGCTACGACGACATCCGCGCCAAAAGCGGCGTCGGAATCGCCAAGATCGAGGACGGCTCCTGCGGGGCCTGCCACATGTCCCTGCCCTCCGGCATGATCAAGGCCGTGAAGGAGTATGCCGAGCCGCAGCGGTGCGAGAATTGCCTGCGGCTGCTCACGACATGAGCCAGATCACCCGCCACTGGCGGTTTTCGTGATATAATAAATCGTTACGCGGAGGTCAGCGAATGGATTCGCCGCTTCCCGGCCTGCGGCTGAGTCCCCGCCTGCGCGGAGACGTTCTTTCTTCTGTTTACGAGGTCACATCACGCCCATGCACTCTCACAAGCCGTCCCCGACCCCGGCTCAGCCCGCGCCGCTCGCCGACGGTTGCGCCCCGACGCCGCCGCTGATGGAATTCGAAGAGACACTGAAGCGACTTGTGGATCGCATCGCCAAGATATTGCAGGCGGAGCGGTGCGTGTTCCTCCTGCACGACCCCGTCGCCGGCACCCTCTACGCGACGCACCCCGCCCTGGGCTTCACCCGCGAACAACTGCTGCACCTGGAACGCCGTATCTCAGAGGACGGCCTCAGCGTCGACGTCTTCCGCAACAACACGCCCATCATCCTGTACGACGCCGCCCACGACCCACGCGCCGCCACCGAGGGCCTCGCCCAGTACGGCGTCCGCAACGGCGTCTCCGTGCCGCTGATCGTGGAACGGCGTGACGACGAGAACCGCATCCTGGAGCGCACCACCGTGGGCGTCCTGCACGTCTTCAACAAAAAGGACGGCGGCATCTTTCTGACCGAGGACGTGGGGCTGCTGGAGCGCATGGCGACGACCGCGGCCGCCGTGATCGCCTCCGCCCAGATGTACCGCGAGGTCATCCAGGAAAAGCAGGAGCTGATCCACACCATCGAGAGCCTGTACGCCGGCCTGCTGGTGGTCGGCAACAACGGGCGCATCGTGCAGATCAACCCCTCCGCCCGCGCCATCCTTGACCTCGCGCCCCACACGCCGCTGGTCGGAGTCCCCTTCGAGCGGGTCGTCGCCGCCGAGCGCGTGCGCGCCCTGCTCGACCGCGCCCTCGACGGCGGCCCGGGCGAGTTGGCCGAGGAGATCACGGTCCCGATCAAGGACGCCCAGCCGGAGGACCCGCTGCGCGAGCGCATCTATCAGGTGCAGTGCGCCCCGGTGCGTGACGACGACGGCGCGCCCGCCGGCATCGTCGCCGTCTTCAACGACATCACCGAAATCCGCGGCGTCGAGCGGATGAAGACCGACTTCATCCGCACGGTCTCGCACGAGTTGCGCACTCCCCTGACCAGCATCAAGGGATTCATCTCCACCCTGCTCGCCGACACCGAGGGCTTCTACGACGAGGCCACGCGCCGTGAGTTTTATGCCATCGTGGATACGGAGTGCGACCGGCTGACGCGGCTCATCCAGGACCTGCTGGACATCGCCCGCATCGAGCAGGGCCGCGCCATGCAGATGCACTGGGAGGACGTGGACGCGCCCGCCCTGGCCGAGAAGGTCCTCAGCGTCCAGCGCGCCTATGCCAAGAACCACGCGCTGGCCCTGGACTTCCCGCCGGACTTCCCTCACATCGAGGCCGACCCGGACAAGCTGGAGCAGATTCTGACCAACCTGGTCAGTAACGCCATCAAATACTCCCCCCGGGGCGGGGAGGTCCGCGTGGTCGGGCGTGTGGTGACCGACCGGGCCGGCGGTGAGGCCCACCCGCGCGCCGTCTCGCTGCGGGTCACGGACGAGGGCATGGGCATCTCGCGCGAGCACCTGCCCAAGCTGTTCGACCGGTTCTACCGGGTGGACAACCGGGACAGCCGCGAGATCGGCGGCACGGGCATCGGCCTGGCCCTGGTCAAGGCCTTGACGGAGGCCCACCACGGCACCGTCACCGTGGAGAGCGAGACCGGCAGGGGCAGCGTCTTCACCCTGATCCTGCCCGTGCGCCAGACGGAGGGGGCCGGCCCCCGGAAGGGGGCGTGAGGTGCGCGTCGCCGTCTCCCGCGAGCCGCACGCCCGCGACCTGCCGCTGCCCTCCTACGCCACCCCGGGCGCGTCCGGCATGGACCTGTACGCCGCCGTCCCGGTCAGCCTGACGCTTGATCCCGGCCGGCGCGCCCTGATCCCGACCGGCATCCGCATCGCCGTCCCCGACGGCTGCGAGGCGCAGGTGCGCCCGCGCAGCGGCCTCGCCGCCCGCCTCGGCCTGGGCCTGGTGAACGCGCCGGGCACCATTGACAGCGACTACACCGGCGAGATCACTGTCATCGTCATCAATTGGGGCGACTCGCCCATCACCCTCCGGCGTGGGGACCGGATCGCCCAGCTTGTCTTCGCCCCGGTCGTCCGCGCCGAGTGGGAGGACCTCGGCGATGGCCCGCTGCCGGGGACGGCGCGCGGCGCGGGCGGCTTCGGCCACACGGGGGGACATTCGGGCCTGCGCCCGCCGGAGGAGGACCGCCCGTGACAACGACGCCCACACCGTCCCAGGATCCCGCCCTGCCCCGCGAGGCCTACACGTTGCTCGCGCAGGCCAACCTGCTGCGGATGCGCGGACGCTGGGACGAGGCCGTGGAGAAGTGCATGGCCGCCCTGCGGCTTGCGCCCGAGAGCGCCTCCGCGCAGAGCCTGCTCGGCGACATCTACGAGAACCAGGGCCGCCTTGACGACGCCATCCAGTGGTACCGGATGGCCCTCGACATCAACCCCGACAGCCCGGCCGACCGGCTCAAGCTGGATCGCCTGCTGGAGTCCCGGCAGCGCCAGCTCGCGGCCCTGCACCCCCACAGCGACTACACCCCCCTCTCCCCCATCGTCGTTCAGGTCCCGCCCGCGCCGCCGGCGCGGGGCCTGCGCCACCCGGAGACGCTGCTGCGCTGGGGGGCCTGGCTTGTGGCAGCACTGACCGTGCTGGTGGTGGTGCTCGCCGGCCTCGCCATGGACCGGAGCCGCCGGGCCGACGAGCCGCAGGTGAAGGCCGCGCCCGTCGTGCTCCCGGCCGCCGCCGTCAACGGGCCGGCGCCGGACGCCGTCCAGGCCGCCGACCCGTCGGAGCAGGCGCTGCTCCAGGCGCTCCAGCAGGACGCGCAGATGACGGCGCAGAACATCACCCCGGTCGGCGTTCAGATGGACCCGCGCCAGAGCGCCATCACCCTGACCGTCCTCTGCCCGTCACCGCCGGCGGGCGCGTCCGTGCGCGATGGCCTGCTGCGCGACGGCCTCCTGGCGCTCCAGGCCGCAGGCCGCGCCCAGGGCGACCGCGCCCCGACCTCCTGGACTATCCGCTGCCTGCTCGCGCCCGCCGGCAGCGCCCCGGACGCCGCGCCCGCCCTGGCCTTCGTCGCCGACACCACCCCCGCCGCCCTGGCGGCCCTGGGGCCGGACCTCTCCTCCCTATCCGCCGCCCAGATGCTGCCGGCCTTCCGCAACCCCTGGTGGTCCCCCGACGCGCCGCAGTGACGGTCACGGGGGTTGACGCCGCTTCGGGGGGCGGGCTATAATGATTGCGCCATTCTTCACGAAGGCGGGAGAATTCACCGTGAACAGCAGCCCGAAGGTGCCGATCCCCACGCTGGAGCGTCTCGCCACTTACCTGCGCTTTCTGATCGACCTGGAGGCGTCCCAGGTGGAGACCATCTCCAGCACCGACGTGGAGAAGCAGACCGGCATCAACGCCGCCCAGTTCCGCAAGGACCTGTCTTACTTCGGCGAATTCGGCAAGCCTGGCGTCGGCTATAACGTCATCGAACTGCAAAACCGCATCGCCGGGATTTTGAAGATTGACCGGATGCAGCCGATCATTCTCATCGGCGCGGGCAACCTGGGCAGCGCCCTGATCGGCTACCCCGGCCTGCGCGAACACAAGTTTCACATCGCCGCCGCCTTCGACACCGACCCGGCCAAGATCGGCCGGTCCCAGGGCGAGCTGGTCATCCAGGATGAGGCGCGGTTGCGCGAGGTCAATCAGGCGCTGGACGCGCGCATCGCCATTCTCTGTGTCCCCGCAGCCGCCGCGCAGGCCGTCGCCGAGGAGGTGATCGCGGCCGGGGTCCGCGTGATCCTGAACTTCGCCCCGATCATTCTGCGCGTCCCGGAGCGCGTCGTCGTCCGCAACGTCTCATTCTTGCAGGAGCTGGCCGTGTTGTCGTATCACCTCTCGACGGACGCGGCCAAGTAAGGCAGATCATGACCAACACACGCACCGAGCGCGACTCGATGGGGGAGTTCCAGGTCCCCGCCGATGCCCTCTACGGCGCGCAGACCGCCCGCGCCGTCGCCAACTTCCCCGTCTCCGGCCTCCGCTTCCCGCGCACGTTCATCCTGGCCCTGGGGGCGATCAAGCGCGCCGCCGCCGAGGTGAACGCCGAGATGGGCCTGCTGTCGCCGGACCTGTCCCGGCTCATCGGCCAGGCGGCCGAGGAGGTGATGGACGGGAAACTCGACGACCAGTTCGTGGTGGACATCTTCCAGACGGGATCGGGCACCTCCACCAACATGAACACCAACGAGGTGCTCGCCAACCGCGCCATCCAACTGGCCGGGGGCGCGGTCGGCTCGAAAAGCCCGGTCCACCCGAACGACCACGTCAACAAGAGCCAGTCGTCCAACGACGTCATCCCGACCGCGATCCACGTCGCCGCCGCCCTCGGACTGGAGCAGTTGCTGGCGGCCCTGCGCGCGCTGCGCTCCGCCCTGGCGGACAAGGCGCGGCAGTGGGACGAGATCGTGAAAATCGGGCGCACGCACCTGATGGACGCGACGCCGATCCGTCTGGGCCAGGAGGCTTCGGGATGGGCGCGGCAGGTGGAGCTGGGGATCGCCCGGCTGGAGTCTGTCAGGCCGCGCCTGCTGGAGCTCGCCATCGGCGGCACGGCGGTCGGCACCGGCATCAACTCGCCGGAGGGCTTCGGGGCGGCGGTGGCGGAAAAGTTATCCCAGCGCTTCGGCCTGCCCTTCACCGAGGCCGAGAACCACTTTGAGGCCCAGGGCAGCCAGGACGCCGCCGTCGAGTTGGCGAACCAGTTGTCCACGGTCGCTTCCTCGCTGCTCAAGGTCGCCAACGACGTGCGCTGGCTGGCGTCCGGGCCGCGCTGCGGGCTGGGCGAGCTGAGCTTGCCGGAGAACGAGCCGGGCTCGTCGATCATGCCGGGCAAGGTCAACCCGACCCAGTGCGAGGCGATGGTGATGGTGTGCACGCAGGTGCTGGGCGAGGACGCCGCGGTCGCGTTTGCCGGCAGCCAGGGGCAGCTGAACCTGAACGTGATGCGGCCGGTGATCATCATGAATTTTCTCCATTCGGCACGCATCTTGGGCGACGCCAGCGAGACGTTCCGGAAATATAATGTGGAGGGAACCGAGCTGAATCGGGAGCGCGTGGCCGAGCTGTTGAACCGGTCGCTGATGCTGGTGACGGCGCTGAACCCGGTGGTGGGCTACGAGAAGGCCGCGAACATCGCGCATAAGGCGCATGTGGAGGGGACGACGCTGCGCGAGGCGGCGCTGGCGAGCGGCTGGATCAGCGCGGAGGATTTTGATCGCGTCGTGCGGCCG
>JAFAZD010000081.1 GCA_019239955.1 Armatimonadota bacterium | reverse complement strand
CTCCTCGAGGCCGGCGATCATGCGCAGGGCGGTGGTCTTGCCGCAGCCGGAGGGTCCGACCAGGACCATGAACTCCTTGTCGCGGATGTCGAGGTTGAGGTCGTTGACGGCGACCACCTTGTCGAAGCGCTTGAAGACGTGACTGAGAGTGACTGAGGCCACTGTGAAAACTCCTTCCGAAGAACCCCCCGGCTCGCTTGAGGCTCGCCACCCTCCCGCTTCGGGGGAGGCGGCGCGAGGCGGCGCGGCCTGCCGCGACGGAGGGGGTCATAAATTCACGATCATTCCATCATAGGCCGCATCAACATGGTGCGGCGCGAACCGGGCGGCCAAATCCTCTTGGAGCATACCGCCATTGTGGGAGAAGTGGGTGGCGACCAGGCGGGTCCGCTCCGTGACCGCGCCCACGGCGCGCAGACGCTCGGCCATCTGCAAAACACCGTCAATGCCCAGGTGACCCTTATACTCGTGCGGCTGTGGGCCGTAGGTGCAGTCGAACAGGGCCATGTCCAGCGGCGTCCCGGCCAGCGCCGCGACCGTCTCGTCCGGGTAGGTACCGGAGTCGTGGCCGTAGAACAGGCGGCGGCCGCCCCGCGTCAGCCGCAGCAGGAACGTTCCCGGCACATGGGCGGCGGGCAGCGGCAGAATCTCCGTGCCGTCGGACGTCGTGACGGCCTGGAACGGCTCCAGCGGCGGGTGGACCTCCAGCCGCAGGGGGTCCAGGTCGCCGAGGGCGGCGCGAACATCCATCACGACCGGGGCGCTGCCGTAGACGTGCAGCAAGGGCGGTGGGTCGGCGACGAACCAGGGGCCGCGATACTGCAGCTCGGCGGGCGTGCAGTGGTCGTTGTGCGCGTGGGTGAAGACCAGCGTGGACAGCCGGGTCAGGTCCCGGCCCGCGCGCTGCATCTGCATCAGCGTGTCGGCATTGAAGTCCACCTTGACGACGTCGTCAATGAGTGCGTTGGAGCGGGAGCGCAGATCGCGCCCGCCGCGCCGGCGGGCTTCGGCGCAGGCGGCGCAGGCGCACCAGGGACAGGGCCAGCCCTCGGCGGCGGCGGTTCCCAGCAGCAAAATCTCCATCTTATGACCGATTCGACGCCTCCCCCCGCGATTCCTGCGCGTCTTGCATCATAATTGCGCTCGAGGCGGGAGGCCGAATCGCTTCCTCCTCTGCGGCCTTTGGAAAGGTCGGTGATGGAAGACTGTAATGGAACTGGGCCGTCTGTCGCTGTGAAATCGGTCACACGTGCTCAGGAAAAGATTGGCCGAGCCAGTCGGCGGCGGCCTGCACCTCGTCCTGGGTGAGCGCGTGACCGCCGGGGTGCCAGTGCAGCGTCACCGCCGCGCCCGCATCGAGCAGGATGCGCGCCAGCCGCTCGGTGTTCTCGACCGGGACGAGCGGGTCATGTCGGCCAGCGCCGATCAGGACGGGCACAGCGGCTAGGTTGAGCGACGGGTCAGGCTCCAGCGGCACCTGGGGCGCGAGCAGGATCGCCCCGGCGAGCGTGCCGGGACGCAGCAATAGCAGGCTGGCGGCGATGTTGGCCCCATTGGAGAAGCCGGCGGCGACGACTCGGCCTGGGTCAAATCCGTAGACCGCCGCCGCCTGCCCCACAAAGTCGCCCAGGTCCTGGGTGCGCTGGATCAGGTCGTCCACGTCGAAGATGCCCTCGGCGAGCCGCCGGAAGAAGCGCGGCATCCCGTGTTCGAGCACCGGCCCGCGCGGACTGAGCAGGGCGGCGCGCGGTGATAGCATCCGGCCCAGGTCGAGCAGGCTGTTCTCGTTGCCGCCCGTGCCGTGCAGCAACAGCAGCGTCGCCGCGTCAGGCGACCGGGCGGGGATAAAGTGGTGAATCAGGCCAAGCTCTGGATTACTCATCGGCATTGCCCTCCGGCCCCCATTCGTGGGGGAGCGGAAAGAGTCGAGAAGCATAGGAGTGGATGACTAGTCGGATGAGAGTAACACCACGTCGCCCTCACGCGCGGCTTTGGAGAAGAAATCCCTTACCTCAGTGAACACGTCCATCAGACGTTCTAAATCCTCTGTGCTCCAACCGTCGCGGTAAGTATAAAGGTTTGCTGCTGTGAATGTGGTCAGATCGCGGTGCCGTAAGTCCTCCTCCTTGATTGCTTGCAGCGCCATTGCCACGTCCTTGACTTCCTCTGGAGTCAGGTAGCGTACCTTGCCATAGGTTGCTTCCCATTTTGTCTCCGTGCCGCCTAAGACGACATTGCCCAGAGGCGGGGGGACGTCTGTCTTGTCCATTTCGGCTTTGCCGGTCAATAGGAAATGGAGTGCGTGCCAATCCTGATAAATATCTAAATAGCGGCCATTCTCCTCAAGGGCAGCATCTGAGGCGGACGAGTCGAAATCCTCTTCGTCATCAAAGAGTTCCAGCTCGTCCAGATCAACAAAGCCGAACTCGGCTGCTGCCTTTGGATCGCTCAGAAGGTGCTCAAACTCGTCTGGGGGCAAGCGGCGATAACTGGCTGTGATACTCATTTTTGCACCTCTGTCTGCTGCTATCGAGGACGTGTTCCGCTAATCGTTTAGAAGGCGAGTGTAAAGAGGGGCGACCCGGCGGGTCGCCCCTACTTGCTGTCAGCCTTTGGTCGCCGTCTCGCCGAAGGTGGCGAGGGCCCCGGCGACCTGGGCGACGCGGCGGCCTTGATACCGGGCGACTTCCAGATCGTTCTCCGTCGGCTGCGTCGCGTTCTGGCCGGAGACGGCGGTGGCGCCGTAGGGCGTACCGGCCTGGAACATGATGGGGTCGCCGTAGCCGAGCGGGACGATGATTAAACCCAGGTGGGCCATGAAGTTGTAGGCGCTGAGGCTGGTGCTCTCATTGCCGCCGTGCCCGCTGGACGTCGAGTTGAAGGCGCTACCGACCTTTCCGTTCAGCTTGCCCTGGAACCAGAGGCCGCCCAGGCTGTCCACCCAGGCCTTCAGCTCGGAGGAGACGTTGCCGAAGCGCGTGGGGGTGCCGAAGACGATGGCGTCGGCCCACTCGGCATCGGCGGGGGTCGGGGCCTCGTACTGGGCGTTCATCCGGTCGGCGCCCTCGGCCCAGCCGGGGACGCTCTCCATGATCTGGCGGCTGACGATCTCCCGGACGCGGCGCAGGCGGACCTCCGCGCCGGCGGCCTGCGCGCCCTCGGCGACGGCCTGGGCGAGCTTCTCGGTGACTCCGCTGCGGGAGTAGAAGGCGATTAAGACTCTGGGCATAGTGTTCTCTTTTCTGATGTGGGTTGTTGGTAAATTATTCCAGTGCAGGGACAAGATTGCCGGTGTCGGGACGCTTGGGCAGGGGCAGGCTGCGGCCGATGTTCAGCAGGCCCGGCCCGGTCAGCAGCAGGGCCGCGCACATGCCGATGACCAGCAGGTGATACTCAAAGCCCTCCCCGGCCTGCTTGCCTCCCCAGTTCATGAAGAAGCCGTTCGCCAGATGGACTTTGAGGATCGCCCCCAGCATGATGACGGCGATGCTGGCCGCCGAGAAGCGCGTCAGGAAGCCGAGCAGGATGCCCAGGCCGCCGAAGAACTCGCCGATGGGGACCAGGACGCCGAGGACGGGTCCCATCCCCTTGATGACATTCGCCCAGCCCGGCCCGCCGAACGCGCCGAACACCTTCTGCGCGCCGTGCGCCATGAACACGATGCCCAGCACCAGGCGCAGCGCCAGCAGGGCATAGTCCGTCGCCGTCGTCGCCCGTGCGTCCGTGCGAGTCGCCGGATCGAGCGTCGTGACGTTGCTCATTGTTTGTCTCCTTGTGGTATATTTTATAGCGCGATACTTTTTGAAGCGCCACACGGACTGTAATGAGGGCGGCGGGGGGAAAGTTCCCGCACCGGGGAACGATTTCCAGAAGCAGGAACGATATACCCGCGCGCGAGGTTCTTAAACTGAGAGAACGATGAGCGAACACGGGACACAGCACGGGGAGCACGGCGACCCGATCTTCTGCCCGACCAACGCGGTGCTGAATCTGCTCAGCGAGCGGTGGACGTTGCACATCGTCCGCGCGCTTCTGGATGGGCGCCGGCGCTTCAACGACATCGCGCGGACGCAGGGCATCAACCCGCGCACGCTGCGCGAGCGCCTGCGGGCGCTGGAGGAGGAGGGGGTCGTGACACGCACGGTGGTCAGCACCCTCCCGCCGCACGTCGAGTACGCGCTGACGCCCAAGGGCGAGGCGCTGAACGGCATTTTCGAGGCCCTGGCCGATTGGGGCCGGATGTGGATGAAGCCGAAAGGGGCGGAGTTGGTTGGAGAAGAGACTCTCCAGCCCCCCGTGCTGGGGAAGACGGACAAATTGACGCGCGCAGGGTAGGGGCATGGCAAACCATGCCCCTTTTCAGCACTCGGGCGATCAAGCCCAGTCACGGCACGATCAGGACTTTGCCGCCCGTGCCGCCGCCCTGCACCTGGGCGTAGGCATCGGCGGCCTGTTCCAGCGGGAAACTGCGGGCGATGCGGGGCGGGATCAGGGCGTGGCACTCGAAGCCGGGCGTCAGTTGTTCCAGAATCCGGGCGCAGGCGACGCTGTCGAGGAGCAGGGTGTTGACGCCGCGCAGGGTCAGCGCGCGCCGGTAGAAGTCCAGCAGGTCGAACTCGACGCGCCGCTGGGACGTGGTGATCTCCACCAGCCGCCCGCCCGCCGCCAGCGCGCCCAGACACGGCTCGAGCAGCGCGCCGCCGACGGTGTCGAGAATAAGGTCCGCCCCCCGACCGTCCGTGGCGGCTTTGACGGCGGCGGTCAGCGACTGCGGCTCCGCATTGATGAGCGCCTGCGCCCCCGTCGCCGTCACGTCCTTCTCCTGCGCCGGGTCTCGGATGACGCCCAGGGTGCGCGCGCCCTGCCAGCGCGCGATCTGGACGGCGGCGCTGCCGACCGCCCCCGTCGCGCCGATCACCGCGACCGTGTCGTCCGCCGTCACTTGTCCGGCCTGGCGCAAGGCGGCCCAGGCGGTGACGAAGGAGACGCCGACGGCGGCGGCCTCCTCGGGGAAAAGGGCGACGGGCCGGGGGCGAACGGCCTCGCGTGGCAGCAGGGCATATTCGGCGTGCGTGCCGTCGCGCGTGAAGCCGAGTTCGCCGCCCGTCCCCCAGACCTCGACACCTCGCAGGTCGGGCGGCCCCTCTACCACCGTCCCGGCGAAGTCACGCCCCAGCGTGCGCGGCAGGGTCGTGTGGGGCATCAGGCCCAGCACGTTCTTGACATCGCTGGGGTTGACGGCGGCGGCGGCGACCCTGACCAGCACCTCGCCCTCCTGCGGCGCGGGCGTCTCGATCTCCGTCACGTTCAGGCATGACAGGTCGCCGGTCTTCTCAAAACGGACGGCGCGCACGGCCTTACTCCTCCCGCCCGATCTCCACCGCCCGGCCCATCTCGGCGGAGCGTTTGGCGGCGAGGGCGACGCGCAGGCTGGCCGCGCCATCGGCGGCGGAGACGCGCGGGCGGTGGGCCGGGTCGCGCACGGCGGCGGCCAGGTCCAGAAGCACGTCGCGGACGGCCTGCTGGTAGACGGGCGTGGGGTCGCCCAGGCGCTCGCGGGCGTGGACGCGGTGGGTGACGCGGTACTCCTTGCCGTTGCCCCGGACGGCGCGGCCCGGCGGCGGGAAGTCCTCGTCGTCCACGATGTTCACGGGCAGCAGTCGGCGCAGGCCGAGCAGGTCGCCCTCGCCCGCAATCGCGCTCAGGTGCAGGGTGTGGGGAATCCAGCCGTCCAGGGTGACGTGCCCCTTCTCGAAGGCGAAGTGGGCGTTCTGGCGTTCCAGCGCGCCGGGGCGGTTGAAGGCGTGGTAGAAGGAGGCCTCGATGCCGTTCCCGTAGGTGATGATGGCCTGGACGCGGTCCTCCTTGCCCGTGCCATCGGCGCGCTCCCAGGTCTGTCCCAGGACTCGGCGGGCCGGAGCGCCCACGATGTCCCCGATCACGTCAAAGAAGTGGACGCCGTGCTCCACGAAGATGCCGCCGGATTGGCCTTTGTCCCAGAACCAGTGCGCGTCGCCCAGGCCCTCGTCGGAGGCGTAGTTTTCAAAGCCGACGTGGGTGAGGCCGCCCAGCCAGCCCTCGCGGGCGATGCGGGCGACGGCCTGGTAGAGCGGGTTGTAGCGCATCACGTAGTTGATGCCCGCCACTCGCCCCGCCCGCCGTGCGGCGTCCAGGATGGCCTGCGCCCCGTCCTCGGAGGTGGCGAGGGGCTTCTCCACCAGGACGTGTTTGCCGGCCTCCAGCGCCGCGACCGCCATCTCGGCATGCTTGTCCGGGGGCGTGACGATGTGGACCATCTCGACGTCGGGGTCGGCGACCAGGGCGCGCCAGTCGGTGTAGGTCTTGGGGACGCCGTATCGCAGGGCGGTCTCGGCCATCGCCTGCGCGTCGCGCCCCGCGAAGGCGACGACGCGGCCCTGTTCAGTCCGGTGAAATGTCTCGGTGCAGAACGCGCCGAAGCCCCGATAGCCGATCAGCCCGATGCGAAGGGGTTCCGTGTCCATGTCCCAGAGATACCGAAAAGGCGCAGAGTTGAAACCGCTTACCCCTCAACGGGTAGGGGCGGAGGATGACGGATCGCCCCTGGCCCGTGACGGTGCAGCGGAGGCGGACTCGGGGGAGGCGAAGAACGGAGAGGGGGAGGGTATGCCGCTACGTCGTCGGTTCCCAGGGCAGGGACGGCAGGGCCTCCAGCCCCGCCACGTACCGCGCCATCTCGAAGGGGCTGCCCCGCTCTAGAATCTCGAAGATCTC
>JAFAZD010000079.1 GCA_019239955.1 Armatimonadota bacterium | reverse complement strand
GTAACCAGATCAGACGCAATAACAGTGGCTTCTTCTCTTTGGCGGATGCCTCCGTATTCTTGGCAGGGTCGTCTTTGGCCGGTACGCGCCCGACTTTGGCGAGGATGATGGGGCCGGGGATGGGGGGTGAGTTGGCTTCTTGCATGGAGCGCCTTCTTGCTTGACCTGGGGAGAGTATACCCCGGCAAGCCCGAGCCGGGTATAATGAACGCCAGCAGTGCGAACGGGAGATTTTGGCGATGCAGTATCGGAACTTTGGCGAGACGGATTTGAGGGCCTCGGTGGTCGGGTTCGGCGTGTGGACGGTGAGCACGCGGATGTGGGGCGTCACCGATGAGGACGTGCGGAAGGACCTGCTGCGGCGGGCGTTTGAATTGGGCGTCACGTTCTATGACACCGCCGACGTCTACGGCGATGGGCTGGGGGAGACCATCCTGCGCGACACGCTGGGGGCGCACCGGGACGAGATGACCATCGCCACCAAGTTCGGCTACGACTTCTACTCCAAGCCCGGCGAGCAGCCAGGCCAGCGCGAGCGCCCGCACGATTGGTCGCCGGAATATGTCCAGCGAGCCTGCGAGGAGAGCCTTAAGCGACTGGGGACGGACCGGATTGACCTGTACCAGCTGCACAACTGCCGGGTGGACGCCATCGAGAACGACGACCTGTTTGCCACTCTGGAGGAGTTGAAGGCGGCGGGCAAAATCCGACACTACGGCGTCGCGCTGGGGCCGGCGATTGATGTCCGGCAGGAGGAGGAGGGCGTGCAGGCGTTCCGCCGCCGCCACGTCGCCAGCGTCCAGATCATCTACAACCTGCTGGAACAGATGCTGGGGCCGCAGGTCTTCGCGGCGGCGCGGGACACGGGCGGCGGGGTCATGGTGCGCGTCCCCCACGCCTCGGGCCTGCTGGAAGGCAGCTACACGACCCAGACGGAGTTCGCGCCGGGCGACCACCGGAATTTCCGCGTCTCCACGAGCGAGAAGCGCAAGGCCTGGCTGGAGGACGGCCTGCAAAAGATCGAGCGGCTGGACTTCCTGATTCGCGGCACGGGGCGGACGCTGGGGCAGGCGGCCCTGCAATTCCTGTGGGCGGAGCCGACGCTGACCTGCGCCCTGCCCAACATCTACGACCGCAGGCAGTTGGAGGAATTCTGCGCCGCCCCCGACACCCCGCCGCTGACCGCCGAGGAGTTGGCCGCCGTCCAGGACCTCTACGCCCAGGACTTCGGCCTGACGCCGCAGCAAGCCGCCGCATGAGGAAGGGCGGGCAGCCTGCACGCCGCCCGCCCCCGAAATCCTGTATTCAGTTGTCCTTTAATCGGTCGCTGTCCGCGCCGATGGCATCACGATCTGCCGACTTCCACCTTGACCTGCCTGGGCTTGGCCGCCTCGCTCTTGGGCATACGGAGGTGAAGCACACCGTCCTTGTAGTTGGCCTCCACCTTCGCCGGGTCAATCTCCACCGGCAGGCTATAGGAGGCGTTGAAGGTGCTCGTGCCCGTCGCCAATCCGGCCCACGGGGTATGGGAGGTCAGCCCCTCCGTCACTTCCAGCAACGGCTTGCGCTCACCCTTGATGGTGATCGAGTCGCCGCTGGCGAAGATGTCGAAGCTGTCCTGCGCCATGCCCGGCGCGTAGACGTAAGCGAGCAGGTCGTCCGCCGTCTCATACAGTTCCACGGACGGCTGGGCCGCCGAGGTCATGCCGCGTCCGAAGAGGGACTGCGGGGTCGAGAAGAAGGTGTCGAAGAGGCGATCCATGACCGCCAAGTCGTTCCACGGGTCAACGCGGTTGATCGGGCTCGACTGGGTGTTGCTGTCGCCGCGGCGCACCGGAACAGCGCTGCCACCACGGCGGAGAATCGGGAGTGCCATACTCACTCAACCTCCTTTGGTAGTTGCAGAATTGTTCAAGTCGGATCGCCCTGGGGTTCGCCCAGGGTTTTCCGTCACTTTTTTACCCAGCCTTTTCCCTGTGTTAAACAGGTCGTGACGAAAATTTTCCAGCGAATTTTCTCTATGAAGTCAGCGAATGAATTCGCCGCTGAGTGGCCTGCGGCCGAGTCTCCGCCTTCGCGGAGATGGGATAAGCGCGGAGACAGGCTCTTCTTCTGTCCGCGCAGGCGGACAATCGGCGTCCGCGCCGGGAGCGGCGAATTCATTCGCTGATTCTCTGTCCGCGGACTTCCGACGTGCTATAATGGCTGGGAGGAGACACATCTTGACTTCACTTCCCACATCCATGTCCGTTCCGCACTTCGTGGGGCAGGGGGCCGTCGCCTGGGCGGAAAGGCCCGTCCCGGAGCCGGGGTCGGGGCAGCTGCTGATCCGGGTCAAAGCCAACGCGCTGTGCGGCTCGGAGCGGGGGCAGTTTTTTGGCGGCTCATCGGTCACGCCAGGGCACGAGGCGGCGGGCGTCGTCGCGGCGGCGGGGCCGGACACCCGCACGCCCGTCGGCACGCCCGGCGTCATCTTCCTGATGGACTTCTGCGGGCAGTGCCGCTCCTGTCGGCGGGGCGCGACCAATCAGTGCCGCCAGAAGCGCGCCGACATGGGCTTTTCCCATGACGGCGGCTACGGCGCGTATGAGCTGATTCACGAAAGCATCTTTTTCCCCGTGGGCGCGGACATCCCGCTGGCCGAGGCGACGCTGCTCCTGGACATCATGGGCACCGGTGGCCACGCCCTCGGCCGCGGCCGGCTCGTGGTGAACGACCTGCAATCCGTCGCCGTCGCCGGGGCCGGCCCCATCGGCCTGGGCACGCTGGCGATGGCGAAGATCACGTTGGGCGAAAATGTCCCTGTCCTGATCTCGGACACCGTCCCCTACCGCCTCCATCTCGCCGAGCGCTTGGGCGGCCTGACGGTCAACCTGAAAGACGAGACGCTGGAAGCCGGCGCGCGGCGGCACGGAATAGGCCGGGCGGACCTGGCGCTGGACACCAGCGGCAAGGCGGCGGCGCGGCGCGTCCTGCTGGACGCCCTGGATCAGCGCGGCGCATTGGTCTGCGTTGGGCACGGCGAGGGGCTGGAGCTGCAGGTCTCGCGAGATTTGATCGCCCCGGAGCGCGCCGTGCTCGGCAGCGAGTATTTTCGGTATGATGAGCTGCCGGGCAATCTCGCGCTTCTCCGGCAGTACCGGGATTACCTGCGCCCCATCATCACGCACACGTTCCCGGTGCGGGACATCCAGCGGGCCTTTGAACTCTTCTTCGGCGGCGAGACCGGGAAAGTGGTGGTGACGCAGTGAGCGAGCGAATCAAGGTGGCGGTCGTCGGCACGGGCGGGTGGGGGTGGCAGCACGCGCGCGTCTTCTCCCAGCGCCCGGATGTGGAGTTCTGCGCCGTCGCCGGGCGTAATCCCGAACGGGCGCGGGCGCGGGCGGCGGAGTTCGGCGTCCGTGCCTACACGGACATCGGCGCGATGCTGGCTCAAGAAAAACCCGACCTGGTCAGCCTCAGCCTGCCCAACCAGGGCCACTTTGAACCCACCTTGCAGGTCATCCGTGCGGGCATCCCGCTATTGGTCGAAAAGCCGCTCGTCTTCGATCTGGCCGAGGCCGACACGCTGCTGGAGGAGGCCGCGCAGCGCGATCTGTTCTTCGCCATCAACTTCAACCACCGCTACGCGACGCCCGTGCAGAAGACATGGCAGGCGATCAACGACGGGCGACTGGGCGAGTTGGTCTTCTCCACCTGGCGCTTCGGCGGCGAGGGCGGGCAGGACCACCCCTACGCCAACCTGATCGAGACGCAGTGCCATGGCTTCGACATGCTGGAATATCTCTGCGGCCCCATCGAGTCCGTGATGGCCGAGATGACCGGCAAGACCGGCAAGGGCTTTTCCACGATGGCCCTCTCCCTGCGCTTCGCCGGCGGCGCGGTCGGTAGCCTGATCGGCTCCTACGACACGTCCTATGCCTACCCCGGCACGCATTGGCTCGAAGTCAACGGGACGCGGGGCCGGGCGCTGGTGGAGGACACCGTCCGCCGCTGGTCGTTCCAGAAGTCGGGCGACGAGACCGCCGAGGTCTGGCAGGCCGGCTACTTCCACGACAAGGCCCGCGAGTTCGGCCGCACCTTCGACGCCTACCTGGACGCCATGCTCGCCGCCTTCAAAGACGGCCAGCCACCTCCCGTCCCCGCCCGCGCCGGCCGCCGCGCCCTCGCCCTGGCCCTGGCCGCCATTGAGTCCTTCGAGACCGGGCGGCGGGTGACGGTTCCTTAGCCGTTCTCGCTTGGCGGCGTCAGCGGCCCCAGGTGGCCCGTCTCCACGTAGCTGACGCGCTCGGCGATGTTGACGGCATGGTCGGCGATGCGCTCCAGATACACCATCGCCAGCAGCGTGTAGGCGGCGGGGGCCGTGCTGCTGCCCGCGAAGCTGAACAGGGCGTCGCGCAGGGACTGGAATGTCTCGTCGATCTGGTCGTCCTCCGCCACGACCCGCGCGGCCAGGTCGGCGTCGCGCTGCACCAGGGCCTCCAGGCTCCGGCGCAGCAGGCTTTGCGCCATCTCCGCCAGCGGGCCGACATCCACCAAGGGCCGGCTGCCATGCAGTTGCTGGGTGAATCGGCGCGCGATCTTGGCGATGTCCACGGCATGGTCGCCGATGCGCTCCACGTCCGTAATGACTTTCAGGGCGGTGCCGATCAGGCGCAGGTCGCGGGCCATCGGCTGCTGTAGGGCCAGCAGCCGCATGCAGCGCGCCTCGATGTCCCGATTCATCTCATCCACGGCGTCGTCTTGATCCAGAACCGACTCGGCTAGGGGCACGTCGCCGCCCCGCAGCGCGCTCACGGCGCTGCCCACCATGCGCTCCGCCGCCGTTCCCATCTCCAGCAACTGCCGGTCCAGCGCCGCCAGTTCCTCGTGAAACTCATGTCGTGTTTGCATCGGTGATCTCCTCCGGCGAACTTTCGCGTGGTCCCGCAGTCTTCGGCGCGGCCCGCCTTACGTTCGTCGTGCCCGCCCAGTAAACCTTCCCAAGTTTCACCCCCTCTTGGGGATGGTTGGTTGACGGCGAGAACGGGCGTGTGTTATAATGCCTCCATATCTTGATGGCTCCGGCAGAAAAGACGCGAGATATGGCGGAAGGCATCTTATGACCAAGCGGGAAGCGGCGGCGCTGGCGTGCCGGATACTCGGCCTCTACGCCTGGCTCAGTGCGCTGGGCACTTTGCAGTTCATCGGGCTCGGCTGGATGTCACTGAACTCGCCCGGTCTTCAGGGGAGCCGGCATCTGCTCGCGGTCGGGAGTCTGCTGACCTCGTCGGTGCTCCCGATGATTTTGTTTACGGCGGCAGGTTTCTTCCTCTGGATCAAGGCGGACTGGCTGGCCCGTCGGATGACTGCCGGCGTCGTCACTGACTCCGAAACAAAGATTGGGGCTGAGGCCCTTCTTGGTACGGCCATCGGCGTTGTCGGTCTGGTCGTGCTGGTGGCGGCGGTTCCGCGTGCGGGTGAGGTCGTCGTCGGCCTCTGGCTGCAAGCCAGGGACGTGGCGGCGGCCAGCTCGGTGATGGCGGCGACCAGCACGATGACGCCGGACCGCGCGGACAGAATGATCGTCCAGGGGGTCACGCTGGTGGTTCAGGTCGCTCTCGGCCTCTGGCTGTTGCTGGGGGCGCGGGGAATTGCCGGGTTTTTGCAGGCGCGGCCGCGAGGACCCGTGGTGGAAGTCACGCGCTAGTCGGCTTCACAGAGTTTCACGGGAGTATTGGATACATGGCATCGGGGAACGGCACGAACGGCTTTGGGAAGAACGGTCACGGCGGAAATCCCCTGCACCTCGCCGCCGCGCCGCCGGTCAATCAGCCGGCCCAGAGGCGCACCCCGATGGGAACGGTCGTGCGCGGCAGCCTGCAAACCGGCATCCAGATGAAGCTGACCGGCGAGCAGTCCGTGGAAGACATTCGTGCCGGCAAGTTCGTGGTCGTGGAGGGCGCGCAGCACGAGTTCTTTACGATGATCACGGATGTGACGCTGGACTGCGTCTCCCCCGGCATCCTCGCCGACCCGCCCGCCACCAATGAGCCGGGCGACATTTTTCTTCGGCGGGTGCTGGCCGGCACGTCCACCTTCGGCACCGTCACCCTGCGCCCGCTGCTGATGCGCGTCAAAGGGGCCGGCGAATTCGAGCCGGTCAAGACCGTGCCGACCCACTTCAGCGAGGCCGGCGAGGCCACCCAGGACGACATCGCCGACATCTTCGGCGCGGAGGCCGAGGGCGGCAGGCATTTCCACATCGGCGCGCCCCTGGACATGAGCGACATCCCGGTCTGCCTGGACCTGGAAAAACTGGTGGAGCGCTCCAACGGCATCTTCGGCAAGTCCGGCACCGGCAAGACGTTTCTGACCCGAATCTGCCTGTGCGGCACCATCAAGCACAAAAAGGCCGTCAATCTGGTCTTCGACATGCACGGCGAGTACGGGTGGACGGGCACGACCGAGGACCCGACCCGCGAGGGCGTCTACGGCCTCAAACGCTACTTCGACAGCCAGGTGCGCGTCTTCACGATGGATCGCGCCTCCTCCCTGCGCCGCAAGGTCCCCATTGAGAGTGACGTGCGTATTCCCTACGCCCAGATCAGCGTGGAAGATATCCAGTTGCTGGCGGACGAGCTGAACCTGAACCCCAGCGCCGCCGAGACGACCTATCTGCTGGAACAGCACCACGGCAAGAAATGGCTGGCGGCCCTGCTGAAGATGGACGGGGAGGGAATTAAGGATTTCGCCGAGGCCAGTGGCGCGAACGCACTCTCGTTGGGGGCCTTGAAGCGCAAGCTGGGCTACCTGGTGGACACCTGCAAGGGCTTTCTGGTGGAGGACGCGGGCGAGGCGGACGACGCCGTCCAGCAGATCATGGCCTGCCTGCTCAAAGACACCCATGTCGTGCTGGAATTCGGCAACTATCGGAAGCCGCTGCAATACATGCTCGTCGCCAACATCCTGACGCGGCGCATCCACGAGGAGTACGTCAAGCTCACGGAGGCCTCCATGGGCGACCGGGGCAGGAAGCCGACGCCGCTGGTCATTACGATTGAGGAGGCGCATAAGTTCCTCAGCCCGCACCTGGCGCACCAGACCATCTTCGGCACCATCGCCCGCGAATTGCGTAAGTACAACGTGACACTCTTAGTTGTGGACCAGCGGCCCTCGGGCATTGATTCGGAGGTGCTCTCGCAGCTCGGCACGCGCATCACCTGCCTCTTAAACGACGAGCGCGACATCGAGGCCGTGCTGACCGGCATCTCCGGCGCGCAGGCGCTGCGCGGCGTCCTGGCCTCCCTGGACAGCAAGCAGCAGGCGCTGCTGCTGGGCCATGCCGTCCCCATGCCCGTCGTCGTCCAGTCCCGCACCTACGATGATGATGAATTCCGCCGCAGCATGGGCGAGTTCAACAAAGTCGCCGCCAGATTGGATCCTAGTGACTGGAAGTAGATGTTCTGGCCCCAGCGCAGGTGACGTACCCTGTTGCGCCCGGCGAATGAATTCGCGGGCTTGCATGAAACGAAGTCCGCCTGCGCGGACTCATTCCTCAGTCCCGGAGGGACTTTGTTCTATCCAAGCCCGCGAATTCATTCGCCGGGTTAATCACGCAGCCGGGCGGTTTGGCTCTCTGCTCACGCTCTCTCTCCTCCTCGTCTCCCCCGCCCTCGCCCAGACGCCCGCGCCCAATCCGTCCTCCTCTGATGCGCTCCGCCCGCCGCCGCAGGTACACGTGAGATTCGGTGAACCGTTCTCGTTCAGCCGCAATCGCCTGAGCGCTGACCGTGTGTCTCTGAATTATGGCGACGAACTGACGGTGGACGCGGCGCACCTGGAGGGCGATCCATTCCGGTCCCGCTACGACGTCACCGGGGGGGTGCGGGCGCACGCGCACGACACGAGCCTGACCGCCGACCGGCTGCATTTCGAGGGCCTGGAGCGCTTCGGCCTCACCGAGCAGGTCATGCTCACCCGCCGCCCGTTCACCGTGCGCGCCCGGCGCATCGAGTTCCAGCCGACCGGGCTGACCGCCACCCGCGCCTCCGTCACCACGGCCAGGCCGCAGGACAAGCCGGACATTGAGTTGCGGGTCAGCACGCTGACCGTCACGCCGGAGCAGACGGCGGGGAGGGAGACGGGCCGCCAGCGCGTCATCCTGCGTGATGTGGGGCTGTATCTGCTCCACAATCACGTCATCACATTGCGCCGCCTAGGCACGACCCTCGACAACGAGCCCGGCGGGCCGGCCCGCCGCCAGGCGCCGCACCCGTCTGTGGGCTATTCGGGCCGCTACGGCGTCTTCGTGGGATACGGCAGCAGCGCCAAACTCGCGGGCCTGCCCCTGCGCTACAGCCTGATTCAGCCGCTGCACGGGTCGCCCCAGGCGCGCGTGACGAGTTCGCAGACGCTCCTGGTCGGCCCGGCGCTCCGGCCCGAAACCCCGCCACCCCCGGCCCCGCCCGCGCGCCCGCACGATTATCTGGCGACCCTGCGTGCCCTGACGACCGCGCCGCGCCCCCTCCTGCCGGACGGCGATCCGCTTCTGTTCCATGACTTCCTGCCCGACCCGAACCCGATTCGACTCTTCGACCAGCCGCCTCGTGCCAATGCGACGGCCAGCGAGGAGGCGTCCTACCACATCGAGGCGACCGGCCGCGGGCGCAACGACCTGTACGTCAGCCGCTATCCCGAAGTCATCCTGGCCGGTTCGCTGCCAGTCACCCGCGCCTACGCCCTTCCCGCGCCGGGCGACCCCGCCGCCTTCCGGCACTATCTGCGCCATGTCGTCCTCTACGCGGGCGCGGAGGCGGGCGTAGGCCGGTTCCACGAGCAGCCGACGGACATTGACGCGACGCGCCAGCGGTACACCGTCCGCTTGGGCACGCGGCCCCTGCTGGTTGGCCCCAACACCGTCCTGCTGCCCGGCTTCGCCGCCACGGTCAACCGCTACGGCGGCATCGGCGCGAATCGCGCCTCCGGCAGCAGCTCCTACTCCTACAGCCAGTATTCCCTGGCCCTCAACCGCTACTTCAGCCCCTACAGCGCCGCGGGCGTCAACTACATCGTCAGCCAGCCGGCGGGCGACTCGCCGTTCAACTTCGACGTGCTGGACACCACGCGCGAGCTGGACGGGCGCGTGCAGCTGGGGAACCAAAAATTGGCCGTCGCCGCCTCCGTCCGCTACGACGCGCTCCACCCCCACGTCATTGACTACACCCTCGCCGTCGCCCCCGGCCTGCACGGCTTCACCCCGGTCTTCTCCTATCGCTTCTTCAGCCGCGCCTTCGGCATCGGCGTCGAGATACCAGGGTTGACGTTTTGAGCCTACAGAGGTACAATACTGATGGTGTGCAGGGCGCGTCCGGTCCGCGGAAAGGGTAGAAGCCCACCTGCTCCAGAATGCCTCAACACGACCCTTCTTTCAGCCCGATATGCGGACACCGGGCGCGTACACGAAAGGAGGTCGTTATGCCGACCCAACCCGATGCGGCAACCCCGCAGTCCCTGCCCGAACGCCCCAGCCTCCGTCACCTGAGAGACCAGGCGCGCGACCTGGTTCGTGCAGGCGACGCCCCCTCCCTCGCCGACGCGCAGTTTCAGATCGCGCGCCGCTACGGCTTCCCCAGTTGGCCCAAGCTGAAAACCCATGTCGAGCAGCAAACGGTGATCGGCCAACTCAAGGCCGCCATTGACGCCGACGACCTGCCGCGCGTCCAGGCGCTCATGACGCGCCATCCCCACCTGCATCGCGCCCCCCTCGGCTACGGGAACAACGGCCCGCTGACCTGGGTGGCGGAGTGTCGCGTCCCCCGCCGGCCGCCGTCCGAGACGCGCCTGGCGATGGCCCGCTGGATGATCGCGCACGGCTCGGATGTCCATCAGGGCGGCGACGGGCCGCTCATGCGGGCCGCCCTGTCCGACGACCGCCTCCCGATGATGGAACTGCTGGTGGCGCACGGCGCGGATGTCAACGCGCGGTGGGGCGGCCACTACCCGATTCTCTGCGCCCCCTGCGAGACGCTGGCCCCCGCCTCGCTCCGGTGGCTGCTGGAACACGGGGCGGACCCGAAGAAGGCCGCCGAGGAAGGGGGCGATCCGCTCCCCATGCTGATCGGCACCTACACGCGCAATGCGGCGGGCAAGCACGCCTGCCTGGAGGTGTTCGCCGAGCGGGGGTATGCGTTGCCGGAGACCCCAGCGATGGCCCTGCATCGGGGGCGGGTTGATCTGTTGGAGCGGCACCTTCAGCACGATCCGTCCCTGCTCACGCGCCGCTTTACCGACACTGAAATCTATCCCCCGGAACTGGGCATTCCGCCGGGCGGCGGGCTGCACGGGACTCCGGTTTCCGGCGGGACGCTGCTGCACCTCGCGGCGGAATACGATGACCGCGTGGTCATGGAATGGCTTGTCGCACGGGGGGCCGATATCAATGCGCGGGCGGCGGTGGACGCTGAGGGCTTCGGCGGGCACACGCCCCTCTTCCACACGGTCGTGACCCTGGGACGGCGGGACGACGCCAACACCTGCTTTCTGCTGGAACACGGTGCCGATCCCAACATCCGGGCCACGATCCGCAAGCAGTTGCGCGACGTCGGCGACCCGGAGAAGGAGACGATGCGCGAGTTCCATGACGTGACGCCTCTCGCCTACGCGCGCCGGTTTCAGGAACCCGCCTGGGTCAACGAGCCGGCGCTGCAAACGTTGATCGCCGCCGGCGGACGGGAGTAGGTCTGGATTTTAGACGCGCGGGCTGCCGATGGCTTGCAGGAAGCGCCAGGCAACCACGATTATGGCCGCCATGATGAGGATGCCCTTGACCTCCAGCGGCTGGGCGGAGGCGACCCACAGTGCGGCGCACAATACCAACACGCAGGCCGTCGTCTCGGCGGAGGCCCGCAGCACCTCCTTGTCGCGCAGGGCCTCGCGGAAGGTGTCATGAGGGAAGGCCGCGCCGCAGGTCTCGCAGACGCGGCGGGTAGGGGAATTCGCGCCCCCGCACTGTCGGCAGAAGCAGAGGTCAGGCGGCGGCTTCTGACTCTGGGGCGACTGATGGGCGGCGCGTTCGCGGGCACCCAGGTCCAACTGGCGCAGCTTGTATTCCACCCGCGTGGTCATCGCCTCCTCGCCGCTGACTTCCAGCGCGCCCAGGTACGCCTCGTGCGCCTCCTGCCACTGGCCCGCCGCGCGCAGGGAGTCGCCCAGCGCCTCATGCGCCCCGGCATTCTTCGGGTCCTGCGCGATGCGCCGCCGGTAGCCCGCGCGCTCCTCGGCCTGCCGCGCCTCCTCGCGCCGCGCCTGCGCCGCCCGCGCCCAGACAAACCCCGTCACCGCCAACGCCAGCGCCAGAAAAACCCAGTCCATCGTTCCGGCGTGCCTCCGTCAACGCAGAGCCGATCAATGCAGCAGGAGGGCCAGCGATTGAAATCGCCGCTGAGGGCCTGCGGCCGAGTCTCCGCCTTTGCGGAGACGACTTCTTTGTCCGCGCAGTCGGACAATCGGCGTCCCCGCCACCGACGCTCTTCTGTCTTTTCTGCCTTATCCTATCTTCAATAACGGGAGACGATGCCGAAACGCTGCGCGGCTCTTAAATCTCCTCCACCCCTTGCAGCACCAGGGCCGCGCCCCCAAAAATGCCGGCGTTGTCGCCCAGGTCCGCCGGGACGATCCGGCACGAGCGCGACAGGGATCGGACCGCGCAGGCATACGCCGTCCGCCGGATCGGCTCCAGGATCAGCTCGCCCGCCTGCGCGATCCCGCCGCCGATGACGACCATCTCCGGGTTCAGGATGTTGATCAGGTTGGCGACGCACAGCCCCAGGTAGTAGCCGGTCTCCTCAAAAACCTCAATCGCCACTTGATCGCCATTCTGCGCCTCCTGGGCGATGATGGCCGGCGTCAGGGCGAACCGATCATAGTCCACGACATCCGCCAGTGTCGTCGCGTACCCCTCCTGTATCTTGCGCGCCGCCCGCTCGGTGATGGCGTCGCGCGCCGACTCGCCCTCGACCGATCCGAACGCCGCCCGCCCGCCGCGCCCGCCGGGGTTGACGATCATGTGCCCGACCTCCGCCGCGCCGCCGTCCGCGCCCTCCAGCAGCTTGCCGTCCACGATGATTCCCCCGCCGATGCCCGTTCCCAGCGTGATCATCGCCAGGTGCCGCACCTCGCGCCCGACGCCGAACCGGAACTCGCCCAGCGCCGCCAGATTGGCGTCGTTGCCGATCTGGACGGGCAGCCTCAGCGCGTCCTGCACCGGCTGCGCGACGGCGACGCCCTTCCACTGGTCCTTGAAGTTGGGCGCCCACATCACCTTGCCCTCGCCGGCCTTGACAACCCCCGGCACGGCCACCCCGACGCCAAGCACGTCCGCCTTGCTGACGCCGGCCTCCTTGAGCGCCGTCTCCGCCGCCAGCGCGATCTGCCCCGCCGTTGCCGCCACGCCGTCCAGCGCCAGCGACGGCAGGTTGTGGCCCCGCGCCACGATCTTCTCGGAGGCCCGCTCCAGCACGGCGGCCCTGACGTTGGTTCCGCCCAAATCCACGCCGACCACATACGGCTTCTGCGAATGGTCTGTGTCTACGCTTGTCATGTCCCCAGTATAACGGCCCGCCTCGGAAGTTGTCAAGCAAAGCGCGCCCCCCTTATTCCAGTTGCCGCCCGATATGGTCCATCCAGGGGATGAGCAGGGTGAGGTATGACGAGACATCCTTGGAAGTGGCGACGCTGAGGGAAACGTACAGCCTCTCCGTCTCGGACAGCAGGGATGTCCATTCCGGGAACTGAGCCATCAACGGCGGGAGCACGTCCGCTCCGGCGAAGGAACGGAACTGCCCGCGCCCCATCAGCAGGTACGCGCCGCCGAGAACGCCCAGGCGTGCCAGTTTGCGCAATCGCAACGCGGCGTCTGCAGGGAGGGGATATTCGGTGACGTTCTCCGCCGTGTAAGCTGTCAGGCGAGCCGGCGCGAGGCCCGCCGCGTGCCGGGCCAGGTCCCACGGCTGCTGCAAGCCCGTCCGCGCCCACAGCCGATCCGGCGCTGGCGCGTCAAGATCGGCCAGTAGATCACGCCCCCAGACGCGCGTGGAGTCATAGCGCAGCAGGTAGACGGACGCGCACTGCCTGACCAGTGCCGCGGCCGCTGCATCGGGCTTCACGCCGCGCAGCACATCGGTCAGAGCCTGGCTGATCGTGGCCTCCCGCTCCGGCGGGTCCGATGGCAGACCAGGCGGGAAGGCGCGGGAGAGGGGGAAGGCCGGAGGGACCCAGCCCCTCTGTGGGCCGGGGAACTCGGCGAGGAGCCGGTCGTTGATATTGCTGCGCCAATCCCGGTCTTCCTGGCTCATGGCATCGGTCAGGAAGACCACAGCATCCAGGTCGGAGACATGGGACGGGCCGGTGAGTGCCTCGTTGCGATGAACGCTGCCGTACACGTAGACCGACACGAGGCGATCCCCGTAGTGGTCGCAAAGTTCCCCGGTCACGCGGCGGATCAGGCGGCGGTGGAAGTCGTTCTGAAAGGTGTCCAGGCTGACGGACGCTGGAGCGGGTGTGGTCATGGCTCCTTATCTCGAATTTTGGCGCAGGCGCGTGACGCCGGGGATCGGCCCCCGCAGCCACCGGCAACGGCCCGGCAGGCTCAGCAAGGCGGCCACGCCCGGTGCGCGTTCGGGCAGCCGGCGGCGGGACCGGAGCATGGGCGAAGACGGGTGCCGAGGACAATGGCACGAAGGCGTCCAGGTCCGCTCCCTGCGGGACCAGCGGGACCTGGGAAGACTACGCGAAGTCCGAGACCCGGTACTCCACGTCCACCTGCATCTCCACCGTCTTGACGTGGGACACGTCCAGGCCCAACTCCTCGCTGGTCACGCGCATGTCCATGGATGCCATCCGTCCCCGCATCATGGAAGATGAGAATTGACGCTGGGGCGCTTCGGGGTTGAGGAGGCGCTCGGAGAAGGAGCGGACGCCGAGGAGTTTCACGCCCAGGCCCTCGGCGATCAGCGCGGCCTTTTTGTTGGCTCGGGCGATGCACAGGCGCAGCCATTCGTCCTGCGCCGCCTCGTCGTCGGGGTAGCCCCACTGCAAGGATTGCAGTTCGGCGTTCTTCTGGGACGTGATGACGCCCAGGATGTCGGCCAGTTTGTCCAGCTTGGCGCAGTGGATGCGGAGGCGATAGGTCGCCTGCGAGGACTTCAGGAGCGCGCCGCTGGCGACGTTGGCCGTTACGTCTTCCAGGTGGATGTCTGATTCGGGGACATCCAGCGCGGTCAGGCCCTGCACCATCTGGGCCACCTCGCGCGCCTTCTTCAAGGCCTCCGTCCCGGCCACCAGCGACGCGCCCGTAACCGTCACTCGGAAGTCCGCCCGATCCGCCGGTATCTGAATCCGGTGCGTCGCCTGAACTCGGAAAGTGCCGCCCTTCTCCGTCTCCTCGGCCATGACCTCGCCCTCAGCGCGCCTGCGTGTGGGCCAGGAACCACTCGGCCAGATTCTCCTCGCGGTACGCCTTGTCCCAGGAGTTGTGCCCGACGCCTGGGTACATGGTCATCGTCGCGTCCGCGCCGGTGGCCCGTGCGGCCTCAATCATCGCCTGGCCCCGCTCCGGCGGCACCGCCCCGTCCTGGTCCCCGTGGAACGCCCGGATCGGCTTGCCCTTCAGCCCGGCCGCGGTTGCCGGGTCGCCGCCCCCGCAGACCGGCGCGAGCGCCGCGAACAACTCCGGGTGCCTCGCGCCCAAATTCCAGGTTCCGTAGCCGCCCATGGAGATGCCGGTCAGGTACACTCGGTCTTTATCCACCCGGTAGTCGTGCTGCGTTTGTTTCAGCATCGCCAGCAGCGCGTCCTCCTGGGTGTTCCAGTTGACGCCCTCCGGGCACTGCGGGAACAAGATCAGGAACGGCCAGCGCGCCGGGGCGGCCATCACCGCCGTTCCAACGCCGACCCCCAGGGGCCGCAGGCCGTCCGCGCCGCGCTCGCCCGCGCCGTGCAAAAACAGAATCAGCGGCCAGGGCCGCGCCGGCTCGTAGTCGGCGGGGACGTAGAGCACGTACTTGATGGTCTTGCCATCCACTGTGATGGTCTGGTTCAGAAAGCCCGTCATTGGCTGTACCCCCTCTATTTGTCGTCGCGCAGGTCGGCGAAAAGAATGGTGGACAGGTAACGCTCGCCATTGGAGGGGATGATGACCACGATGGTCTTGCCCTCGCTTTCGGGGCGGTGCGCCACCTGCATGGCGGCGCAGAGGGCGGAGCCGGACGAGATGCCGACCAAAATCCCCTCCTCGCGGCTCGCCCGCCGTGCCCAGTTGATCGAGTCCTCGGTCGAGACCTGGATGACCTCATCCACGACCTTCATGTCCAGGTTGTCCGGGATGAAGCCCGCGCCGATGCCCTGCAATTTGTGCGGGCCGGGCCGCAGCGGCTGGCCCTCGCGCGCCTGCGTGATGACGGGCGAATCCTGCGGCTCCACGGCGATGGCCCGGAACGACGGCTTGCGCGGCTTGATGACCTCCGTGACTCCGGTGATGGTGCCGCCCGTACCGACACCCGCGACCAGGATGTCCACCGCGCCGTCGGTATCGTTCCATATCTCCTCGGCGGTGGTCTTGCGATGGATGGACGGATTGGCCGGGTTCTTGAACTGCTGCGGCACGAACGACCGGGGCGTGCGCGCGGCCAGCCGCTCGGCCTCGGCGATAGCCCCCTTCATGCCGTCCGCGCCCGACGTCAGCACCAGCTCCGCGCCGTAGCCGCGCAGCAGCAGGCGGCGCTCCATGCTCATGGTTTCCGGCATCGTCAGGATCAGCCGGTAGCCCTTCGCCGCGCAGGCGAACGCCAGCCCGATGCCCGTGTTGCCCGATGTCGGCTCGATGATGACCGAGTCGGGGTGGAGCACGCCGCGCGCCTCGGCGTCCTCCAGCATGGCGACGGCGATGCGGTCCTTGACGGACGAGGCGGGGTTAAAGAACTCCAGCTTCGCCAGCACCGTCGCCTTTGCCCCGTCCGTAATCCGGTGCAGCTTGACGAGGGGGGTGAACCCGACCAGGTCCGTGATGTGTTCGTAAACTCGCATGGCTGTAGCAGTCTCCTCTGCCTGATATGATACCCAGGCGTGTCAAGGACAGGCCCCCACCCCGGCGCTGCGCGCCACCCCTCCCCCATAGGAATGAGAGAGGGGCCAGTAACTATGAGCCAATAGCCTCTGGACAAGGGGCACAGCCTTCAAGTGATTGGCCCCTCTCCCGCTTGCGGGGGCACCCTCCGGGGCGCCAGTGCTTGGGGTGGCGCGAATGCGCCGGGGTGGGGGCCGCCCCTTGACATTCCCCCCCAAAAATGCTAACCTTACGGCACAATGACGCAGGCCGCCCGGATCGCCGTCATCGGCAGCAGCAACACCGACATGGTGGTGCGCGCGTCCCGACTCCCGCGCCCCGGCGAGACCGTGCTGGGCGGTGAGTTCGCCATGCTGCCCGGCGGCAAGGGGGCCAACCAGGCCGTCGCCGCCGCCCGGCTGGGCGGGCAGGTGACCTTCATCGCCCGCGTCGGTGCGGACGTGTTCGGCGACAACGCCGTGCGGGGGTTTGAGGCCGAGGGCATTGACACGCGCTATATCGTCCGCGATCCAGACGCCCCCAGCGGCGTCGCGCTGATCGGCGTGGACGAGGGCACGGGCGAGAACAGCATCGTCGTCGCCTCCGGCGCCAACGCCAACCTCAGCGTGGCCGATGTGGAGGCGGCGCGTGATGTCATTGAGGGTGCGGACGTCATCGTTTGCCAGTTGGAGACACCCCTGGAGACCGTCGCCGCCGCCCTCCGTATTGCGTCCGATGAAACTGTGGAGACCATCCTCAATCCGGCCCCGGCGCAGGCGCTCCCGCCGGAGCTGCTGCGGATGGTGACTGTTCTGACGCCGAACGAGACGGAACTGGAGATGTTGGGCGGCAATGCCAAAGCCCTCTGCGGGCAGGGGGTAGGAACGGTCGTGGTGACAGTGGGCGCGGACGGGGTGCGGCTCGTCACGAAGGTGCGGACTGAGGATCAGCATATCCCCGGCTACTGCGTCCCGCAGGTGGTGGACACGACGGCGGCGGGGGACTGTTTCACCGGCGCGCTGGCGGTCGCTCTGGGCGAGGGCCTTCCGATGGCAGATGCCGCCGCCTTCGCCAATGCCGCCGCCGCGCTCAGCGTCACCAAAGCCGGGGCGCAGCCCTCGCTCCCGACGCGCGCGGAGGTCGAAGGCTTCCTTTCTGCTGTCCGCCAAGGCGGACACTCGGCGTCCACGTCAGGGAGCGACGAATTCATTCGTTGATCTTCATCGTTGTCTTTCAGGCCGCGCCGTTTTTGGGTAATCCGTTGTTATGACCGACGTTCGGGTTCGTTTCGCGCCCTCGCCGACGGGGGCGCTGCATATCGGGGGGGTCCGCACGGCGCTGTGGGACTGGCTGTTCGCCCGGCATTCGGGCGGCAAGTTCATCCTGCGGATCGAGGACACCGACAAGACCCGCGAGGTGGAGGGGGGCGTCCAGACCATCCTCGACTCGCTGCGCGCCTACGGGCTGGACTACGACGAAGGCCCCGATGTCGGCGGCCCCTACGGCCCTTACATTCAGAGTGAGCGCCTGGCCTTTTACCAGAAGTACGCCGAGCGGTTGGTCGCCTCCGGCCACGCCTACTACGCCTACGACACGCCCGATGAGTTGCAGCGGTTCCGCGAGCAGCAGCAGATGCGCGGGCTGCCCACCGGCTACAGCCGCCGCCACCGGGACCTCTCCGATGCCGACCGCGAGCGCTACGACCGTGAGCGGCGCGAGTTCCGGGTCATCCGCCTGGCCGTCCCGCGCGATGAGCAGACCACGTTCCACGATGTCGTCTACGGCGAAATCACCTATGAGAACAAGGTGTTGGACGACCAGGTGTTGCTGAAGTCGGACGGCTTCCCGACGTACCAATTGGCGAATGTCGTGGACGACCATCTGATGCAGATCTCGCACGTCCTGCGCGGGGAGGACTGGATTCCGTCCACGCCCCTGCACATCCTACTCTATCGGGCCCTGGGCTGGGAGCCGCCGGCCTTCGTCCACCTGCCCAACATGCTGGGGTCCGATGGCAAGAAGTTGTCCAAGCGCTTCATGGCGGTCGGCGCGATGGAGTACCTGCGCGACGGCTATCTGCGCGAAGCCCTGATCAACTTCCTGGCCCTGCAAGGGTGGTCGGCCAAAGAGGAGCGGGATGTGTATTCGGTGGAGGAACTGATTGAGAAGTTCTCGCCGGAGGGCATTCTGAACAAATCCCCGATCTTTGACCCGGACAAGCTGCTCTGGTACAATGGCCAGTACATCCGGGCGTTGTCCCTGTCCGACCTCGCTGCACGGACGCTGCCCTTCCTGCAGCGGGCCAATCTGGTCGGCCAAGACCCCGACACATCTACGCTGTCCTACATCGGCCACGTCCTGAAACTGGAGCAGGAGCGGATGAAGACGCTGGCGGACGCGCCCGCACTGGCGGACTTCTTCCTGCTGGGCGACGACGAGTACCCCTTCGACGAGAAGGCCGTGCAGAAGTGGTTCACCCAGCCCGCCGTCGCGGATAGACTGCGCCGGGTCCGCGCCGGCTTCGCCGAGTTGGATGTGTTTGATGAAACGAATACGGAGGCCGTCGTGCGCGCGGCGGCGGAGGCCGAGGTCAAGGCCAGCGAGGTCATCCATCCCGTCCGCGTCGCCGTGTCGGGCCGCACCACCGGCCCCGGCCTCTTCGAGACGCTCGCCACGCTGGGTCGGGAACGCTGCCTGCGCCGCCTGGATCGGGCGCTGGGGATGATGGCGATCCCATTAGCGAGTGAGTGAACTCACTCGCTAGGCGGCTTCGCCGCGACCGTCCAGCCGGACGGAAGACCGGCGATTCCGTCCCCCGGATGGTCGGCGCGAAGCGCCCCAGCGAGTGGTTTCAACCGCTCGTCCCTATACCATTCGTCTACTCACCATCTGTTCTACGGAGGGAACAATGCAGCATCGGAGCAAGGTCGAGAACCCGCTGCACATCACCTGGGCGACGTACCGGCGTCACCCGTTCCTGACGCCGGACGTGGAGCCGCGCGTTCATGGCTGCATCGTCGGCGAACTGAAGCGCCTGGGCTGTACGCTGCTCGCCATCGGCGGCGTTGAAGACCACGTGCATCTGGTCATCCTGCTGCCGTCCACGGTGGCCTTGGCGAAGGTGATGCAACGGGTCAAAGGAGTCTCGTCCAAGATGGCCGGGGAGGTGATCGGGCCGCTGGCTGGCTTCAAATGGCAGGAAGGTTTCTCGGCGTTCGGCCTGTGCCGCCCGTACCTGAATGCCGCCACCCATTACGTTCGTCGCCAGAAACAGCGCCACGCCTAGGGCAAGCTCTGGCCTGACTGGGAACCCGAGTGACCCGCTCTGCCGTCCCCTGGACGGTCGCGGCGAAGCCGCCTAGCGAGTGGTTTCAACCGCTCGCTACTCTTCGGTAGAAACCTATGGAA
>JAFAZD010000224.1 GCA_019239955.1 Armatimonadota bacterium | reverse complement strand
TAACAGGCGTGACTGGCTGACGTCTCAGGGCTTTCGTTCCCTGTTAAAGCTTCCCCTGCTCGACCACGACGTGCTGGGGTGGATCAGCGTTTCCAGCACGGAATACGGGCGTTACCGTCCCGAGGAGGTCGAGCTGGCCCACGCGCTGGCGCAGCAGGCCTCACTGGCGGTGCAGTTGGCCCGCCTGGCCAAGCAGGAACAGCAGGCCGCGGTGCTGCACGAGCGCAACCGCCTGGCGCGCGAGATTCATGACACGCTCGCCCAGGGGTTTACCGGCATCCTGCTCCAGCTGGAGGCGGCCGAGGAGGCCATTCCCGACGGCGCCGGACAGGCGCACATCGCCCGGGCGCGGGACCTGGCCCGGCAGTGCTTGGCCGAGGCGCGGCGCTCGGTCTGGGCGCTGCGGCCCCAGGCGCTCGAGCAGGACGGCCTGCCTATCGCCCTAGCATCCCTCGCCCGGCAGATGACCGCCGGCACGGCGGTGCGGTCGGAGCTGCACGTGCATGGCACCCCCCGCAGCCTGCCGTCGGAGATCGAGAGCGACCTGCTGCGCATCGGCCTGGAGGCGCTCACCAATGCCCTCAGACACGCCCAGGCGAGCGTGATCCGCATCGAGCTGACGTTTGACCCCGACCGGGTGCGCCTCTCCGTGCAGGACAACGGGCAGGGATTCCATCCCAGCCTGGAGGCGGCCGGCCTGGGCGTGATCGGCATCCGGGAGCGGGCGAAACGCATGGGGGGACGATTTCAGGTGACCAGTCAGCCAGGGCAGGGGACGGAGATCGCTGTGCTCGTGCCCGCCTCTGCGTCCAATAACACAGGAGTCCGCCATGAGACAAGGCGATCCCATCCGCATTCTGATCGCTGATGATCATCCCGTGGTCCGCGAGGGGCTGGCGGCGATCATCGAGCGGCGACCGGACATGCAGGTGATCGGCGAGGCCGGCAACGGGCACGAGGCGGTCGCGCTCTTTGAGGAGCGCCGGCCGGACATCACCCTCATGGACCTGAACATGCCGGAGATGGACGGCGTCGAGGCGATCCGGGCGATCCGCAGCCGCTCCCCCGCCGCGCGCATCATCGTGCTGACCACCTTCGATGGGGCGGAAGACGTTTATCGCGGCGTACAGGCCGGCGCGCGGGGGTATCTGCTGAAAGACGCCGGGCGCGAGACTCTGCTCGGGTGCATCCGTACGGTGCAGGCCGGGGAACGGTACATCCCGGCGGACATTGCCGCCAAGCTGGCGGACCGGATGAGCAGTCCAGAGTTGACCACGCGCGAGCTGGAGGTGCTGCGCCTGGTCGCCTCCGGCAAGAGCAATCAGGAGATCGGCAGCGCCCTGTTCATCACCGAGGGGACGGTGAAGGTCCACGTCACCAACATTCTGACGAAACTGGAGGCCAGCGACCGGACGCAGGCCGTGACCATGGCGCTCAAGCGCGGGATCATCCATCTGTAGCGTAGCCCCTATCGAAAGTGATAGGTTTCCCTATCTCTTCAGGCCAGCCACTGGGCTGGCCTTTTGTCGTGCTATAAGTCCTTACTTCCCGGCAATGTTCCTGGGGAAATCTTGGGATACAATTTTATCAGAAGGTTCTCCGCGATTCGCCCATTTCGCACAGGAGAACCTTCGCCACCGGAAAGCTGCCTTCTGAAGATGAGTCACAGAGGGAAAGACAATCCGTTCATCGGTCTGGCGATCTTCCGGGCCGGACAGCGCGTTCCGCCCGGCCTCTACCAGCAGATCGGGGGGCGAATTCAGATTCGCCTCGAGCGAGAAGACTGTCTCCCGACGAGCCTCGACCCGCAAGCGGGCGATTACATCTGTGTCCGCTCCGCCGTGGACGACGGCGGGGAGCGCGAGGCCGGCGCCAATTTTGAGTTTCTGTTCCCAGTCCTGCCGGGCATTAAATTCCTCAGAGAAGCCAAGACATCGGGTAAGTGCTCCGTCGGCGACATGACACAGGGGGAAAGCAAGAAGAATGGGCCATTCGGAGCACAAGCGGGCCGCCCGGCCCGGGGACCTGACGGAGTTTCTCGCGGAGATGAGGCATCTGGAACTGCTTCGGACGCAGGGTGTCCTGACCCGCCAAGAGTATAGCCGCGCCCGGCGGCAGTCGTTCCTGGCGTGGCTGCTCGCCCACAATCCTGAGCTGCTGACCGGACGCGGCAGGCGCAAGAATTGCTCTCCCGCATGACCTGAACAGGCGCCGCCTGAATTTCAGGCGGGCGAAAGGGGATCACGTCATGGCAGACTTGCGCGGAGCGGCCGATGCCGGGGAGTCAAGCAATCGAATCGGCGGCCGGGGAATGAGTGAGGCGCAGCGATACATCAGCCGGGGGTTGACCCTCTACACGCAGCATCGTAAACCGGCGTCCGTCCATTTTTTCCGCCTCGCCCTCGAGGTCGAGCCGGGCAACACCCTGGCCCACTACCTCCTCGGCCTGGCCCTGCAGGCGATGGGGCGCGCCGAGGAAGCGCACGCGGAATGGCGAAACGCACTGATGCGGCGAGAGGGCGAAAACGCGGCCTGGGCGCAGCGGATGGCCCAGCGCCTGCTGGAACAAGAGGAGGCCCCGGCCAGCACCGTTGACGTTGTGCAGAGTCACATGCAGACCGCTTGAAAGGAGCCTGTCATGTCTGTCCCGCCTCTGATCACCCGTGCGCGGCGGCGCCCCCCTGTCGCCGGGGAGTTTGAGGAGTATTTCCTGGCCGGCCACCGAGTCCCCGCCGGGGTATATCACCAGGTCGGCGGCCCGCGGAAAGTTCGGCTCGAACAGGAAGGCATTCTTCCGGCCTCCTGTGACGGGAAAGTCGCCGTTTACGTGCGCCGGCCGCTCGCCCGGGAAAGGAAGGGGAGCCGGGTGAAGGACTTGGGCCAATGAACGAGAGGGATTTTTGCGACGAATGCGCGGCGGAAGGCCGGGATGCCCCCGCGGAATACGTGTTCAGCGCGGACGCGGCCGCCGCAGAGGAGTCTGTGGCGTCGCTGGATCAACTGTTCGCCCTGCCCCGCTGGTACGCACTCTGCCAGCGACACTATCGGCAGCTTCCGGCGCATCGGCGCGCGTGCTATGAGCACAGCATCTACAGCGAAGTTTTCTAGCGAGATCGCCAGCGAAAAAGCCGTGCCTGTCGCCCGAGGGCGACGCGGGACGGCTTTTTATTTGCGCGGGGATGCCCCTTCAGGCAACCGAGTGGCGCAGCCGGAGATTGTCCGGGATTGTCAGCATTATAACACTACGCGCCAGAGGAGTCAAGCGCCGGACGAAAATATTTCGCGGGCGGCGGCGAGGGCGGCCTTGTCTTGGGCGGCGTCACCGAAGGCGGCGGGGACGATGCTGACGCCCTCCCAGACGCGCGGCCAGCAGTTTCTCTCCGTCTCGCGGCGGATCAGGTCGAGCAGGAGGTCGCCGGCGTGGACGGCGAGCGTACCCAGCACGATGCGCTCCAGGTTCAGCGCGTGCAGCAGGTTGGCGAGGCCCAGGCCCATCCAGCGGGACGCCTCGGCGAGAATTTCTAAGGCATCGGGGTCGCCGCCCCGTGCGCGGACGCAGACGATCTGGGCCGTGACGGTGTCGTCGCCGTAACGTTCGCGGCCCATCCGCCCGATGGCGGTGCCGGAGGCGAGGGCCTCCAGGCAGCCGCGCTTGCCGCAGGGGCAGGGAGGGCCGTCGGGCCACACCGTCGCGTGGCCGACCTCGCCCGCCAGGTCGCGCCGCCCCCGGTACAGCGCGCCGTCCAGGATCAGGCCCGCACCGATGCCCGTCCCCATCGTCAGAAACGCCATGTCCCGGCTGCCGACGCCGGCCCCCCAGCGGTGCTCCGCCAGGGCGGTCGCGTTGGCGTCGTTTTCCACCACCGTCGGCAGGTGAAATTCCTCTTCCAGCAGGGCCTTCAGGGGTACGGCGTCCCACCCCGGCAGGTTGGGCGGGGCATAGACGACGCCGGTGGCCGAGTCGAGCGGGCCGCCGCAGGAGACGCCGAGCGCGGCGGCGTCGGACGGCGCGCAGCCGTGGTCGGCGCAGGCCCGCCGCAGCGATGATTTGAGAAACTCGACGGCCTCGCGCCAGTCGGCGGGCGTCGGGCCGCCGACGCGGGCCAATACATTTCCCTCCGCGTCGCCGACCAGGGCCGCCGACTTGGTGCCGCCGATGTCCAGGCCCAGCAGCAGCGGCGCGGGGCGGCTCACGGCTTCAAATTCTGCCGGACGGGGATGCTGCGGTCGCCCATGGCCGTTTCCTCCGTGTCGTCCGTCTCCTCGCCCCGCGCACGGTGCTGGGTCATGGCGCTGGGGATGCCGCTGCTCGCCGGGGCGTCGCTGCTCGCGCCCGCGTGCGGGCTGAGGGTGACGGTCTCTTTCTCCTTGCCGCCGTCCGCATGGAGGTGCGCCCCGGTGACGGACTCGCCTCCCGTGGCAATTGGGACGGCGTCCGCGGTCTGCGTCGCAATCTGTTCTTCTGGCATCACGATTCTCCTCCCAACCGGGTTTGTACCCATCTTTGGTGCGCGGCGTGCATGGCGGGCACGATCTCGTGCCCCGTGTTCGGCAGGTACAGCATCTCCTTCTCCGCCGTGATCTCGTTGTAGACGGCGAAGATCGTCGGCGGTCGGCAGGAGGGATCGCGCCCGCCCGCGCTCATCTGTGTCGGGCAGCGAATGCCGGCGGCGTGGGAGAGCGGGTCGAAGTACCGGTAGGTCTGGAAAATCTGGCCCCGCAGTTCGGGCCGGATGTCGGCGTAGTCCTCAATCAGCGCCCGCCCGTCGGGGATGCGCCGCCCGCCTCTGTATTTGGACCGGTCAATCAGAGACAGCGCCCGGTCCAGATCGCACAGCCAGGGCATGTCCGCGAAGCATAATTTGGCTCTGTCTGACGCGAGCGCCGCCGTGACCAGGGCCAGTCCCCCGCCCTGGCTCATGCCGCCGACAATCATCTTCCGTTCATCCACCTCCGGCTGCGCGGCCAGCACGGCCAGCGCCCGCAGGCAGTGGCAAACGATGTCCCGGTAAATGTACGTCTCCGGCGACTCGATGCCCTGCGTGATGTATTCCTTGCCCTGCGTGAACGGGTGAACATAGGGGGTGTTCGGCAGGTTGCCGTGCAGGTTCAGGCCCAGCGTGACGGTGTTCGGGTACAGGCTCTCCGGCCCCGGCGGCGGGTTGCCCCATGAGTACCCCGGCAGCCACAGGTACCCGGCATTCCCGGCGGGCCGACTCTTGCGGGGGACGGCCAGCCAGCCGTAGACATCGCGCCCGTGCAGCGATGGGAACCGGAGCCAGTCCACCGCCAGGTCCGGCGTCGTCGCCGCCTCGTCCGGCACCCGCTCCCATTCAGGCGGCGTCTCGGCCAGCGCCTCCTTGGTGCGCCGCCAGAAGTCACCAAAATCGGCCGGCCGCTTCACCTCCGACCGCGTCTCCTCAAGCGCCCCCATCTGTCTCCTCGCGCAGATACTGCGGCGGCACGTGCTCCGTCAGCCAGACCCCGTTGGCGGAGCAGTAGAAAACAAGGCCCGCCCGGTGCATCGCCCCGGCGTCCACCGCAAAGACGACGGGCCGTCCGTGCCGCGCCCCCACCCGCCGCGCCGTCTCCACGTCCCGGGACAAATGTACATGATGCCGGGACATCCGGCGCAGCCCCTCCCTTCGGATGAGGTCCGCCGTCCGGTGCCCCGTGCCGTGATACAGCACGTCCGGCGGCGTCGCCGGCTCCAGTTCCAGGTCCACATCAACGCTGTGCCCCTGGTTCGCCCGGAGGCGCGTCCGGGTCTCGTCCAACGAGAACCGCTGCTTGTTGTTGCGCGCCACCACCTCGTCCAACTCGGCACGGCTGAGGCGCATCCCATGCGCGGCGCAGGCGGCGAGCAGGTCGTCCACCCCCACCCAGCCGCCGGGCGCGAGCGCCAGCCCGATCCGCTCCGGCTGATGCCGCAGGTGCTTGCTCAGGTACTTGCTGATTTTGACCAAGCGCATCTCGTCCATGATCGTCTTACTGTTCCTCATCAAGAACGTCTGCGGCCAGTTTTTCCAGTTGCTCCGGCGGCGGCGGAGCAGCAATGGTCTGAAGGATTTGCTCTGCGGTCTTGGGGCTTTGCCCTAGCTTCTCAGCCCAAGCCCGCCCCGGATGCATCACGTCCCAGTCGGAGCGGTACTGATCCTTTCGCCGCACCCCTGGATCATGGTTGCCGAAGCCATCAATGAGCGTATTCCACAGCGGGAGATACCGTTGGATCGCCTTGCGCTCGCCCAGGCTGATCCAGATATCGTCCACGACCAGGTAGCGGCAACGGAAATCAGCCAGCCTCAAGTTGGCCGCCTGTTCAATGGATGTCGCATGATCTTTCAGGCGATTGTAGAGCGAAAAACCTGCCGACGCATCCAGTTCCAACGCTCCCTTACGCCCACCTTTTGGGTCTGCCTTGCCGATGTAGATCGGCGCTTTGCAGCCGCCGGCATTCTCAGAGGCGATGCGCGCATAGGCCGGGAAGTGGCCGAAGTAGTAGATGGCGTAGATGCCTGCGCCCGCGAAGGCCGTATCCCGCACACTCACCCGGCGTGATTTAGGCGCGGGTAACGGAACACACTCCTGGGCCATGAGTTCCCGCACGATGTTATCGCCGATGCTGTCCTTGTCCAGCGGGTTGTATGGTGTCGCGGGCATAGTCGGTTACTTCGGTTTGCGGAGGACAACGGCCGTTTCATACAAGGTCGCTTTTGTCGGCTGGCCATTACGCACCGAGGAGTTCACGACGCTGTTGCCGACACGCTTCTCACGGAGGAGATGAATGTCTTCCAGATGCAGGCCGCAAAGCTCGCCGATCTGCCCGAAATAGCGATCCGTGACCAACTCAATGCCCTGAGTGATGGAGTTGCCCAGAACGAAGACGGCCACGCCGCCCGGCTTCAGGGCATACTGCAACCCGACGCCAATGCGATGACAGTCGTTGAAGTACTCTACGGCGTAGTTCGCCCAGCCGCCGCCGCCGTATATCCCCTTTTCCGGGTGCATCTCGCCAATGGCTTGAATCCGTTCCTCCAATTCCGGCAGGGCGAAACGCAAATGTGAGCGAGGCGCGTCACGGACCGTCTGCCAGTACTTGCCGAAGTTGGCAGTCTCAATTTTCTTCAATTCGCCCGAGGCCGCGACGAAGTTCAGCCAGAACAGGTGCGGGCGCGTGTTGCGGATGTAATGATAGTTGTTCAGGTAGGGCGGCGATGTCACCACCAAGTCCGCCGAGTCAGGGGCCAGGTGGTCGGACAGTGCGAGCGAGCTGGCCGGGATGACCCGCGCCGTCGGCGGCGGACAGAAGCGCGCCATCTGTGCCCGGTACGAGACCAAATCGTCCAGCATCGCCCGCATCTTGGCGGCGAGAACGCCCACCACATCGGCGTTGGGAACCTCCGGCTTGCCGGCGGCCACACGCGACCCCAGGCTCGGCTCATAGGAGTAGTTGGAGAAGGACACCATGACCGCCCCGAACGCGAGCAGGAGTAGTTCCCGCATCTCGGCGCTGGGCAGCTCGTGGATGATGTCCAGGCAGTGCAACACCTTCCGCTCGACCGCAGGGCTGAAGAACGGCACCCGCGAGCGAAAGGCAGGCGGCGGGGCGGCTCTGGGAGGCGGGGCACAGGCCACCACGTCCCCGCCTGCGGCAAACACGGCATCAATCTCCGCCGTGCGCTGCCGCGCCCGATGCTCGAAGACGATCAGGTGATGCCGCAGGTCCTCCGGCTCCAACCGGAATGCCGCGCATTTCACCCGCGACGCGAGGGCGGCATACGGGTTGATCTCGAAGCCAACGACGTTGTAGCCGTGCAGCATCCCCTCCACCAGTGTCGTGCCGACGCCGGAGAACGGCTCCAAGATGGTCACATCACGCCGCCCCGGATCGGGCAGATACTGCTGGAACACGTCGGCGACGAAACCGGCGGAAAAACCGGCGATCCAGGGCACCCAGCGGTGGACGGAGCTTTGCTTGTTCCGCTCAAAGGAGGAGTCGCGCAGGCCGGCGGGCGGCGATGGTTCAGCGGGCCCGGACGATGCCTCCTCCTCTTCCATGTCAGGCAGGACAAGTTGCGGAGTCATGCTCATGAGATTTTATGCTTGCAGTTCCGGTTGACGATCTGGACCAATTCCGACTCGACGGCGGAGAACGCTGTGGGTGCGGGGCCGCCGCGCTGGCCGCTGAGGTAGAGGACTTTGCGCGCCCGGCCCCCAAGAGTGACCTGCAACAACGTGCCGTAGGCTCGGCCTTTCCTGTCCCCGTAGACGGGCCGGAGGCGCATGAACCCGGTCCGGCGGATCACGCGCGCCATGCCCGCGACCTCCGCCGGGGGCAATATGACTTGTTCCGTGACGAGATCGCCCATTGTCCAGTGAGGGGCCTGCACCATGTTGATGACGCCGGGCTTGTCCAGCGAGTTGCGCGCATTGTAGGTGTAGCGCAAGGTGGAGCCCGTCAGGACAACGTCGCGGTACGTTCCCTCGGACGTGTAGCCCAGATGCACGGACAGGTGCGGCGCTTGCGGGACGTGCTGCTGCCTGGCGGCCTGCGGCGGGGCGGCGATGGCGATGGCCGGAACAATGATCGCGCACAGGAGTACGCCGGCCAGCGCGCCGGGCCGGGGGTGGCCGTTGCCGACCATGATGCCTCCTCCTCGTTGCTTGTGCTCCTCCATTATACCGCCGCCGTCTTGCTTTGCAGGCCCAACGCCAGCACGGCGTCGGGGGTGCGCCAGCCCTGGCTCTGGCCGTCGCGCATCATTAGTATCTGATCCGCGCCGGTGAGCATTTCGGGGTCGTGGGTGACGACGACCACGGTGCCGCGACTTCGGTATGCCGAGAGCAGGTCCACGACCAGGTGGCCGTTGGCGTGATCCAGGGAGGCGGTCGGCTCGTCGGCGAAGATCACGTCGGGGTCGTTCATCATGGCGCGGGCGACGCAGACGCGCTGCTTCTCGCCGCCGGAAATCTGGGAGGGCAGCTTGTCCTGGAGGGGGGCGATGCCCAGCTGCTCGAAATACTCCCCGGCGCGGCGGCGGGCGGCGGCGTCCAAGACCGGCGCGCCCATCAGGACGTTCTCCATCGCCGTCTGCCAGGTCAGCAGGTAGGGCTGCTGGAAGACGAAGCCGAAGCGGCGGCGGCGCAGATCAATCAGCGCGTGGTCATTATGAGCGGCGTAGCCGTAGTCGCCCAGGCGCACGTCCCCGGCGGTGGGACGCTTGAGGCCGCTCAGGACGTAGAGCAAAGACGACTTGCCCGACCCCGAAGGCCCCATGATGCCCACGAACTGCCGGTCGGGAATCTCAATGCTGACGTCGCGCAGGGCGTAGGTGCGCCGCTCGCCGTCATGGTAGACCAGGGAGATGTTGTCGGTGGAAAGCAGGGATTGGGACACGATCAGCGCCTTTCAATGATCGTTACCGGGTCGAGCTGCGCCAGGCGGGTGGCGATGGTGGCGACGGCGAACAGAGTGATGCAGACCGGGATGGGCAGCGTGTTGAGCGTCGCCCCGGGGTCGCGCGGGTCAATCAGCATCCCGCGCGGCTCGAACACGGTCCCCTGCATCGCCGACATCGCCGCCCACGTCACCAGCACCCCGGTCACCCAGCCGAGGCCGGTCAGGATGGCCGTCTCGGAGACGCCGTGCAGCACCAGCGTAACGCGCCGCAGGCCGATGGCCGCCAGCACCGCAAACTCGCTGATCCGCTGCGTGAAGTAGATGTTGGACAGCATCCCCGCCATCAGCGAGACCACCAGGATCACCATGCCGTTGACCAGGTGCATGATCAGGTACATCGAGGCCAACTGCGTCCGCAGCGTCCTGACCAGGTTGTTGTAGGCGAACACCGTCACTTTCTTCTTGTCCAGCGTGTTCAACAGCTCGTCGCCAAGCCTGGTCTGGCCCTCGGTGTCTTTGGTCGTGACCAGCAGGGACTGCGGCACGTAGGACAGGTACTTCTCGGCGAACTCATGAGAGGTGAACGCCATCCAGGTCCGGCCCTTGAGGATGCCGACCAGCCGAATCTTGGTCGGCGCGGGGATCAGCGTGCCGGTGTCCGTGGGGTCGGCGAGCAGGCCGCCGAGCGTCAGCTTCTTGTTGCGGGCCAGCCCCTCCGAGATGACGGCCTCCGGCGCGCCCGGGGCGGGCATCCGGCCCTCGGCCAGCGAGTCGCCGGCCCGGCGCAGCAGATAATCCCGCTGCTCGTTGGTGACGCTGAAGCAGACGAAGGGCACCTGGCCGAACACGGTATTGACGTTGAAGAAGAAGCCGCTGGTCTCGACGATGCGGTCCACGTCGGGCCGCCTGCGGATCGCGGCCTGGATTTTCGGGTCCACGTGCAGCGCCAGCGAGCGCGGGATGACCGGCGTGAAGATCTTGGTGTAGTTGTAGATGGTCAGCACCGTCAGGTCAATGGAGTTGACAATGGTGACGACGGCGGCGATCAGGAAGACGGAGAGGACGATCACGAAGGCGAGAGGGAAGGTGCGTCCGGGGTTGCGCCGGAAGTAGGTAATCGGCGAGAGCGGGCGTGCGATGGTCGTGGGCCTTTCTAAAGGAACCTGCTTGGAAATTATACCCGCCGCCAAGCCAAAACGCTCGCCCCAGAGCGGCAGGAGAATCAATCGCCGGCGGCGAAACATGACCGTGCAGGCGGACAACGCGGGCGGGTCCGGCCCGCCCGCGTTGACGCCCGCTGGTAAGGAAGTACCCCGATGCCGTACCCTCTCCCCCGTCCAAGGCTTCGCCTTATCTTGTGGTCCCTGAGCCTGGCCCTGTCCTGCCTATGCTTGGCTTCCCCGCGCCCCGCACCGGCGCAGGCCGCCGTGCTCACCCAGAACAACGACAACGCCCGCACCGGCACCAACACCGCCGAGGCAACGCTGACGCCGTCCAACGTCAACGTCGGCTCCTTCGGCAAGCTGTTCACCCTCGGCCTGGACGCCAACGTCAACGGCCAGGTGCTCTACGCCCCCGCCGTCACGATCAACGGCGCGACGCACAATGTCGTCTACGCCTACACGTCCAACAACACGGACAATTCGCCGTGCAGCGTCTGGGCCTTCGACGCCGACACGGGCGCGCAACTCTGGCACACGCCGCTCCCGAATTCTGCGACCTACACCACCGCCACGCCCGTCATTGACCCCGGCACCGGCACGATGTACGTGCTGACCAAGACCGGCAACGATGACACCGGGCTGACCTACCTGCGCGCTTTCGACATCACGTCGGGCGCCCAGAAAGGCTCCATTGAGGTTCACGCCTCGGTGCCGGGGACGGGGGATGGCAGCGTGAACGGAGTGGTCTCCTTCGACGGCCCTGCCAGTTACAATCGGTTCCATGCCAACGACCGGCCGGGCCTGCTGCTGCTGGGCGGCGTGGTCTACGCCGCCTTCGCCCACAACTCGGACAGCAACCCCTACTAAGGTGGTCCCATTTGTCAAGACAGTGAACCGGCCTCTCTTAAGGAGGATTGTGTCTCCTTGCTCTACTTGATTTGTAGTCTTGCCAGCCGGTC
>JAFAZD010000059.1 GCA_019239955.1 Armatimonadota bacterium | reverse complement strand
CCCGCCCTACGTCACCGAGGCCGAGCTGCCCCAGTTGCAGCCCGAAGTGCGCGACTATGAACCCGCCCTCGCCCTCACCGGAGAGCCCGGCGCGACCGGCCCGGACGGGACGCGCCTCCACCGCCTCCTGCTGGACGAGGCACTGCGCTTTTTGAGGCCCGGCGGCTGGCTGCTGCTGGAAGTCGGGCAGGGGCAGGCCGGGGCGGTCGCCCATCATGCGCGGGCTACCGGATATGAACAGGCCGCCGTGCAGGACGACCTCGGCGGCATCGGCCGTGTCGTCCTGGCCCGGCGGCCTCTATGTTGACGTGAGATGGTGTTACGGCTTCGTTGTCTTCATCCCCTTGGCGGGCGCTTTGCGGCTGTAGCCCTTGACGGTGATGACCTTGCCGCTCTTCGTGGTGCGGGTGTAGCCCTTGACGCCGACCATCTTGGGCTTGCGGGCGTTCTTCGTGCGGTTGTAGCCTTTGACGGTGATGACCTTGCCCGTCTTGGTCTTGCGGGTGTAGCCCTTGACGTGGATCGCCGGGCCGGGGGCAGTGCCGGGCGTCGCGGCGGTGGGGGGCGCGGCAAACGCGGAGGAGGGGCCAAGTGCGGCGGGCGTGGCGAACAGGGCGGCGAGGCCGGCCGCGGCGATGAGGCGCAGGAACGTTTTCTTCATGGATTTCCTCTCTGAGAGATGCTGAGATACTCTGCCTAGCGTCCAAGCGCCCGCAAAAGTTCCTGGAAAAATCTGGTCGGCCGCGACACCTTTCCGCCGAATTTTCACACATACTCTTAAACATGGCCGAGTGGGAGGACGACGAGGCGCTGGCGGGCCGCTACCAGGCCGACGGTGACGCGGGGGCATTGGAGACGCTGTTCCGGCGGCACGTCGCCGGCACGTATGCCTTCGCCCGCCGCTTCGTCGCCGCCCGCGAGGACGCCGAGGAGGCGGTCTCGGAGACCTGGCTGCGGGCGGGGCGCGCCCTGCGCGCCGGCAGCTTCCGGGGCGAGTCGCGCTTCAAGACGTGGCTGCTGGGAATCGCCCGCCGGGTCTGCCTGGAGCACCTGCGCCAGCCCCGCCTGCCGACGCTGTCGCTGACGGGGTTGCGCGAGGCCAGCGGAGGCGACTGGGTGCTCTTCGCCCCCGCCCCCGGCCCTGCCTCAGAGTTGGACGAAGCCCTGGCCTCCCTGTCCGACGACCACAGGCTGGTGCTGACGCTCTGTGACCTACAGGGCCTGACCGACGCCGAGGCGGCCAAGATCCTGGGCCGCACCCCGTCGGCGACCAAGAGCCTGCGCGCCCGCGCCCGCCGCGCCCTGCGCGACGCCCTGCTCATCCCAGAGGAGTAGCCGCCATGCTGCAAGGACTGGACCAAATTGATTGGCGCAGACTTGGGCACGCTTACGGCCCGGCGGATGACGTACCGGAGACACTTCGGGCCGTGGCTTCAGGAGAGATGACCGCGCAGGATGCGGCAGAGAGACTGACTGTCAGCATCTGTCACCAGACGTATAACATTTACAATGTGTCCGCGGATACGATCCCGTTCGTGCGCGAGTTGGTTGGGTACGAGGATGTCAGCGGCCGCGAATGGCTTCTGCTACTGCTGGCGGATTTCGCAGGGGCCTTGTTCGACTTTTACTCGGCTGACTTGCTGCGGAAGTGGATTGAGCCTGGCAACGGCGACTTTGGGGTTTACGAAGTCGCCGCCGCGAAGTATGAGTGGGTCAGCCGCGCCCGCCACGTTTTAGAGGAGGGCCTCCCAGAGTACCTCGCCCTATTGAATCACGACCGGCCCGAGATTCGAGTGGCGGCGGCCCGCCTCCTCGCCAGTCTACCAAACAAGGCGGTACAGGCCATTACGCACATCAAGGAGCGCTTGGCCTCTGAGGTGAATGACAACGCAACGGCAAGCCTGTTGATGGCCTTGAGTGTGGTTGGCTCCGAGGACCCGGATTTGGTCTCCGGCCTGTGGATGGCGTTGCGCTCAGGCCGGCCCGTCAGCAGTGTCATCTCCGCGATGATATTGGCCCGTCTTGAGACGGATCAGGAAGTCGTTGCCAAACTCAGGGAAGCCATCCGGGAGAGCGAGGCTGCCAACAAGTCGTTCACATTTACCGCGTGGGGCCTTGACAGGGCTGACGAACTTGCCTGTGATGCACTGTATCATTTGGAGAAAGACAAGGCAAATGATCTTCTCCTGACGCTGCTCAGTCAGGCCCCCGGTACTGTGTCGGATTATGCGATCACGCGCGCACTCTTGAAGCACAACTTCAAGCCGCTCACGCGAGACGAAAAAAAGGCTCACCACAGGGTTCCAAGGGGCAGCTTGAGCCGCCCACAGGAACGGATACTCCGAGAGTTCTGCCGGCTGTACAAAATCTGGGGCAACGTCATCCCTCATTGGCGCTCGGACCCGCTTCGCGCGTTGAGAGGGCTGTATGGGATTCCCAACAGGTGTGAAGAATTGGCAGACTTTCTTGAAGAGAGCGAGGTAACATGACCGAAGAGGAATGGAACGAGCTTGTTGACCTGTACATCGCGGACGAGCTTCCCGGCGCGCTTTGGGCGCACGTTGAGACCTACCTGGTCGCTCACCCCGACGCCGCCCGCGACGCCGAGAGCCTGCGCGCCGCCCTGAACCGCCTGCGAGCCGCGCCCGCCGAGCGCCCCGACGGCTGGTTCACGGAGCGCCTTTTAGACACCCTGCTGCGCGAGCACACCGCCGCGCAGCCCTTTCTCGCAATCAAATAACCACACACGGAGACATCATCAATCATGGCAACCAAAACCGCCGCCGCGGAGGGCCTGAAGGCCGTCAGCCCCCGCAAGGAACTTTTTGAGGGAATCCAGACCGTCGGCAAGGCCGTCGCCACTCGCTCAAGCCTGCCCATCCTCACCCACGTCCGTATCGCCGCCCAGGGCGGCAAGGTCTCGCTGATGGCGACCGACCTGGAGATGTGGATGGAGCACACCCTCGCCGGGGCCGCCATCAAGGGCGAGGGCGCGGCGACCGCGCCGGCCCGCAACTTCACCGAGCTGCTGGCCGCCATGCCCGACGCCGACGTGGAGTTCTCGCTGGAGGACGACACCCACGCCCTGCGGCTGCGCTGCAACAGAGCCAACTACAAGCTGCTGGGTCTGAGCGCCGACGAGTTCCCGCTGCTGCCACAGGTCAAGGAGGAGTCGCGCTTCGTGGTGGACCGGGCGACGCTGCGCGAGGCGATCAAGCAGACCCTGTTCGCCACCTCCTCCGACGAGACCCGTGCCATCCTGACCGGCGTGTTGGTCGTCTTCCAGGGCGACTCCCTGCGTCTGGTCGCCACGGACACGCACCGCCTGGCCGTGCGGGACTGCCCCGTCAAGGACGGCTCCGGGTCGGCCAGCGCCATCGTCCCGGCCCGCGCCATGAACGAGCTGCTGCGGATTCTGGGCAGCGAGGACGGCGACGCCGTCGTCACCCTCTCCGGCAACCAGATCCAGTTCCAGATCGAGCACATGACCAAGCAGGCCGACGAGCTGATCCCCTCCGGCAGCAAGACCATGCTGATCTCGCGCCTGATTGACGGCCAGTTCCCCAACTACGAGCGCGTCATCCCGGCGCAGGCGACCAAGACACTGACCATCGAGCGCGAGCCGTTCGTGCAGGCCGTCAAGCGCGCCGCCATCGTCGCGCGTGACTCGGCCAACCGGGTCGTCCTGCGCTCCACCGATGACGGCGACCGGCTGACTATCACCGCCGAGTCGGGCAGCGTCGGCAACGCCTACGAGGAGGTCGAGATGGCCCGCGAGGGGGACAACAGCCCCGTGGAGATCGCCTTCAACGCCAAGTACCTCTCGGACGTTCTGAACGTGCTGGACAGTGAGGGCCTGCACATCGAGCTGACCGAGCCTTTGCGCCCCGGCCTCGTCCGCCCCACCGACGACGCCGACTACCTCTGCGTCCTCATGCCCATGCAGGTCGTGTAGTCGGTTATGTCACCGCCCCCGGCCCCTGCCTCGGCATCCTCAGACTCGAACAGGCCGGGGGCGAAGACGACCTCCACGCCGTCCTTGTGGCAGACCACCCGCTCCACCACGGGCAGCAGCGCGTCGCGCTTGACCACGCCCGGCACCTCCGGGGCGGTGAGCACCTGGTACACGTCCTCCAGCGCCCGCCGCACGGCCTCTCCGACGGCCTGGGGCCGCGCCCCCGGCCCCGCCGTGCCCGCCCCCAGCAGGGCCTTCAGCTCGCCCCGGCGGTTCTCCAGGTCCTTGCGCCGGGCGGCGACCTGGGCGAACGCCTCCGCGTAGGCGTTCGGGGACGCGCCGGCCATGATGCCCGCGATCTGGGCCTTGACCGCCGCCTGCTCCTACTCGGCCAGGCGCCGGAGCGCCGCGTCCAGGGCGGCCAGCTCTTGGCGCAGGGCGGCGGGGTCCTGTGGCTCCTGGGGCGGGGCATACACCCACTCGGCGGCGGCCAGGCCCTCGGGGTGCTCGAACGCCCGCCGCACCACGCTCGCGGTGCTCTGCTCCATCAGGACCAGCGGGTACAGGTCGCCCCGGCAGGCGGCCTCCCCGGTGAGCGTCTTCGCCTTGCGCCACGTCGCGCAAATCAGGTAGGTGTATCACTTGCCGTTGGCGTTCTGGTACTTGAGCACGGCCTTGCCCCCGCAATGGGGGCAGACCGTCATGCCGGAGAGCATCAGCGCCCGGCGGGGGTCCCCGTTCAGCGCCTGCCGGTTCTGCGCCATGCGCCGCTGCACGGCCTCCCAGTCCTCGGCGCTGACCAGGGCCGGCGCGGACAGGGTGAGGCGCTGCTCCGGGGGCGCGGGCACGCGCACGTCCGGCGTGGTGAGGGGGACGCCGGTGAGTTTGTGGCGCTGGCCGATGCGCGAGTTGTCCGTGAGGCACTTCTGCCGCCCGCTGACCGGCTCCCCCTTGTAGGCCGGGTTCGTGAGGATGACGTTCACCGTCGCCGGGTGCCAGCCGCGCCCGTCGCCCGGCGGCGGGACGCCCTCGCGGTTGAGGGTCCGGGCGATGCGCGAGAGGGTGAGGCCGCGCAGGTAGTCGGCGAAGATGCGCCGGGCGATGGCGGCCTTGCCCTCGTCCACGACGTAGCGGCCCCGCATGGCCGGCGGGTGCAGGCCGGCGTCCACCTCCGCGTTGGTGACGACGTGGTAGCCGTAGGGCGGGCGGCTGCGCTGGGGCTGCTGGCCCTGCTCGGCCCGGCTGCGCTTGCCCCCCGCCATGCGCTCCCGGATGGCCTCCCGCTCCATCTCCGCCATGCCCGCCAGCATGGTCCGCATCATGCGGCCCATCGGCGAGCGGTCCAGCGGCACGTCGCGGGTGACGAGTTCGCCCCCGGCCCGCTCCACCCGGTCGGCGATGTCCAGGATCACGCGGGCGCTGCGGCCGATGCGGTCAATCTTGGTGACGATCAGCGCGGAGGCCGCCCCGCCCTCGATGAGCCGCAGGACCTCCATGATGCCGGGGCGCGTCTCGTACATGGCCCCGGACACGCCCGCGTCCTCGCACACGGCCACCACCGGCAGGCCAAGCCGCAGCGCCTCCCGCAGACACGCCTCCCGCTGGCTGTCCAGGCTGGTCCCGTGCTCGGCCTGCTCGCCCGTGCTGACGCGGGTGTAGAGCACCGCGCCCCGCGCTCCCGACGCCTCACTGCTGGTCCCCATTGTTATCTCCCTGCGCCTCCACGCCGTTTCTAATTAATGGGAATGCCTTACCGGAAAGATGTGAGGCGTACCATATCTCCTGAAACTCGGTGGCCCGGAGTTCACCGATGTAATCCGCCATGATGGTTTCTATCGCTCCCTGGTCGGGGGAAATCCAGCCGCCATCAATGAGCAGGATGAGCCGGCGGCGCTCCGCCACGGGGTATTTTTCCGCTTTAGCCCGCACCGCGCCCAGCAATTCCGAGCGGATGGCATTCGGGTCAGCTTTGTCGAAGTATGACGATTGCTTGTTCATCAATCGGCGTGCATTCTCAGGGTTACAGGTGCAGACCTGTATCCGTAGCGGGGTGGGTTTCCGCCAGGATCGGGGGCCGGCGAGCAGGTCAACACTGTCCCTCTCGCGGGGACTCTTCCAGACGGTGTAGTTCGTTCCCGAAGCCGCATTGTAGGCGCTGATGAAGACCCTGCCGGCGGCCAGCTCCTCCTGCTCTTTGTTCGACCTGTACGGGTGTCGCAGGCTCACTGACCGCTCGACGGTTGTTTCCCCGGCGTTCGTGCTTGTCGTCGTCTCGAGCCGGCTGCCGTCGTAGAGGACCGCGATCTCGGTGGAGAATGACTGATCACCTCCTGAAATGGTCGCGGTTGCTCTCGCCTGCGGGGACTCCGTCAGCCAAAGCTGGTCCGGCCTCGGATTAAATTGCACCCACTTGTACTCGTACTTGCCTGCGCCGATTAGGAGCGCCGTATCCTCGTTAAAGGCGTCAAAGTTATAGGCGTCCAAGAGGTCGCCTCTGAGACCGGCCGCCGCGAGACCGGACCGCATCTGCTCCTGCGTGAACGGCCAGTGGCTGCTCGGCCTCATCCAATCGGCAAAAGCAATCATTATCATTACCTCGGCGAACGACTTCGGCTCGACCTCGACCTTCCCACGGAAATCGTTGACCCCATGACTACGGTAAAGAGCCAGGAAGAAGAACTCGACTAGTAGCCGAAGGGATGAGACCGCGTCGGTCGGCATGACAAGGGACCCTTCGCGGGCCCGCCTGGCGATCTCCTCCTTGGCCTCTCTCACGAACCCAGTTTCGGGACTGTTCATGGTCTGGCGTCTTTCTTGTCCCTTTTACGCGCCCGCCGCATGGAGCGCACCGTTACTCCCGCACTTGCCCATGCGGCCCATGGATTTCCGTCTCCACGTCGGCCAGGACCATCTCAATGACCTGGGCGGGGCCGTCCGTGCCGATGGCCTCCCCGTACCGCTCCCGGTCCACCTCTAGAGCCTGTTACGCACTCTTGGGCCTGTTTAGGGCTTGTGAGGGCCTGGCAGCAAGATATGGACACCATGGCTGCAGGGGAAGGCCCTCGCCCTCACGCCCAGGCGGGCTGACTGACACTTGTTAAATGTAATTGCAAGCCCTTGCTGACATAAAGTCCGTAACAGGCTCTAGGGTCGGAGGGGCAGATCACGGTATTGAGCAGATAGCCCCCGCCCCCGATCACGCAGGAGTGCCACTGGCCGTACGACGGGTCGGCCCAGGCGGCGGCCGGGCGCCCGACGTTACTGCCGGTGGCCGGCGGATCGGCGAGGGATTCGCCCGACAGCAGCAGGCCCGCGAGCCACAGCCACAGAAGTGCCCCCAGATTGCGCCGGGGCCGGGAGCGGATCGGCACACAGGGCGCCGTATCGACCGGGACAGATTCGATGGGCATTTTCAGTCTCAGCGGCCGGCAGCCTTGTATATTTCCTGCACCGGCACCATCTCCGGAGCCCGGTACCACGCTCGGAACAGGAGGATGTCGCCGCGTCGTACCGAGGCGATCAGTTCCGCGCGGCGCGTGTCCAGCGGGCCGCCGGACGTGTCGGTGGCGACTGAGATCACGGTAAAGGCGCCCGGGTAGACGCGGCGCACGGCCTCCGGCGTCGCCGCGCCCCCTGCCGAAGCTCATCATAGGGCGGGGCGTAGGCGTAGTAGAGCGTCGTCTGCTGCTCCGGAATGAGCAGCACGTCCGGGTTCGCCGCCGCCGCGTCCTGGAACAGTCGGGCGGGGAGCAGTTCGTAGGCATTGCCGTCACTGGGGCTGGCCCCGGGTCGAAATGCACGTTCGAGTCCACGTAGAACAGCGTACACCCCCAGCGCTTCTTGGCGTAGGCGATCTTGTCGTTCAGGTTGTAAAGGTTATCGGCCACCTGCACCTGCTCGGGGACGTCGGCGTAGAGGGTCTTCATCGGCTTCTGCGGCCGCAGGCAGACGCCGACGCGCAGGCCGGCGTCCCGGAACTTCTGGAAGAAGCGGTCCGCGACCGGGTCCACCTCCGCCGGCAGGTGGCGCGGGTCGCCCACGTAGCTCATGGCGTGCGGATATTCCTGCCCCTCGATGTCCCAGATGATCACGCCCTGGGCGTTCGTCGCCTTCAGCAGGGGGATGCTCCGGTCCGCCAGGTCGAGCAGGCGTGCCTGAGGGCTCTGCCGGCCCTCCGGCGTCGTGACGTCCACCGTCGGGTCGTTGTTGAACCACCCGCGTGGGTTCTTTCCGCTGGCGGGGTGCGGCACGGTCGTACAGAGATTCAGATAGCCGATCGGACGGCGATCCTGCCAGGAGAGACGGAACGGGAACGCCGCGGCATACCGGCGGTAAACGTCCGCGGCGAGGTCATCGGGCACCGGCCGCGGTGGGCCGGCGCGCAGCGAGAGGTGCAGGGGGTCGGTCTCGCCGGGGTAGACCGGGCGGCTGATCGGCGGCGCGGCCACCCAGGGCCGTGGGAAGACGTCGTCCCGGTAGGTCGCCGCCAGCAGAGGAAATACGGCGCCCGGCTTCTTCGGGTCCCCGCTCGGCAGGCCGACGTAGAGGGGGCGGGCCACGTCGTCGTTGGCAACGGCCAGCGTGCCGTTCCCGTACTGGCCCCCGACGACGGTCGGGCTGTCCACATTGGATCCCGCCCGGACATCGTCCTCAGACGCGGTGACCCCGCCCGGGAACTTCAGCGTGAGCACCCGCACGAGAACGCCGCTGAGGACGTCGCCGGAGCGGTTCGTGATGGCGATGTCGAAGTTGACTCGGCCGCGAACCGGCGTGTACACGCAGCTGACGACGCCTCAAGGGTAGGTGCGGGTGACGCGGCGGCTGTGGACATCGACCGACAGCGCGCCGTTTCCCACGCTCCGTCCCACGGCGGTCCCATCGGGCCGCGTGAAGAGGACTTTCTCGACGCCAAACTGTCCGTCGCTGAGGAGGTTACTGTGCCCGGACGTCAAGCCGGTCAGCCCGCCGCGACCGAATATGAGTTGCGCCGTGAGCGACGCCTCGCGCCACAAGATCCCCCGCCTCGAGGGTGAAGCGGACGGTCGCCTCAGCGCTGAACAGCACGTCGTCCACGGTCTGCGTCACCTCGATCCAGCCGTCGCCGGGCGTCACGGCGTAAACGCCGTCACTGCGGTCCTCGGTCCTGCGGAGCGCGACGGAGTAGACGTCCAGGGTGAACGGAGGGACCGGCCCCCAGACGGCGCCGGACGTCAGGTCGGTCAGTTCCGCGAGGGGCGGATCGTCCCCGATCAGCCGAAAGCGCAGGTGGCCGCTCTCAAGAGTGGGCATCATGCCCCGCCACGCCGACGTTCCTGGCCGACGGGGCTTCGTCATGCGTCTGCCTTACCCCGGCCGACCAGCGTGCCGCCGGGGCCGTGGACGCTGGGGCCGGTGGCAACGATCTTCTCGTGCGCCTGCTCGGGCAGGACGTTGCGGAAGCCGTTAGGCCAGTGTCCCTGCGGCTGCGCCCAGCGCACGGCGTTGGTGATGACCTGCTGCACCTGCGGATGATGATAAATCGGATAGGTCTCGTGACCCGGGCTGAAGTAGAAGATCTTGCCGTTGCCGCGCCGCCAGCAGTTGCCGCCGCGGAATACCTCGCCGCCCTCGTACCACGAGATGAATACCTGCTCCTCGGGCGGCGGGATGCCGAACGGCTCGCCGTACATCTCCGAGTGCTCGATCTCGATGCAGTCGCCCAGGCCGGCGGCGATGGGGTGGCCGGGGTTGGTCACCCAGACCCGCTCCCGCTCGCCCGCCTCCCGCCAGATCAGCACACCGCTGGTGCCCAGCACCCGCGTGAAGATCTTGGAGACGTGGGCGGAGTGCAGGGCGACCAGTCCCATCCCTTCGAGGATCCGCCGGTGGACGCGGGCGACGACGGCGTCCTCCACCCGGTCGTGGGCGGCGTGGCCCCACCAGAGCAGCACGTCGGTGTCGCGGCAGACTGCCTCGCTCAGCCCATGGTCCGGCTCGTCGAGGGTCGCCGTCCGCACGTCCAGGTCGACGTGCGGGCGTAGGAAGGCGGCGATGGTGTTGTGGATGCCGTCGGGGTAGATCGCCGCCACCGCGGCGTTGTGTCGTTCGTGGACGAATTCATTCCATACGGTCACTCGGATCATGTTGGCCTCAGTCCCCTCAGAAGATGGTCAATAGATGGTCAATGCGATCTCGGAACATGGCTGTCCTGAGAATACGATGGCCCACTGCCGTGTCTGCCGGATGCCCGTCCTTGGTCTGCGCTGTCTATTCGACGGCCGCCCCGGTTCCTCCTCTGCCAACCGCCAGGAGGAGCCGCCAGAAACGCCTTTTGCATGGCCGGGGCTACTCAGGTCATAGAGGCCCGCGCCTTCGCTGGTGAGACGCCTCCGCTCGGTGGCTCATGAACGACCCATCAGTGCCGCCGGCAGAACGTGCCTCATGGCGGCGTATTACTGGGGCAGACCACAATGGGCCGCCGTGCGCCGGCAGCAACCTCCATGGCCCAAGCGAAGACCTCTTACGAGGACCGGAGCGTGACACGGCTATGGGGAATCCTGAAACTCACGGAGACGGCCGGGACTGTCCCGGGTTTGGCGCTCCACACCCGTACCGCCGGGGGTCAGCAAGACCGCCTCTCGTTGAGCAGGAGCGTACAGACGTCCATGCGAACCTGACAGACCACGCAAGTCGTGTGAAAAGTGTGCCGGCTTCCCGCCGCGTCCGCGACGTCTTCGCCCCCGGCCTTTCCCGGGAGGCCGGGGGCGAAGACCACATCCGCCCCCTCCCTGTGCGGGATCACCCTCCCCACGATCGTCCCCAGTAATATCCTTTTCTCCGGGCCGATCACGTCCCCGCTCGTGAGGGCGGTCAGGGCGTCCTCCAGCGCCCGGCTCACAAGCGCCTTCGGGGCGACGCGCCCCCGGCCTTCCGGTCGCCCGCCCGTGACAGGGTCGCGGCCAGCGCCGCCCGCCGCTCTTCCAGGTCCTGCCGGCGGGCGACGATGCCGGCGAACGCGGCGGCGGTGGCGTCCGCCGACACGCCGCGCACGATCCCGACGATCTGCGCCTGCACGGCGGTTGCCTCCTCCGCCTGCACTTCGGCGAGAGCCCGGTCCAGGGCCGCCAGGTCCCGGCGCGGGTCGGCGCCCGGCGCCCGGCGCTCGCCCCGCCGGTAGACGGCCAGCGCGGCGGCGACGGCGCACTGAGCAATTAACCCGGACAGATTCACTGAGCAGTAACACAAGACGAAAAATAGTGCTTGACATGTTCCCGCTTTGCTGATATACTTGGTTTGGTAAATTGTTTTGCTGAATTGCTTTATGGATGTGATGTAGGAAGCGAATGCCCCGTCTCCGATACCAAAAATCGACGATCAAGGAGGTGGCGGCGCGGGCCGGGGTGTCCACGACCACCATCTCCCTCTTCGTCAGCGGCCGTGAGGGCGTCTGCTCGCCCGACACCGCCGCCCGCATCCGGGCGGCGGTCGCCGACCTGCACTACACGCCCAGCTCGCTGACGCGGGGGCTGCGCCGCAAGGCCTCGATGACCTTCGGTGTCTGTCTGCCGAACCCACTGGACGCTGACCTCGCTTACGGGAGTTCTTTTTTTGAACAACTCTGGCGTGGAATTATGTACCAGGCTGACCGGGAGAACTATGCGCTGTTGCACTTCCCGCTGGCGGTGCGCAAGGGGACAAGTTGTGATGCGTTCCTGGACGGGCGGGTTGACGCGATGCTGCTTCAGGATCAGGGCAATGTCCGCGCGCTCCGGCTCGCCGCGGCGGGGATGCCGACCGTCCTGTTGGCACGCTCCCTGGACCTACCTGACGGTTGTGGCGCCGTCTGTACGGACGAAGGTCGGACCGCCGACCTGGCGCTGTCGCACCTGTGGGCACTTGGACACCGCCGGATTGCCCACATCGCGGGCCCCGCCGGGGCGCGTGCTCCCAGGAACGTGGCGCCGGCCACCGTGACGGCCCGGTGGTGCGATGATGTCGGGGTCCAGCGACTGGATGGCTACATGGAGTGGATGGGCCGGCGCGGGGCCTTCGATCCGGCGCTCGTCTCCTATGCACAGGCCTGGTCCGCCCCCCAGGCGCCGGACATGCTGGACGGCTGGCTGGCGCTGGCACACCCCCCGACGGCCGCATTCTGCGCGAATGACGCGCAGGCGCGCGACCTCATCGCCGCCGCCTGGCGGCGCGGCCTGCGCGTCCCGCAGGACTTTTCGATTGTCGGGGTGGACAATTCTTCGCGGGATGTGAACGGCGAAAGCCTGCTAACGAGCGTTGACGCCGGCCTCGAAGAGAACGGGCGCGAGGCGGTGCGCGCCCTACTACGGCTGATGAGTGGCGATCCGGCCGAAGAATGTCGGGTCGCCCTGCCGCCCGCTCGGCTCGTCATCCGTCACAGCGCCGCCCCTTCGGGTAGGATGACCTGATCCTGCCCACTTTCGGCTCTCAGACTCAAGTCCGTGTCCGTTGGACTCGAAAGAAGGAACCCATGAACACTCGAAAAGGCTTTACGCTGATTGAACTGCTCGTTGTCATCGCGATTATCGCGATCCTCGCGGCGATACTCTTCCCCGTCTTCGCGCAGGCCCGCGAGAAGGCCCGCCAGATCTCCTGCGCCTCCAACGAGAAGCAGCTCGGGCTGGCAATCACACAGTACACCCAGGACAACGACGAGATGTACCCGCAGGGGACTGACACCAACTGGAACAATTCCTGGCCGCTGGCTGTTCAGCCCTACGTCAAGAGCTACGGCGTCTTCCGCTGCCCCGATGACAGCAACACGAGTTTCGAGTCGGGTTACAGCTGGATGGGCGTCGCTGTCTCCTACGCGAGCAATGGCAACATCGGCTGGGTCAACAATGCCAACACCATGATCGGCGTCATGGGCGTGGCCCAGTCGTGGATCACGAACAATACGCGCAACCTGGCCGGCGTCACCCAGCCGGCGGGGACCGTCCTGGTGGCGGAGAAGTTCAACACCGATTCTGTCGCTCAGGGCGGTGCCGGGAACGGGTCGGCGTATTGGCCCGGGTGCGTGTTCACCAACGGCTCGTACTGGGATTGGACCGCTCCCCAGGAGATCCCGAACGGCACCAAGCCGCAGGCCCAGAGTGGCATGTACAACATCAACAGCGCGAACGGCGCGGTCTCGGCCCACCACAGCCAAATGGCGAACTTCCTGTTCTGTGACGGGCACGTCAAGTCCATGCGCCCTTACCAGACGAACCCGGATCCCACGCACCAGCCGCAGAACAACATGTGGGATGCGACTCGCTGATCGTACGGAGTGTCGCTTACCCGCCCGTCACCTTTTACAACTCAACTACCACAACGCAACCTTTCTCTCCGGCGGGACCGCGGTGTCGGGCCGCCGGAGAGTCTCCGGGAGAAGAACACAGTGAAACAACGATTGAGCGCCATCCCCTGGCTGATTGGCGCCAGCCTGCTGAGCGCGATGCTGAGCGGCTGTCATTCAAACGAGTCCAGCATGTCATCTGACGAGCAGGCGCAGTTTAAGGGATCACCCCCTCCGGGTGGTATGGCACAGTCGACGCAACAGGCCCAACAGAATTGGCAGAAGCTGCATCCGGGAGCAGCGACGACGCCTGGGGCGCCTCCGGCTCCCGGCGCGCCAGGGGCCGGCGGGCCCTGATCCACATCACCACTACTTTTCGGGGGCGGGCCGGGGCACCTGGAAGCGACCCCGGCCCGCCCGCAGATTGTCTTCTGCTCCGGCCTACGGGACGCCGGAAATATGGTCACGCCCGGCAGGGTGCCGAGCGGGAAGATGTTCCCGTTCAACGCTTGTAGAGTAGCAAAACCATGCGTTTTTTTCCATATGGCAAGGCGGCCTTGAGCATCCTCGTCCTGGCGGTCCTGTCGGGCCTGTGGCTGGCCCTCCAGCCCGCGCAGGAGCACACGGCCACGCTGACGTACTGGACCTTTGCAAAACCGCATTACGAGTCGTACATCCAGAGCCTGCCGGCGTTCGAACGGGCGCATCCCGGCGTGACGGTGGACCTGGAACTGGTCTCCAACAACGCCCTGGCCGCGCGTATGCAGTCGGCGATGCTGGCGAATTTGGATGTCCCCGACATCTTCGAGATGGAGATCGGCCAGGCGGGGGCCTTGTTCCGGGGGCCGGCCAAGGACATCGGCCTGCTGGACATCACATCGCGCGTTCGCGCACCCGGCCCCAACGGAACGCCCAGCCTGTGGGACCGGATGGTCCAGGCCCGGTTTGCCCCCTTCACGAACCGGGGCAGCATCTATGGCCTCCCGCACGATGTCCACCCCGTCCAGCTTGCCTACCGACGCGACATCTTTCTGAAAGAGGGGATCGACCCCGAGAAGATCAAGACCTGGGACGACTTCATCCAGATCGGGCGCAAGCTGACGATTCCGGGCCAGCGCTACATGATCGAGCTGAACGACAGCGACGCCACCATGCTGGAGACGATGCTGTTCCAGCGCGGCGGCGGCTACTTCGACGCGAACGGCGACGTCATCATGGATAATGAGACGGCGGTCCAGACGATGTGCTGGTATGTCCCTCTGGTCACGGGCCCGCACAAGATCGCCAACAGCGTCGGCCTGTTCAATCAGGCCGAGACCAAGGCGGCGGAGGACGGCTACCTGCTGTGCTACATCTGCCCCGACTGGCGCTCCAAGAACTTTGAGAACGACGTCGCCCACGTGAGCGGCAAGATGGCCCTGATGCCGCTGCCGGCCGTCGCGCCGGGGGCGCGGCCCACGAGCACCTGGGGCGGCACCATGGTCGGTATCACCAAGCATTGCAAAGTCCCGGACCTCGCGTGGCAACTCGCCACGTTCCTCGCCGAAGACCGGGCCGGGGCCGTGATCCGGTTCCGCGCCACCAACATCCTGCCGCCGGTCAAGACCCTGTGGGACCTGCCGGTGATCCACGAGCCCCGGACCTACTGGAGCGGGCAACGGCTCGGCGACACGTACATGCGTCTGGCAGATGATGTCCCGGCGCACTACACCAGCCCGGTCATTCAGACCGCCACGGACAAGCTCGGCCAGGCGCTCGTGGACTGCGTGCGCTTTTACAACGCGCAGGGCTATGTGGATCGCGGCGACGCCCGCTTCGAGGACTACGTCCGCGCCCGCCTCAAGAAGAGCGCCGACCAAGTCCGCGCCATGATCGCCCGGGACGAAGTCCTTTCGCACTAGGAGGAGTAGCCGTTGAGCAACACCGTTGTCAGCCGTCCCGCGACGCAGCCCGGCCTGCACCCGAAGACCAGTCCCTGGCACTCCTTGCAGCACCGGATCGCGCCCTACCTGTTCATCTCGCCGTTCCTGCTGCTGTTCGCCGTCTTCGGCCTCTGGCCCATCCTGCGGAGCCTGGTTCTGGCGTTCTACGCCACGAACGGCCCCAAGAGCCAGGTGTTCGTCGGCTGGAACAACTTCCGGTTCATGTTCGGCGACCCGGACTTTCACACGGCGGTCTGGAACACGCTGGTCTACACGTTCTGGTCGGTGTTTTTGCAGCTGCCCCTGGCGCTGGGGCTGGCGATCCTGCTCAACCAGCGCTGGCTCAAGGCCCGCGACTTCCTGCGCCTGGCCTTCTTCTCGCCCAACCTGCTAGGGCAGGTCTTCGTCGGAGTCCTGTTCTCGGTGCTGTTCGTGCCGCAATACGGCCTGCTGAATCGGGTACTGCACGCGCTGTTCGGCATCCCGCTGGACACCAAGTGGCTGTCCAACCCGGCGCTGGTCATGCCGGCCATCGTGCTGACGTCCCTGTGGCTGTACGTCGGCTTCAACATGATCTACTTCTTGGCCGCCCTGCAGGCCGTGGACACGGAGCAGTATGAGGCCGCCGACGTGGACGGGGCCAACCCGTGGCAGAAGTTCTGGGCGGTGACGATGCCGGGCATCCGCCCGGTGGCCGTGTTCGTGCTGGTGACAGCCACCATCGGCTCGTTCCAGCTGTTCGAGCTGCCGTACATCATGCTGGGCAACAGCGCAGGCCCCAACAACGCGGGCCTCACGGTGGTGATGTATCTCTACAACAACGGCTTCATCACGGGAGATCTCGGGTATGCGTCGGCCGTGGGCTGGACGCTGGCGATCGGTGTGCTGATCGTCAGCCTGTTCCAGATGCGGCTGACCGGGGCGTGGAAGGGAGGCGACTGATGAATTACCGCACGGCCGGGCTGGTAAGCCGCGTCGGCATCACGGCGCTGCTGCTCCTCGCGGCGATCGTCGCCCTGACCCCCATCGTGTGGCTGGTGGCGGCCACGACCAAGGGCGCGGATGACATGTTCCACTATATGTTCTTCCCGCCCCTGGACCGCTTCACGGGGGTGGATTACCACGACCTGTTCACCAAGTCGCCCTTCCTGCGCTTCATGCTGAACAGCGTCTTCGTCACCAGCATGACGGTGCTGATCCAGCTGTTCTTCTCATCGCTGGCGGGCTTCGCGCTGGCCAAGTACCAGTTCCGGGGCAAGAACGCCGTGATGGTGCTGATGCTGTCGACGCTGCTGCTGCCAGCGCAGCTGACCATGGCCCCGCTGTACGATCTCTTGTTTCACATGGGGATGGTGGACCGCTACAGCGGCCTGATCGTGCCGGGCGCGGTCAGCGTCTTCGGCATTTTTTTGTTCCGGCAGTCCATCCTACAGGTTCCCGACGAGCTGCTGCAGGCGGCGCGTATTGATGGCTGCTCGGAGTTCCGAATTTACTGGGACATCGTGATGCCGGTCTCGCGGCCCATGATCGGCGCGTTCTGCCTGATCAGCTTCATGGGGGCCTGGAACAACTTCCTGTGGCCGCAGATCGTGTTGCACCACGAGGAGCGCTTCACGCTGCCGATCGGCCTGAACCAGCTCGTCGGCCTCTACCAGACGGAATACGGGATGCTGATGGCCGGCACGCTCTTGAGCGTCCTGCCCGTGGTGGTCCTCTTCGTACTGCTCCAGCGCGAGTTCGTCGCCGGACTCACCGCAGGCGCCGTCAAGGGCTGAGTTTTCCATCGTGAACTTGTTCCGCTGGGGTGGTTCCGACCCCGCAATTTCAAAACCAAAGTAAGGGAACCCAAATAATGGCCTCAGTGACGCTCAGTCACGTCTTCAAGCGCTTCGACAAGGTGGTCGCCGTCAACGACCTCAACCTCGACATCCGCGACAAGGAGTTCATGGTCCTGGTCGGACCCTCCGGCTGCGGCAAGACCACCGCCCTGCGCATGATCGCCGGCCTCGAGGAG
>JAFAZD010000052.1 GCA_019239955.1 Armatimonadota bacterium | reverse complement strand
TGTCAAGCACCACCAGTTGACACGCCGCAGTTACGCCCTATTGGGGGAGCTGAAACGGGCCGTAGACGCCGCCCTGCGGGGCAAGGCAGGATTGCTGCGAGACGCCCGCGCCAGAACTGAACACTTACTTGAGCAGGCTACTTAGTGCCTTACCGCGAAAAGCAGCCTTGCTTCGCCCGGGCTGAAGCCCGTGTTCCGCAGGGCCGCGAGAGGGCCGCCCCACCACGGTCTAAAGCCTCACCACGGTCAGGCGGGCGCGCCGGGCCGCCAGGGTCAGAGGACATTGACAGTTCAGAGGACATTGACAGTTCAGAGGGCGTTGACCGTCAGGGCCGTGTCTGCGTGCCGCCAGGCCAGGGCGAACTGCGCCCGCACGAGAGCGGCCTCGGAGGCGCGGCCCGCCGCCGAAAGGCTCGTCATCAGACCGTACAGCGAGCGACCGCTGCGCGGGTTCTTCTCCAGGTCCGCCCGGAACACGCGCTCCGCCTCCGCGTACCGGCGCGCCCGCAGCAGCGCGCCCCCCAGCGACTCGCGCACGGGATAGTACCAGTCCGCCGGCTCATCGTAACCGAGCGCGTCCTGCAGAGCCACGGCCTTCTGCAGCAGGGCGATCTCCTCGTCCGGGGCCCGGCGCGCCCGGGCGATCCGGGCGGACAGCACCGTGTGCGCCAGCCCTAGGATGTCGCGCGCCGTATTCAGGCCGACCGTCGCGGCCGCGGGGACGGCGGACGCCTCTCTGCCGAGGGCCTGGCAGTGCCGGTCGGCCTCCGCGGCCCGGCCCGTCGCGGCGGACGCGACCCCCACGGCGTAGTGCCACAGCGCGTGCGCGATCGGCTGACTCCGGCCGGGCTCCTTCAGGCGCAGGACGTCCGCCCAGCGGCCGAAGCGGACCAGTTCGAGCCCGGGGGCGGTCGTCTGGGCGTCGAGCGCTGGGGTCTGCGTCAGCGACGGGTTGCGCGCCCGAACCGCCTCCCGCGCGGCGGCCAGGGCGTCCTGGAAGCGCCCCTCCATGCCGCGGGCGTCCGCCAAGAAGTTCAGGTTATGGGCCAGGTACAGGCGGTACTCGCCCCGGGCTGGTTGGCGCCGGAAGTACGCCTGGTCGACGGCCACGGCGGCCTCGTTGCAGGTGGCCGCCGACTCGTAGTCGCCGACGCGCATGTAGATGTGCGAGGGCATGTGGACGATGTGGCCCGCCCCCGGGGCCAGGGCGCTGATCCGGTCGGCGCTGGGCAGGGCCCACTCGGGGTGTGGGGAGGCTTCCACCGCGTGGATGTAGAAGTGGTTGGCCCCCAGGTGGTCGGGGTCGCGGCGCAGCACCGACTCCAGCACCGCCACTAGCTCCGTGGTGCCCTCCGCCGGGTTCCCGAGGGAGTCCCAGAGCTGCCACGGGTGCAGCTCCATGAGGCTCTCGGCGTAGAGGGTGGCGGCGTCGAGGTCGTCGGGGTACGCCTGGGCGACGCGCCGCATGGCCCCCGCGTAGTCCCGGTCGAGCTGCTTGAGGTCGGCCTGCGGGTCGGCGGAGAACCGCCGGTCGAGGGCGTCAATGTACGCCCGCTCCTGGGCTGTGGCGAAGCGCCGCAGGGCGAGCGCCTTCTGGGCCATGGGGTAGGCGTTCTTCTCGATGTCGGGGTCGGCCGGGGAGTTGTAGTTGGGGCCGAGGGCCAGCGCCATGCCCCAGTAGGCCATCGCTAGGTGCGGGTCCAGCGCGGCGGCCTGCCGGAACGAGCGGTACGCCTCGGGGAAGTTGAAGGCGTAGACGAGGGTTAGGCCCTGGTCGAAGAAGCGCTGGGCCTGGGGAAAATGGGTGGAGACGCGGTGATGGAGCGTGCCCAGGTCCACGAAAAGGATCGCGCGCTCGCGGGAAGACGCGGGCGAGGCCGGCGGGGTGTGACAGCACGGCTGCTGGCAGAAGGCGGGGATACAGATGAGCCACAGGGCAACGGGGACGAGGTCGCGCAGGCGCTTGGCGGTGACTTGCAGCGGCATCAGTTTGTCCTTTCCTGAGCGGTGTACGGCTGAGCGAGAGCTGCCCGGAAGTTGGCGGGAGGCCGCGGCCGGGACGGGACGCCCCCCCGCCGAGCCCTGTCGAGGCCGGGCGGTCCCACGGACGAGGCATTCTACCACGCGGGGGAGGGGCTGTCAAGAGGGACCGGCCCGTGTGCTGCCGGGCCGGACAGTCGACGCGTGCCTTCGCCGTCCGGCAGGGAGCGAGCTCGCGATCCGGCCCCGCCGTCCGGAATGCCCGGGGTCGGGCGTCAACGCGGCGGCGCTACGCCATGGTAGGCGACGGGGTACAGTCCCCACTCCCAATACGCGTGCGTGTTCGGCATGAGTGTCTCCTCCGACTTCCTCCTCCGACTTGCTCCGGCTATTCCCTGCCGTGACGTGCGGGACGGAGCGGCTGTGGTCCCGAAGCCCTTCCAGTCAGTTCTCCTCGTAGCGGGCGAGCCAATTGTAGCCGGTCTTCTTGCTGACGTCGAAGCGGCCGCAGAGTTATGTCATAGCGTAGAGCCCCTCCTGGTGGAGGGTGACGAACTTGGCGCGTTGTTCCATCGATTGAGTCACTTTCCAGGGCATGGCGCATCTCCACAGAGATGATGCCCATTGTAAGGTAGACTGTTACCGATGATCCCGGTCTGAAGCGTTACCCATGATCCCGGTCTGTACCGCCGGACGGCCTAACAAGGCGCTGCCCCGATGCGGGCAGGCCGCCCCGCAATTCATTGCGGGGTTGAAGCCCGCCTCCACCCACCCGACGGGTGGGTGGCCCTCCTGACGCCTTGATAGGCCGCTGGCGCTGTGCCATAATCGAGGGCGGGAGTGAACACAACAGAACACAACAGGCCAGCCCCGCAGAAGCAACCCCGGCACTGGACCGGGGCGCATACCAAGCAC
>JAFAZD010000072.1 GCA_019239955.1 Armatimonadota bacterium | reverse complement strand
CTGCGCCGGGCGACGGACAGGTCCTTCAACCGCGTCACTGTGGACGGCGACACCTCCCCCAACGACATGGTCCCCTTCCTGGCGAACGGCGCCGGGGGTAACGAGCCCCTTACCTCCGATTCGCCGGATTACCCGGCTTTCGAGGAGACCGTCGAGGCCGTGATGCGCGATTTGGCCAAAGAGATCGCCCGCGACGGCGAGGGGGCGACCAAGCTGGTGGAAGTCACCGTGCAGAACGTCGCCCCGCCGGAGAATTTGGTCCAAGCCTACGCCGCCCAGGGCCGGGAGCTCAGCCCCGAAGACCGCGCCCGCTTCCCCCGGACCGTCGCCAAGACCATCGCCAACTCCAACCTGGTCAAGACCGCCCTGTTCGGCAACGACCCCAACTGGGGCCGGATTCTGGCCGCCGCCGGACGGTCGGGCGTCGCCTTCGACCCCGCCCGCGTCGAGATCGCCCTCGCCGGCACGACCGTCTACCGCGACGGCATGCCCACCGGCTTCAACGGCTACACCGTCTCCGAGGCCATGAGGACCAAAGAGGTCCAGATTCTGGTGGACTTCCACCAGCCCGGCGGCGAGACCGCCACCGTCTGGACCTGCGACTTCTCCTACGACTACGTCAAGATCAACGCCGAGTACCATACGTGATGTCCCCGGCCTTACGTGATGTCCCCGGCCTTCAACACAAAGCGGAAACCGGAACCCGTCATTTGTTGAGCATCTGTGCGCCGTCTGTGGAGGAGTCCCGGCGACGGCTGACGGAGACGATTGCCCGGTGTGCCGCGCGCGTCCGTCAATGATCCGCAGGATTGCCTGCGATCCTCCATGCTTCATCCGACTGACATCGGCAAGCCGCCGGTGATGGTGGAGCATCCAGAGTGGTGGCTGTTGCCGGAGGCGCAGAGGAGGAAGGTTTACGCCGAAGCCGAGGTTGAGCGGCAAAACCTTGTCGCCGCCCTCGCCGATGAACGGGCCGGGTTATTGCGGCGGGACGGTCTTTACCCGGGCGACCCCGTGCGCGGTCTAGTCACTCCCGCAGCAAAAATCTCCCCGAACTTTCCGCCCTGACATGGATACTTGGCATGGTTTTTGCTAGGTAAGGTTGCTGGGCGCGACGCCGGATAAAGAGTCCGCGCGCCGGCGGCGAAAGCCGCGCCCGAATGTCACACCGTCCCCGGAGGGGACTGCGAGGTCTTACGGATGAGACACAACTGCACGGCACTGAAGACGGCTCCCCGCCGCGTCGCCCTTCCCTTTTTCCCTTCGCCAGGCTCGCTCCGCCCTCGCACGTCTCCCCGCAAGGCCTGCCGGACGCGCCCCGCCGCGCGCCCGGCGCTTCGCCTCGCCCCCCGGACCGGAGGCAATACCCTGCCATGACCAAAGAATTGGAAACCGACTCCCTGGCCCCGGGCCTCTCCCTACAGGAATACCTCGCCATCCTGCGCCGCCGCCGCCTGATCATCCTGCAGGCGTTTGTGCTGATCACCGTGGTTGGCCTCGTCATCACCCTGTTCTCCCGGCCGGTTTACCACGCCGAGGCCAAGCTGCTCGTGGACGGCCCCTCGTACAACCTGAACACGGTGGACACCACAAATCCCCTCAGCGGCCTTTTGGCGCTCAGCCAGGAGCAGACGGTGGAGACGCAGGTGGAGGTGCTCCAGACCCAGCCGCTGCTCGATCAGGTCACGCGCGAGGTCGGCCCGGTCAGCCTCAGCGTCAGCACCGTCAAAGACACCAACGTCATCCAGGACGGCGCTGACGCCGGCAGCCCGAGGGTGGCCGCCGACGCCGCCAATCGGCTGCTGGAGCTGTACGTTTCCCAGGATGCCGACCAGAACCTGCACGAGATCGAGCAGGCCAAAAACTTCGTGCAGACGCAGGGGGCGCTGGCCCACAGGCGGCTGACCGACGCCGAGGTCGCCCTCAAGGACTTCAAGCAGCAGTACCATGTGGCGGACCTGACGAAGAATCGCGATGACCAGATCGCCCGCGTCACCGCCCTGACCGATGCCGCCCAGAAGGGCCAGGCCGACCTGGCGGCGCTGCGGGCGCAGATCGCCGCCAGCCGCGCCCTCCTGGCGCAGGAGCCGTCCACCCTGCCGATCCGGCTCGCCGCCACCAACGCCGAGATCACGACCCTGCGGGACCAGATCAGGGCGCTGCAGGTCCAGCGCGAGGGCATGACTCAGCCCGGCGGCTACACCAGCCGAGCGCCGCAGGTGCTGGCGCTGGATGCCCAGATCGCCGAGCTCCAACGCCGCCTGGCCGCGCAGCCGGCCCTGACCGTCAGCCAGTCCAGCAGCCCGAACGCCGCGCGGGAGGCCCTGCGCGGCCAGATCATCGGCCTGGAGGCCCAGGAGTCCGCCCAGGCGGCCCAGGCGGCGATTACCGCACGCAAGCTGGAGCAGGCCCGGGCCGGGGTCGGGCGGTTCGCCGACTGGGAGGTCGCCCAAAATCGGCTGACCCGCCAGCACGACGAGGCGGAGGCCCAGGACAGGATGTTCACCGACAAGCTCGCCGACCTGTCCCTGCGCGAGAAGGCCCGCCATGTGTCCGCGCGGATCATCGAGCGCGCCCGGCCCCCGGGCGCGCCCGTCCGCCCGCAGAAGCTGAAAAACATCGCCTTCGCGGCCCTGATCGGCCTGTTCGTCGGCCTGTGCCTGGCCCTGCTGCAGGAGTTTCTGGACGACCGCATCAACACGACGGAGGATGCCGACCGCCTGCTGGGTCTGCCCTCGCTGGGCCATGTGCCGACGCTGACCGCCGCGGATGCGCGCCTGCTGCCGCAGATGCAGGGCCTGGACCCCGCCGCCGAGAGCTACCGCATCCTGCGGACCAACATCCACTTCGCGGCCATTGACGCGCCCGTGCGCACCTTAGTCATCACGTCGGCCGGCCCCGGCGAGGGCAAGACCACCACCGCCGCCAACCTCGGCTTCGCCATGGCCGCCGATGGGCGCAGGGTGATCCTGGTGGACACCGACCTGCGCCGGCCCTCCCTGCACGCTCTGCTCGACCTGCCGACGGTGCCCGGCCTGACCGATGTGCTCTTGGGCAAGACAGATCTGAACGACGTGCTGTTGGAACACGCCGACATGCCGGGCCTGATGGCCCTGACCTGCGGCTCGACCCCGCCCAACCCGAGTGAACTGCTGGGGTCGCGCACGTTCCGCGGCCTGGTCGAGCAGATGATGGACATGGCCGACCTGGTGATCTTCGACAGTCCCCCCGTCCTGGCCGCCGCCGACGCGCAGATATTGGCCTCCCAGATGGACGGCACGATCATGGTGGTGGAGGCCGGCGAGACCCGGAAGGCGGCGGCCCGCCGGACGCTGGACCTGCTGCGTCAGGCCCGCGCCAGCGTCCTGGGAATCGCCTACAACAAGATGCGCGTCCTCGACGGCAGCGGCTACTACTATCATTACCACCACGCCCCGCTGCCGAACGGCAAGGACAAGCGCCGCCCGTCCCGGCTGCTGACGGAAACAACTCAAGGAGAGCGCGAATGAGAATGAATCGTCATCATCCGTTGCGGGCGGGCGCCGCCCTGCTCGGCCTCGCCTGCGCCGGCCTCCCCGCCACGGCCCAGACGGCGGCATCGGAGTCCGCGGCGGCACGGCCCTACGTCCTCTCGCCCGACGATCAGATAGACATCACCGTGCTGGGGCACGAGGACCTCAAGGCGTCCGTGGCGATCCTGCCGGACGGGACGTTCCGTTACCCCATCGTCGGCACGGTCCACGCGGCCGGCCTGACCGTGGAGGGGCTGACGCGGGCGCTGGCGCGGGGATTGTCCGACCAGCTCAACCAGCCGCAGGTGACGGTGACGGTGACGCAGAGCCGCCCGCGCAAGGTCAGCATCCTGGGGGCGGTCAAGTCCCCGGGACAGTACGACGTGCGGCCCGGCACGCACCTGCTGGACGTGTTGGCGGCCTGCGGCGGCCCCGCCCAGGCCCCGGAGCTGACTCAGGCGACGCTGGTGATGGCGGGAGGCAAGCAGAGCGTCGCGGTGGACATGCCGGGCCTGCTGGCCGGGACGGACGCGGCGCAGAACCTGCCGCTCGCGCCGGGCGACGTGCTGCTGGTGCAGCCGCGCGACCCGGCGCTCGCCCAAGCGCAGGTGATGGGCGAGGTCGCCAAGCCGGGCGCCTTCGACATCCCCGCCGACGGCGTCCCCGCCCTGACGCTCTTGAACGACGCCGGGGGCGCGACCCCGAAGGCCGCCCTGAGCCGGGCGCAGATTCTGCACGCGGGCCGGACGCAGACCCTCAACCTGCGCCCGCTGATGAGCCGCCTCGATGACGCGGCCGGCAGCGTCCGCGTGATGCCCGGCGACGTGCTGCTGCTGCCGGAGAACACCGCCAAGGTCGCCGTGCTGGGGGAGGTCCGCGCCCCGGCGGCCTACGACCTGCCCGACGGCGGCGCCCTGTCGGTGACGGACGCCGTCGCCCTGGCCGGCGGCGCGACGGCGGAGGGCGACAAGAAAAACGCCACCATCCTGCGCCGGGACGGGGCCGACAAGCCGACCCTGATCGCCGTCAACCTGGACGACCTGATGCGCGGCAAGGGCGCGCCGGACACGGCCTTGCAGCCCGGCGACATCCTGTACGTCCCGACCCGCAAGCAGGGCGGCGGCTTCAACGTCATGAACCTGCTCTCCCTGTTGCCCTTCATGAGCGTACTGCGCCGTTAGGCCCATGCGAGTTTTACTGGCACTGCATCATCAACTCGACCCCAACCAGGGAGCGCCCGGCGCCACGCTGTCGCTTGGGCAGGCGCTTGAGGCGGCCGGGTGCGAGGTGGAATACTTCGGCTTCGAACACGCCTACCCGAAGCAGGTGACTTACAGCGTCAAACACGCCGTTCAGTTCCCGTGGCGGCTGGCGGCATTTCTCTCTCGGTGTGGCAGCCGTTTTGACATCATAGATGCATCCACGGGCGACAGCTGGGTCTGGGCCGCTCAACGGCGGCCGGGCGCGTGTGAATGTCACGCTCTGATTACACGCAGTCACGGGCTTGAGCATGCCGTGGATCAACAGGTACGGGCTACGGCAAAAGGAGGCGGCACGCCACTCAGTTGGAAATACCCCGTGTACCACGGCGGTTATCGGTTGTGGGAAGTCAAGAAGTCTTTGCAGCAGGCGGATCACTGCATTCTTCTGAACGAGGCGGACTGTCGCTACGTGTGCAACAATTTTCATGTGCCGAGCGAGCGCGTCTCCGTAACCCCCATGGGCATCTCGGACCGCTACTGCGGTCTGCCTCCACCAGCACGGAGGGCAGACCCAAAGCTCCGGCTCGCCTTTGTGGGGAGCTGGATACCCCGCAAAGGGACGAAAACAATGGTAGAAACGGTGATGCGGCTGCGGCGAGCGGGCCTGGACTTCGCGCTCTCCATCTTCGGCTCAGGGAAAGCGCCGGTATGGGATGATTTCTCCGCGACACTTCACGAACGCCTGGATGTTCGGCCTGAGTACCGCAATGCCGAACTGCCTTCCCTGTTGCTTGACCACGACATACTCTTGTGCCCCAGCCTGGCGGAAGGATTTAGCCGCGCGCTTGTCGAGGCGATGGCCTGCGGCCTTGCTCCCATTGCGACGCCCGTGGGAGCGGCTCCATCCGTCATCGAGACCGGCAAGAACGGGATACTTGTGCCGGTGAACGCCTCCTCTCGGATCGCGGATGCTGTTCTGCATCTCGCCTCCCACCGCGATGTCCTGTTCCAGATACAATGCGAGGCCCAGAACACGGCGCAAGCATACCGTTGGGACACGCTTGCCGCGAACACCATCTCCATCTACGAAAGTGCGCGCAACAGGCCCACCGCCTGAGCGTCCGCCGCTCCCGGGGAAAGAAGATGCCGATACCTGACAAAACGATCTCCGTCTGCATTTGCACAATGGACAGGCCGGACGTGCTGCGGAGATGCTTGAACTCGATCATCAAGGCGGCTGGGTTGCCCTGGGAGATCATTGTCTCTGATGATAGCGGGCAGCCGGAGGCCACGGACGCTCTTTGTCGTAGTTTTGCGCCGGTTAAGTATGTGCGTGGGCCGAGGGCGGGGTTGTGTGCCAACCGAAACGCGGCCATCAGCGCTTGCTCCGGCACATACGTCTCTCTCCTCGATGATGATGCGTTACTGTCAGAGAACTTCATTGATACCGCGGGGCGGTTAATTGCTCAATCTGACCCGCGCACGATCTTTACAGGCGACGTTGTTGAGGGTGGAAGAATCATTCAACCGAGAAACCCATCGTTTTGGGGGCACTTCAATCGGCAGGCATGTGGCCGCCATGAAACGATCAACCTCAACAGCAATCTGTTCCCACGCTCCGCCTTTGACCTTGCCGCCTTCGACGAAGCCATCACCTATGGCTGCGAGGACATGGACATCTGCTCCCGGTTGCTGGCCGCCGGCTACCGGATCGAGTATCGCCCGGAGTTGGTCAACCAGCACATCCCACCGCCGAAAAGTGCCGCCCTGCTGGATAGGCAGCGGCAGCAATCCGAGCAGGCCCGGTTTTATACCAGCCTGAAGCGTTACCTGCTGTGGCAGAAAAAACCGCTGAAGGCCCTGGCTTACGTGATCCTGGCCCCCTTGCATCTCACGGCGCATCACCTGCGACGCGGGCGGTTTGATCAGGCCCTGCTGACCTTCCGTGACATGCGCAGGGCGGTTGAGCTGGTGAAGGCGAGCCGGACTGTCCTGATGCCGCGCCGCATCTCATACGGCGACTGAGGAGCAATCGAGTGGCAGCTTTTCCAACAACGGCTTCAGCGGGAATGTCGGCGGCGGACTCCAAGCGAGTTCGGCTTGACTATCTCGACGGACTGCGTGGCCTCGCGGCGCTGTACGTCTTGCTGTTTCACATCACTCAGTCGGGATGGCATCGGGTGGAGCATGGGGTCTGGAATGGCGCCGCCGCCCATGTTGTCCGCAAGCTGATCACCGTCGCCTTCTTCTGTGCCTTTGCCTACGGCCACTATGCGGTAGACGTGTTTATTGTTCTGTCCGGCTATGTCCTGATGATTCCCGTCGCCCGCAGCGTCAACGGGCGATTCCCCAAAGGGCCACTGGCTTATTTCCGGCGGCGCGCCTGGCGCATCCTTCCGCCTTACTACGCGGCGCTGGCATTCTCCCTGGCGCTGATCGCGGCGGTCCCGGCGCGCGTCATAGCGCATGATGGGTTCTACGACTTCGGCCTGCCGGCCTTCACTCCGGGCGTCTTATGGTCCCACCTCTTGCTGCTGCAAAATCTCAGGACTGACTGGGAGTGGCGGATCAACGGCCCGATGTGGAGCACTGCGGCCGAGTGGCAGATTTACTTTCTCTTCCCGGCGGTCCTGCTGCCGCTGTGGCGACGCCGGGGGATCGCGGAGACGGTGCTGATCGCCTTCGCGCTGAGTTTGCTGCCGCATTACTTGCTGGGCCGGTTTGATTTTGCCTTCCCCTGGCTGTTCGGCCTGTTCGCGCTGGGGATGTTCGGGGCCGTCGTGGGCTTTTCCCCCAAGCCGCTGGAAAGTCAATGGCGCGATCGGATACCCTGGGGGAGATGGTCCGCCCTCTCCGGGATGTGCGTTGTCGGCATCAACATCCTGCAGCGGAAGTCTTGGGCGGCGGCGCCCCTGCTCCATTGGTTGCGCACGGAGACCTGGGGCACGACCTGGCCGATGGATGCGCTGGTCGGCATGAGCGCGATTTCGTTGATCATAGACTACTCCCGCCTGGTGACTTCAGGAGAGAACAGGCCCAGGCCGTTGCTCCTGCGGCTATTCACGACACGCTGGGCCATGGCGCTGGGGGCATTTTCCTATAGTCTCTACTTGATTCATCAGCCGATCCTGTGGGGGCTGAACCTCATCTGCCTCTGCCTTCACCTCGGATCTCTGCCGGCCTCGTTGTTCCTGCTGATCGTGGGGCTGCCGCTGGCCCTGCTCTGCGCTTACCTGTTCCACTGCGCCTTTGAGCGGCCTTTCATAGCCGGAAAGCCGGAAGTACGTCGGCGGCGTTCCCCCCTGAACGGAGATATCCAGGCCGTACCGTTCGTCAACGGCGGGGGAATGTCCGCCATCGTTGCGGGCCGCGTGTCGGTCATCATCCCCTGTTACAATGTCGCCCATCTCGTGAATCGCGCCATCGAGGGCGCCCTGTGTCAGACCTATCA
>JAFAZD010000353.1 GCA_019239955.1 Armatimonadota bacterium | reverse complement strand
GTAGAACAGGCGCTGGCGACGGCTGCGGGCATCGTAGACGGCGGCGAAGAGAGCCGGCAGGACGCCGGGCGCGTCAAAGCGCAATGGAAAGTTGCCGCCGAGGACGCGGGGATCGCGGGCGGCCTCTTGGATGAGCCGACCGGCCTCCGGCGGCAGGAGGGTGTCGGCGTGCAGGAAGAGCAGCAGGTCCCCCTGGGCCGCCGTCGCGCCCGCGTTCATCTGGCGGCCCCGCCCGCGCGGGCTGGCAATGACCCGTGCGCCCTGCCGCTCGGCGACGGCGACGGTCTCATCCATGCTGCCCCCGTCCACGACAATCAACTCGGCGTCCCGGCCGAGGGCGCTTCGGGCCTGCCCCAGTGTCTGGGACAGGCCCTTGGCTTCGTTCAGAGCCGGGATGACAGCGGAGATCATGCCGTGGCGACGCGCCGAATGTCGCCCGTCTCCAGCATGGACAGGAAGGCGTTGTCATCTATGGTCATGGGCAGGTCCACGCGGCCCCGACGGCGGCTGGACTCGTAGGTGGCGAAGATGACCTCGGTGGCGCGCAGCGCGTTGTGGGCGGACAGCATGGACTCGCGGCCCGCCGCCAGGGCGTCCACGACGTCCGCGATGGCGCGGGCGACGGCGTCCGGCCCGTGCAGGTGGTCGGGCTGGTCAATCACGCGCCAGCCCTTCTCACCGGCGGACAGCACGCGCAGGCAGGGCTGGTCCCAGCGCACTTCAATCAGCCCGTCCGTGCCGATCAGCCGGTGGGCCACGCCGTCAGGAGGCGTCCCCTGCCCCGTCTCCAGCAAAGCCCCGACGCCGTTCTGAAAGCGGAACTGGCACAGCCCCTGCGACTCCAGCGGCACGCCGAAGGCCTTGCGCTCCCGGCGGCTATCGATCTGGCCCAGCACCCACTCGGCGGGCGTCTCGTTGTTGTAGAAGAAAAACATGTCCAGCCAGTGGGTGCCCCAGTCGTACATGTCGCCGCAGTTGCCTTCAATCCGCTGGAGCTCGCCGATGGTGCCGTCGCGGGCCATCTTCTTGGCGAGCTGGAACGGCTGCAAAAAGCGCCGCTGGTGGTTGAAGGTCAGTTTGACGCCTCGCTCGTCGCAGACGCGGGCCATCTCTCTGGCCTCGCCCCAGTTCATCGCCATCGGCTTCTCGCAGTGGATCGCCTTGACGCCGCTCTGCGCCGCCGCGAGGGTCATCGGCGCGTGCAGGTGGGGCCAGGTGCAGACGCTGACGATGTCTAGTTCTTCATCCGCCAGCATCTTCTCATAGTCCGTATAGGTCTTAGCCACGCCGTTTTTTTCGGCGAAGGCGCGGGCGTTGTCTTCGACGATGTCCGCGCAGGCCATCAATTCGCACCGGCCCGTCTTGGCGTAGCCGGCGGCGTGCTCGTAGGCCATGCCGAAGCCCGTCGCGCCCTCGCTGCGCCAGGGCCGCCCGACGCCGATGAAGCCGACTCGGTACTGTGTCATAACGTGCTCCTTATTTTCCAATGCAGAATAGGGAAAAGATTTCGTGAATGATGTCCTCGGTCGCGGTCTCGCCGGTGATCTCGCCGAGGGCGCTCAATGCGGACCGCACGTCAATGGAGAGAAAGTCCGCCGGCAGGCCGGCCTCCAGCGTCGCCTGCGCGTCGGCCAGGCGCACACGGGCGGCCTCTAGCGCCCGTCGGTGGCGGGCGTGGGTGACGACGGCGGCGTGGGTCTCGGTCGGCGCGGGCAGCCCGCCGAGCACGGCGTCGGCGATGGCGTCTTCCAGCGCCCCGATGTTCCAGCCGGTGGCGGCGGAGACGGGGATGGCCCCCGGAGGCCCCCACCCCGCCCTCGTCGGGCACCCCTCCCCCGCAGAGCCGGGAGAGGGGCCAGTGACAGCAGGCGGACGCGCTTGTCCAGAGTCAGAGGCTTGCGTGACTGGCCCCTCTCCCATTCCTATAGGGGAGGGGTGGCGAGGAACGAGCCGGGGTGGGGGCCTCCGCGCCGGGGCGGGGGCCGGGGGGCCTCCCACCAAATCCCACTTGTTCCAGACGAGCAGATGGGGACGGCCCTCCAATGAGGCGCGCAGAGCGGCGTCTTCGGGCGTCTCGCCGACCGTCGCGTCCAGCACGAGCAGGACGAAATCGGCGGCCACGAGGCTCTCGCGGGTGCGGGCGACGCCGATCTGCTCCACGGCGTCCTCGGTGTCGCGCAGGCCGGCGGTGTCCATCGCCCGTAAAGGGATGCCGCGCAGGTTCAGGGTCTCCTCAATGACGTCGCGCGTGGTTCCCGGAATGGGCGTGACGATGGCGCGGGCAGTCCGCAGCAGGGCGTTGAGCAGCGACGATTTGCCGACATTGGGCCGCCCGGCCAGCACCAGTTTCAGCCCCTCGCGGTAGAGAATGCCCCGGTCGGCGGTGGCGAGCAGGGCGGCGATGCCCCTGTCGGCCTCCCGCAGTTCGGACACGCAGAGTTGCGTGTCCAACTCGCCCACGTCTTCGGGGAAGTCAATGCTCGCCTCAATGCGGGCGAGGACGCCGAGCAGCCGGTTTCGGACGCCCGCGACGGCGGCGCTCAGGCGGCCTTCGCCCTGGCGGCGGGCCAGGCGGTGCGCCTCGTCGGTCTGGGCGGCGATGGCGTCGCCGACGGCCTCGGCCTGGGCCAAGTCCATCTTGCCGTTCAGGAAGGCCCGCTGCGTGAACTCGCCGGGGTCGGCCAGCCGCGCGCCGCATTCCAGCAGGCGTGACAAAATGCGGCGCAGGGGGACCGGGCCGCCGTGCCCGGAGATCTCCACCACGTCCTCGCCCGTGTAGGAGCGGGGGGAGCGGAACACGGCCAGCAGCACGTCGTCAATGGCCTCGCCCTCGGCGGCTATGACACGCGCCCGATGCAGGGTGTGACCCGGATAGTCGCGGCAGGGGGTGTCCTTCGGTCGCTTCGTGACGGCGTCGGCGACGGCGAAGGCATGGGGGCCGGACAGGCGGATGACGCCGATGCCGCCCGTGCCCGGCGGCGTGGCGAGCGCGCAGATGGTGTCGTCGAGGCGCGGCAGCATGGGGCTATTATACCTGCACGGGCCAGCGGTTCAAAAAGCCGCCGCATTCGGATATAATGGTTGCAGGCGACGTGCTTTTCTCACTGGGGAGCCTTTCCGATGACCGCCGGGCTGTGGCTGTTCCTTTTCCGTTTGCTGACAGGATTTTTCCGACCGAAGCCGGAGCCGCCCCTGGACCCGGAGGTTTTATTGCAACAGGCGCAGCAGGAGATGCGCGAGAACCAGGCCAAGAACCGTACGCGAGCGGTTGAGGCCATCACCCAGAAGAACAACCTGCAAGCCGAACTGGGGAAGACTCGCAAGATCGTGGACAACTTGCAGGCCAAGGCCGATCTCGCCGCGTCACACAATGACTTCGATCTTCGCCATCAACTCCTTGGGGAAAGGCAGCATTATCTCCTCCTGCTCGCGCGTCAACAAGCCCTGCTGGATAAGGCCACCGAGACGACTGAGATGATCAAAGCCGCGATCCGGGGCGAGGAGGAGCGCATCCGGAGAAAAACAGCGGAAGCGATGGCCCTCAGGACGATGTGGAAACAAAGCCAAATCGTTGCGTCGCTGCCGATGCCCTTGGAGCAGGCGACTGCGGACGAGGCGACCGTTCAGAAGCGGCTGGATGACGTTTTGCAGCAGATTGAAAAGACGCGCGGCAGGCTGATCCAGGAGGCGCAGGCGGCCATTGTCCGGGGAGACTTGGAGACGGCGCTGTCTCTGCTGTCCGAACAACAAGATTTGGGGCAGGCCCTGGTTCCCGGCTATGGCCGCGCGTGACTGCGACTTTTTGCATTCTTTGGTGTCTTAACGGGTAGTCTGCCCGAAAGGGAAGGGAGTGTACCGATGTTCGGACGAATCTGGCGATACTTGAAGGTGCTTCTCGGCTTCAAGCTGGACCAACTGGAAGACCCGGAGATCCTGTTGCAGCAGGCGCAGCAGGAGATGCGGGAGAACCAGGCCAAGAACCGCGAGCGGGCGGTGCAGGCCATCACCCAGAAAAACCAGCTACAGGGCGAACTGGAGAAGACTCAGAAGATTGTAGATAATTATCAGGCCAAGGCCGAACTCGCCCTCAAGAACGGCGACCGCGACCTGGCCCGGCAACTGCTGGTCGAGAAGGGGCAGTACGAGACCACGCTCGCCACCATCAAGCAGTCGCTGCAATCGGCCATCGAGACGACCGAGGCCATCAAGACCGCCATCCGGCGCGAGGAGGAGCGCATCCGCGCCAAGACCGCCCAGGCGATGGCGATGCGGACCCAGTGGAAGCAGAGCCAGATCGAGATCTCCTTGAACAAGGCGCTGGAGGGCATGACGACCGACGGCACGGACCACGCCTTCGAGCGGGCGGCGGCGAAAATCTCCAACGCCCGCAGCGAGAGCCAGGCGCGCACGGAGTTGGCCCGCGAGAGCCTGAGCGGCAAGCTAGCCGGGCTGGAAGATGTCGAGGCCAACACCGCTGCCGATGCGGAGCTGGCCCAGATGGAGCAGCGGCTGGGCCTGGCCCCGAAGACGCAGACCACCGCGACGACTTCCGCCACGCCCGCCTCCGCCAGCGACGTTGACCGGCAATTGCAGGAATTGGAAGCCCGCGTCGGCGGGGGCGGCAATTCGGGCGCATCGGGGTCCTAAATGAGCGACTTGCTGGGGCGAGCATATCAAGTCGCCAAAGCGTATTTAGACTCCGCGCGGGGGCGGCTGGAGGAGATTGACGCGCGGGCGCAGGAGGAACTGCGCCGCTCCCTACCGCGCGAGGACGCTCCGACTCCCCCCTCTCCCCTGCGAGGGAGAGGGGCCGGGGGTGAGGGGGGAGCAGGAACTTACAGCAATGACCCGTTCGAGCGGGCCACGGCCAAGATCGCGGAGGCACAGCAGCGGGTGGCGGCGCAGCGGCAGGAGGCCGAGCGGCGGGAGGCGGCGACCGCACCACCCCCCGACCCGGTGGCGACGGCGTACATGATCATCGGCGTCCCGAACGGCTCGGACTACCTGACGGTGGAGTCGGCGGTGAACAAGCTGCGCGCCCGCTGCGCCCCCGCCCGCTTCCCCGACGGCTCCCCGGAGCAGGCCGACGCGCAGGTCATCCTCCAGCGGGTTGAGGAGGCGTTTCAGGTGCTCAAGAACGCGCTGGGGACGGCGGGCGGCGGACGGTTCGACAAACTGGAATTATGACGGTCCTCAAAGAGCTCACGGCGGCGATGCCGATCTTCTACGGCGGCAACCGAGTCAAGCGCGTCCCGGAGGAGCTGGCGGCGCGCTTCGCGGCGGGCGACCGGCTGCTGGTGGTGCCGGAGACGGGCGATCTGCTCCACATCCCCGCGCGTGAGCATCAGGTCGCCACGGAGGCCGTCGGGCAGGCGTTCGCGGCGTTTCAGGGGATGGGCGAAGTCCCTGACTCGCAGATCAGCCGCTTCTATGACCTGTTCGCGGTGCGGCTGGAGGCGGAGGAGACCTGGGAACCCATCGCCCAGGCCAATGAGGTGGACGTGGCGCGGGCGCGGGCGCGGGGCCGGTCCACGACGCGCCTGATCGCCTCGGACAAGATGCGTCGGGACATGATCGCCGGCCTGCGGGCGTGGCGCGACGCGCCGACGCGCCGGGGGCAGGTGGTGGAGCGCCTGGTTCACGACGGCTGGGCCGTGGAGCAGGTGGCGGACGCGCTGGGCGTGGTTGGGTTCGTGTTTGAGGGCCGCCCCAACGTCTTCGCCGACGCGACCGGCGTGCTGCGCGGCGGCAATACGGTCGTCTTTCGGATCGGGGCCGACGCGCTGGGGACGGCGCGCGCCATCGTGGAACACGCCCTCGCCCCCGCGCTGGAAGCCGCCGGCCTGCCGCCGGGGGCGGCGACCCTGGTGGACAGCGCCGAGCGCGCGGCGGGCTGGGCGCTGTTCTCGGACCCCCGCCTCTCGCTGGCCGTCGCGCGCGGCTCCGGCCGGGCCGTGGAGCAACTCGGCAGCGTCGCGCGCCACGCCGGCATCCCGGTCAGCCTGCACGGGACGGGCGGGGCCTGGATCGTCGCCGACGCCACGGCGGACGCCGACAAGTTTGAGAAGGCCGTTTATCACTCGCTGGACCGCAAGGTCTGCAACACGCTCAACGTCTGCTGCATCCCCCAGGAGCGCGCCGGGGAGCTGGTCCCGCGCTTCCTGACGGCCCTGGAGCGGGCGGGCGAGCGGCACGGGTGCAAGCTGCACGTCGTCTCCGGCAGCGAGTCGCACGTCCCCCGCGAGTGGTTCTCCTCGCAGGCGACGGTGCGGCGGGCGCACGGGGACGTGACCGAGCCGCGCGCCGAAATGCTGCCGGTGGAGAAGCTGGGCCACGAGTGGGAGTGGGAGGAGACGCCCGAAGTGACTCTGGCGGTCGTGACCGGCATGGCCGAGGCGGTGAAGCTGTTCAACGACTACGCTCCGCAGTTCATCGCCAGCCTGATCACGGAGAACGCGGACAACTTCACCCGCTTCTACGAGGCAGTCAACGCGCCGTTCGTCGGCAACGGCTTCACGCGCTGGGTGGACGGGCAGTACGCGCTGGGCCGCCCCGAGCTGGGCCTGTCCAACTGGCAGGCGGGCCGCCTGTTCGCGCGCGGGGCCGTCCTGAGCGGCGACGGCATCTACACCGTCCGCACCCGCGTCGTCCAGTCCGACCCGGACGTGCATCGGTGACGAACAGCACCCCCGAAGCCGCTCCCGCGCCGTCTCTGCCGGCCCGTTCCGGCGAGGCGGTCTTCCCGATGCTCGGCGCACTGAGCCTCTGCCATTTCCTGAATGACATGGCCCAGTCGCTGCTGCCGGCGATCTACCCGGTCCTAAAGGCCACCTTTCGCCTCAGTTTCGGACAGGTGGGCCTCATCACCCTGACCTATCAGCTCACGGCGTCGCTGTTGCAGCCGTTCGTCGGGCTGTATACGGACCGGCGGCCCCGGCCGTACTCGCTGGTGCTGGGGATGGGCCTGACCCTGGCGGGACTCATCCTGCTCGCCCTCGCCCCCACATTCGCCGTGATCCTGGCCGCGTCGGCGCTGGTCGGCATGGGGTCATCCGTGTTCCACCCGGAATCGTCGCGCATGGCGCGGGCGGCATCCGGCGGGCAGCACGGATTGGCCCAATCCCTGTTTCAAGTCGGCGGCAACGCCGGGTCGTCCGTCGGCCCTCTGCTGGCGGCGTTCGTAGTCGTCCCGCACGGGCAGCACTCCCTGGCGTCGTTCTCGCTGGCCGCCCTGCTCGGCATGGCGATCCTGGCCCGCGTGGGAACCTGGTACAAGACGCACCGGCTGACGGCCAAATCCGGCGCGCGACCGGGAACGCCCCATATCCGGCAGGCACTCACACGGGGTCGCGTCGTCGGCTCCCTCTCCATCCTGCTCGCCCTGGTCTTCTCCAAATACTTTTATCTGGCGAGCATCACCAGCTACTACACGTTCTTCCTGATCCGCAAGTTCCACGTGTCCGTGCAGAACGCGCAGGTACACTTGTTTGTGTTCCTGGGCGCGGTGGCGCTGGGGACGTTTCTGGGAGGGCCGATCGGGGATCGCGTGGGACGCAAGTACGTCATCTGGGCGTCCATCCTGGGGGTCCTGCCGTTCACGCTGCTGCTCCCGTCGGCGGGATTGGCGGCCACGGGTGTCCTGAGCGTAATCATCGGGTTCATCCTGGCGTCCGCGTTCTCCGCGATCTTGGTCTACGCCCAGGAATTGGTGCCGGGCCGGGTCGGCCTGGTTTCCGGCCTGTTCTTCGGGTTCGCCTTCGGCATGGGCGGCATCGGGGCCGCGATCCTGGGGCGCTGGGCGGACACGGTCGGCATCACCTTCGTCTATCATGTCTGCGCCTACCTGCCGGCCATCGGCCTCCTCGCCGCCTTTCTGCCCGACCTAAACCGGACCGCACGGATGTCCCGGCGTGCCGGGGAAGCCGGGCATCGGCGGGCATGAAGGGCGGCGCAGGGCCGGGGTTCTGGATCATGCCTGGATGCCGGTAACGGCGGGCCATCGGACACGCAATGGGAAGCGCATTTCTGTTCCTCCACGACAGATGAGATTTGGTGCTATAATATGCTGAACGGGAGGTGGCAAATGGCATCCAAGAAACCGGATTATGAGGACTGGAAACGTTCGCCGGATCTTTCCGGCGAGACCCCGGACTCCGCCGAGGGCCATCGCATTCTGGTATGGCTCTGGATCATCGGCATCGTTGTATTCGGCCTGATCGTCTGGGGGATCGCGGAACTGACGAGTAACTTGCGGCCGGGCCCGCACGGGGGACTGCTCTTCGGCCACTAGGCCAGCGTCGCCGCGTCGCCCGCCGTGTCCCCGCCGCTCAGCGCGCGCCAGACCTTGTGATACCGCCGCAGGCGCTCCACGTCCTTGTCCGTCAGCGCGGACAGGCGGCGCAGGTCCATGTTGTCCTCCAGGTCGGCGCGCTTGACCTTGCGGGCGATGGGGTCGGCGGCGCGGGCCAGGTACGCCTCATATGTCTCGCCGGCCCGGTGCGTCACCGCCTCCACGGCGGCCAGAACCTCCTCGGGAAACCCCTCCTGCCGCAGCCGCTCCAGCGTCCAGGGCGTGTCCTCCACGACATCACGCAGCACGGCGGCCATCATGTCGGCCTCGGTGTGCATCCGCAGCATCAGGCGCAGCGGGTGCAGCACGTAGGGCGCTCCCGCCTTGTCCTGCTGGTCTTGGTGCGCCTCGGCGGCGATGGCAATGGCCCTGGCAAGTGTCGCCATGACGGTCTCCCCGGTGCTATAATACCCCCATGAATGACACCCATCAGCAGAGTGCGTATGCGCGGGCGGGCGTGGACATTGACGCGGCGACGGACGCCGTGGGGCGCATGAAGGCGCACATCAGGGCGACCATGACTCCGGGCGTGGTGACGGACGTGGGCGGCTTCGGCGGGATGTTCGGGCTGTCGGCCCTGGGGCGGCTGGACGACCCCGTGCTGGTGTCCAGCATTGACGGCGTGGGCACCAAGCTCAAGATCGCCTTCCTGACCGGGCGGCATGACACGGTGGGGCGTGATCTCGTCTGGCACTGCGTCAACGACATTCTGGTGCAGGGGGCGCGTCCCCTGTTCTTCCTGGACTACTTCGGCACCGGCAGGCTGGACCCGGCGGTGGCAGCCGACGTGGTGAAGGGGCTGGCCGGGGGCTGCCGCGCGGTCGGATGCGCGCTGCTCGGGGGCGAGACGGCGGAGATGCCGGGCCTGTATGCGCCGGGCGAGTACGACCTGGCCGGGTGCATCGTCGGGATTGCGGAGCGGTCGCGCATCGTGGACGGGGCGGGCGTGACATCGGGCGACGTGGTGATCGGCCTGGCATCGGACGGCCTGCACACCAACGGCTATGCGTTGGCGCGTCAGGTCTTGTTGGAAGACGCGCGGCTGCCGCTGGACGCGCCGCTCTCTGAACTGGGCGGCGTGACGCTGGCCGACGCCCTGCTGTGGCCGCACCGCTGCTACGCCCCCGCGATCCTGCCGCTGCTGGACATCTCCCCCACCCCGATCAAGGCGATGGCGCACATCACCGGCGGCGGCTTCGTGGACAACATCCCGCGCGTACTCCCCCCCGGCGTCGGCGTCCGCATTGACCGCACCGCCTGGGACGCGCCCCCGCTGTTCCGGCTCATTCAGGCGCGTGGCGGCATTAGCGACGCCGAGATGTTCCGCGTCTTCAACATGGGCGTCGGCCTCGTCCTGATCGTCGCCCCCGACGCGGCGGACGACATCATGGCGCAATTGACCACAGCGGGCGAGACCGCCTTCCGGCTGGGAGAGACTGTCCACGGCGATGGCGTCATCCTGGCATGAAGCGTATGCTCCCTCAAACCTTTTTTGCCGTCATCGCGGCTGCCCTCGCCGTCATGGCGGCGCGGGGGGCCGCCGCACCGTCCCTCGTGCTGACGGTGGACGCCGGACATATCCTGCGCCAAGATGCGGATCGGTTCGTCGGTGTCAACCTCAACTACATCCGCGACTCCGATGCCAACCGCCCCCACGCCCGCCCCCTCAAGGACGCACTCCGGGACCTCGGCGCCCGCTGGCTGCGCTACCCCGGCGGCGAGAAGTCCGACTTCTACTTGTGGTCCCAGCCGCCTTACGACAAGCCGCGCCCCGTCTCGCTCGGATGGTACGGCACCGTCGCGGGCCGGCGCATGGATTTCGACCAGTACATCGCCGCCGCCCGCGCCGCCCGCGCCGAGCCTTACGTCGTGGTCGGCTACACCACGGCGAAGGCCTCCGGGCGCACGGAGGCGCAGTGGCTGGAGAACGCCGTCGCCTGGGTCAAGTACGCCAATGTGGAGAGGAAGTACGGGGTCAGGTACTGGGAGATCGGCAACGAGAACTGGAACAACGGGAAGGCCGTGCCGGAGGACATGGCCCGAATCGTCACGGAGTTCTCCCGCGCAATGAAGGCCGTGGACCCGACCATCCAGGTCGGCGCCAGCGGCAACGGCGACGGGTGGTGGTCCAAGTTCCTGCCGACGGCCGCGCCCGCGCTGGACTTCATCAGCCTCAGCCTCTACAACTGCTGGGGGTGGAAGAGTTACGACCACTTCGCCACCCTGCCCGCCATCGCCGACACGATCGGGGACGCGGAGACGGCCCTGAACGCGATTGACCGGTATGCGCCGCCCGCGGACCGCCCCCGGCTGCGCGTGATCGTCTCGGAGACCAACTCCAAGGACTACTCCGAGGACGGCTGGCCCGGCGCGAACACCCTGGGACACGCGCTCGTGACATTTGACACGCTGGGGCGCGTGATGGCCCAGCCGCGCGTCCTGACCGCCATGGTGTGGACCACCCGCTGGATGAACGACGCCGAGGCCAGGGACAGCCAGTGGTACGCGCTCGGCCCGGACAACGAGATACTCCCCACCGGCCGGGCCATCGCGCTCTGGGGACAGTTCGTCCAGAAGGACATGATCGCGGCGGACGGCGGCAGCGACCATGTGGTGGCCTACGCCAGCCGCTCGGCGGACGGGCGGCGGGTGACGGTCTGGGTCCTCAACCGCGGCTATGAGCGGGCGGACGGTGTGCGGATCATCATCCGGTCCACGGCTCGCCTGCGCCACGCGGCGGTCTATCAATTGACGGGGACGGGGCCGGACGACCCCAGCCCACACTGGGGGCAGTTGGGAGCCGTCCCCGTTTCCGGCAACACCGTCAGCAATCTCTCTTGCCCCGGCGTCTCCGTGACCGTCCTCTCGCTGAGATGAACGTGCGCAAAATTCCGAAGGATGGGCCTCACCTGCGGGAACCAATCGGAGGGGATAATCGTCCTTCAGATAAGGCCCTTTGTCACGCCAGAATGTACGGCGCGGCCGTTGGGAGAAGACGATGGCACGAAAAGGCTTGATGAGGATGACTTTGTGGGGGTGCCTGGTCGCGGCGCTCTGCGCCGGTGGCTCCCCCACCTGGGCGCAGCAGAGCGGCAGCGCCCCCGCCAGCTACCAGGTCGGGGAGGAAGACCGCCCCGCCCCCCCAAACGTCAGCACAGACACCGCCTCAATGCCCGGCAGCGCCACCGCCGACGCGGATGCCGGGCCGGTTCGGCTGGCCCGGTTCTCCTATCTGAAAGGTGATGTCTCCTGGCGGCCCGACACGGGCGCGCAGTGGTCGGCGGCGACGCTGAACCTGCCCTTCCGGCAGGGCGCGCAGGTCTGGGCGTCCGGCCACAGCCGCGCCGAGGTTCAGTTCGACGACGGCAGCCTGCTGCGCCTGGGCGCGGACGCGGTCGTGACCCTGGAGACCCTCTACAGCGACTCGCAGGGCGAGTTCACCGAGCTGCGGCTCTCGCAGGGGCTGGCGTCCCTGACCCTGCCGCACGCCAAGTCCATCTTCCAGGTGGACACGCCCGACGCCTCCCTCAAGGCCGACGGCCCCGCCCGCTTCCGCGTCGGGGCTCGCCCCGGCACGGAGATCGCCGTGCGCGCCGGCAAGGTCAACATCCAGGACGCGCAGGGTAAGACATTTTTGGAGGCCGGCGACTACATTGACATCACCGACCCCAAGGCCCCCTTCGACATCCAGGACCTGCCCGCCGAGGACGGCTGGGACAAGTTCAACGACGAGCGCGACCGGGTGATGGCCCAGGGGACACAGAACAAGAACCTCTCGTCTCAGGAAGGGCTGGTGGCCGGGAATCTGGACGACTACGGCTCCTGGCACGACAACCCAACCTACGGGCGGGTCTGGGTGCCGGCGGAGCCGGCGGACTGGCGGCCCTACCATGACGGCCACTGGGTCTGGGTCGAGCCGTTCGGCTGGACCTGGGTGGGCGCTGAACCGTGGGGATGGGCCCCCTACCACTACGGCACGTGGGTCCACCTATCCCTGGGCTGGGGGTGGTGCCCCGGCCCGCGCATCCAGTACTGGTCGCCCGCCGTGGTGGACTTCATCGGCTGCAACGGCTACATCGCCTGGGCGCCGCTGGCCCCCTTCGAGGTGCGCTACCCGTCGTTCTTCTCCATCGGCTTCGGCGGCGGGGATTGGTCGCTGTTCTTCTCCATCGGCGGCTGCGCCACCTACGCCTGGGTCGGCGGTCGCTACTGCTACCCGCACCGCTGGGACAACTTCTATGTCAACCGCTGGGCCTTCCGCGACCGCTTCGACGATCACCGGTTCTTCGGCCCGCCCCGTGGGTTCGCGCCGGTCCGGCCCGGCGGCTGGGTGCCGGCCAACGCGCGGCTGGCGGACGGCATCACGCGCGTGAGGCAGGAGGGCTTCGGCGGGTCGGGGCGCTTTGAGGCCGTATCGCGGTCTGAGGGCGCGGGCCTGTGGGCGCACGGGCATTCCGTCGTCGCCGGGGGCGGTCAGCCGTTCGCCGGCCCGGCCACGGTGCGGCCCACGCGGGCCGCGTTCACTCCCACGCACGTGTTCCAGGCGGGCACCGGGCCTTCTCAGGCGGCGCTGACGCGACCCGTCTATCGGGCCGCCCTTGCCCCCAGCATCGCCCGCGTCGGCGGCCGCAGCGGCGCGTTCCTCGCGCCTTCTGAGCGAGTCTCGGCCCCGTCGTTCGGCAGCCGCCCGGCATTCGGCGGCGGACGGATCGCCCCCGGCCTCCCCTCGAGCCGGGCTGGTGGGGCGGAGGCCGCGGACCGCGCCCGCGAGAGCCTGGGGATGCCCCGTCGCTTCGGCGGCGTCGGAGCGTCCCCCGGCGGCTTCCAAGCGGCGGGTCGGGGCGGAAGCGGCGGCTTCGGAGGCAGTCAGGACTTCGGGCGAGCAACGCGCGGCTTCGGCGGGGGCGGCTTCGGCCTATCGGGCGGCGCCTACTTCCATCAGCGGGCGTCGGGCGGCTACTCTGGCCGATCATTCCGCAGCGGCGGCTTTCGCAGCAATAGCGGCCGCGTAAGCGGTCGCAATCTCCGTAGCAACGGTGATGGCTTCCACGGGGGCGGCTTCGGCGGAGGTGGGTTCCGAGGCGGCGGTCGCGGGCGCTGACGGGGCCCCGCGATCGAAAGGCTTCCGGGGCCGGCGCATTTCTGCGCCGGCCCTTTTCCAATTTCCAGTCCGCGGCCATAGGCGATCAGATCACCCGGACAAACGTGAACTGCTCCCAAGCCTCTACTTTATCCGAAGCGGCCCAAACTCTCTTGTCGCTGTCAGGTCCGAAAACGACGCATCGTTGATTGTCGGCCACAAGAGCAGCCGGGTGGCCGTAGTGAACATAGGCGCCGTTCCTGATGCCGGTCTTGGGCGAGAGCGGTCGTACTTCAAAGGTTTCCCACCTCATTATCGGATTAGTCCCGGCGACAAGCAGGCTACCAGCATCTTCGTTCAAATTGGAACCAACGAAGCGGTACGGTTCATCCCTTCGCCTTCCAAATCCGCGAGGCCGCCAGCGCGTCGTCGAACCAGGCGCCGAAGCCGGGGTAGCGGTGCTCCTTGGTCTGCGCGGGGTCGTCGAAGCGGCGAAGGACCAGGACGGCCTTGCCCTTGCCGTCCGCGCCCTTGTCGAAGCAGGCGACTGTGTCCTGGTCCATACGGCGGGCGAAGGCGATGAGATTCCGCAGCGGGTCGCGCTCCCGCAGTTTCGCCGTGTAAGTCGCAATGCCGGCGTCGTCCAGCATCTCCCAGGGCGCGATGTTGTCCGGGGCGTCTTCGGTGGTGGGTTCCTTGGGTGTTCTCTTCAGCATGGCAATCGCCTCCCGTTCCTTGCCGGTTTGTTCGGCAGGAAACGCCGCCGCTCCTCCCGAAACTGCGGGCGGGCGGAGGGAATGACCATGATCATGGGTGAGCTGGCAGGGATGACTCTGGTCGGGCGGGCGGAGTGCCTGTGGCGATATACGGTCCAGGCGACGGGGGCGCGGCTGGACATCGCCCCGCCGACCTTTGAGGTGGACGGGAGAGCCGTGACAGCGACCGTGGTGGCCTGGGACGATGCGACGCCGTCCCGGACCCTGGGGAACGGCATCGCGGAGTGCCGGTTTGCGGGCACGGTGGCGGATGACCAGGGCCTATCCCTGGAACTGGTCCTGCGGTTCTCCGAAAGCCCCATCCTCCGCTTCCGCTACGCGCTCAGGAGCAAGACGGCGCGACGGCTGACGAAGACATCGGGCCGGGACAATCTGACATACCTGCGGGCCTCCTTCGCCGGTCTGCCGCAGGTGACGGAGGTGCGGGTGGCCGAGTTCAACGAGATGGTGCATTCCTACTGCCTGTCCGAGAGGGAGATCGCGCCCCGCCACTTCGACGACGGAATGATCGTCATGGGACCGATTCTCGTCGGCTCCGACGGCGCGCACTCCCGGCTGCTGGCCTATGAGCATGGTTCGCAGGTTCCCGATGCCTTTCTGCACTATGAATTGAGGCCAGACCGAAACGTGGCCCTGCGCGCGGTCAAAGGCAACTACTGGGATGGGCAGGTGATTGACGTCGAGCATCCTTATGAGACGCTCTGGCTGCAAGCGGCGGTGGTCGCGGGGGACACGGACGCACTGGCCGCCGCGTATCGGGATTTTGTGCTGCGCCATCAGACCCTCAATGCCGCCAGCCGCCGCCCCTACATCTTCTACAACACATGGAATTTTCAGGAGCGCAACAAGTGGTGGAACGGCAAGGCGTATCTCGACTCGATGACCCAGGAGCGGATGCTGGCCGAGATTGACGTGGCGCACCGCATCGGCGTGGACGTGTTCGTGCTGGACACCGGCTGGTACGAGAAGACCGGCGACTGGCGGGTGAGCCGGGCGCGCTTCCCGGATGGGTTGAAGGCGGCGCGCGAAAGACTGGACGGTTACGGCATGAAGCTGGGCCTGTGGTTCAACCCGACGGTCGCCGCCGTGTCATCGCAAATGCGCCGGGACCACGAGGACTGCGTCATGTCCTGGCGCGGCAAGCCACACGACCCGCACGAGGTCTGGGAGACGGAGGCGAGCCAGGGCCTCTGCCTGGTCAGCCGGTACTGGGAGGCTTTCGCCGATGAACTGATTCGCCTGACCCGCCAGGTCGGCGTGACCTACTTCAAGTGGGACGCCGTCGGCCAGTACGGCTGCGACGACCCGCATCACGGGCACGGCACACCGGAGAACAGCATACAGGAGCGGGCGGACTGTTACGCCTTTCAGCAGGGCGCGGCGATGGCGCGCGTCGTGGACCGGCTCTGCGCCGCCTGCCCGGAGGCCATCGTGGATTTTGATGTCACCGAGGGCGGGCGCACGGTCGGCCTCGGCTTTCTCTCGGCGGGCAAATATTTCCTCATCAACAATGGCCCCTATTCCTCCAACTACGACATGCCCGTGCCGCGCGACGGCAACGTCAACCTCTTTTTTTACCCCGGCCCCGCCCGCGCCTGGGTCTGCCGCGCCCCGCTGACCTACGACAAGTGGCTGCCCAGCGTCCTGTTCCTCACCCACTACCTGCCCGATGACCGCTACCCCAAGCACGGCTGGTCCGGGAGTTCGGACGTGCAGGACGACACGAATCAGTGGATCAGCCTGGCCTCGCTGGTGCTGGGCCAGAACGGCCTCTGGGGCGACCTCTTGAACATCTCCGACGCCGGCATCGCCCGCTTCGGCGAGACCCTGCGCCGGTACAAGAAAATTCGTGACGACATCGCGGCTGCTGCCCTGACCCGCACCGGCGCTGTCGGCGGCAGCCCCGAAATCTACGAGAAGATCAACCCCGCGACGGGCCGGGGCGTCGTCTCCGCCTTCGCCAGCGCGACGGGCCGCTACACCTACGTCACGGCGGCCCCCGTGGCGCACGGCCTCTGGCACAACGACGGCGTGACCGTCACCGTGGACGCACAAGGCCGGACCGTCTTGGACATGACGTTCGACGGGGCCGGGGCCAAACTGGTGTTTTTCGGCGTGTCGTCATAAGCAGAGGCTGTCCTGTGCCGGACCGGGGTATACTGAACCGAGGAACGTTGAGGGTAGGCAGGACGATGAGTACATTGCAGGTCACGCCGGGTAGGGAGCGTGAGCAGAGTGCCGCCGAGGCCCCTTTGCTGTCCCCAGCCGGACAAGTATTGATCAAGTTAAACACGCTGTTCGAGCCGGGGGAGAGTCTCCGGTGGCTTGGCGCCCGGCAGGCAAGCTTGGAGGGCACCCCGATGGAGTTGATTGAGCAGGGCCACGCTGATCGTGTGTTGCGGCTGCTGACGCGCCTTGAAGAAGGCGTTCATGTCTGATGCGGCGATCACTGGCCCAGAAGATACAGGATGCCGTTACGGACGCGATTCCGTTCGCCGGCATCTGCTTCCGCAACGTCTCTCAGCAGTTCGCCAATCGGCATGACATTCTTTCGGCCAGAGGCAGCGCAATCGCCGGGGGCCGCTTCAACTTCCGCGGTACTTTTGAGGTCCTGTATCTCTCCTGTGATGTACACACCTGTCTGGAAGAGACGACGAAGGCCTTCCAGCGTGACGGCTTTGATGTAGCCAAAACCCTGCCCCGGACTATTATTGGCGTCGAAGTGGCCGTAAGTCGCGTACTTGATCTCACCGACCCGACGGTGCGCCGACGCCTCGGCATCACCCGAGCGAGCCTGACGGGTACAGACTGGCTCTACGATCAAGAGGTGCTGGGTCGTGAAGCGGTTACGCAAGAAGCTGGCCGTCTGGCGCGCGAGGCCGGCTTTGAGGCCATTCTGACTCCCTCGGCGGTGAGTCGAATCGGGCGAAACCTGGACGTGTTTCCGGATCGGCTGTTATCAGGATCGTTGTGTTGGGTGGTCAATGCGGAAAGGTTGGTTTTACCATAGCCGTCAGGCGTAGTGCCTGCCCTCCTGCCGGTATCGCGGGTGGGCGGCGACGGCGCGGTGGTCGGTCTCGCGCCAGGAGAGGGCCGCGCCGACGGCGGCGATGACGGCATCTAAGGCGTCGCCGCCGGTGTCGCGCATCAGAATTTGACGCTGGACGCGCCCGATGGCGACGTTTTCCCCCAGGCCCGCCAGGATGACGCGCCTGGTCTTGCGGCGCTCCGGCGTCAGCGGCGCGGCCCCTGGCTGCTTGTAGTTCTGGTGCGGCAGGCCCAGGCGCTTGAGGGTGGACGCCGGGCAGGCCTCCACGACCACGCGGCGGGCACGGGGCAGGCGGGCGTAGTCAAACGGCAGCACCGCCGTCTCCCCGCCCGTTTCCGTTCCCTCCGTCCCGTAAGCCGCCCGCGTCTCCTGTACCATGCCCGTTGATGGGGCCTGCGTTTCCCCGCGCAGCGGCCCCAGCACGTCTCGCATCCCGTAGAATGTCTGGTAGATGATGCGGTAGGCATAGGTATCCCAGGGGGCCTTCATCTCGATGTCGGTCAGCCGGCGGATGTGGCCCTTGTGCCCCTGCGCCTGGGCGCGGCGCAGGCAGTCCACGCCCACGCCGTAGGCGTCCTCGCCCCAACTCCGCAGGAACTCCAGTTGGGCACGCCAGCCTGCCGCCTCCGTCCCGTCCACGACCTCCATGGGCAGTCCGAAGGGAAACCCCAGCGCCCACAGCGTCTCCTCCGAGTCCCGGATCATCTGTACCAGGTGCGCCAGGACGGGGCCGCGATCGGCGGTGCCGCAGAGGGTTTCCAGGGAGGCAAGCCGGGTGAGACGATAAAGGACGGGCCTGGCGGCTCGCTCAATGCGGGCCACCCACGTCGTCCGCCCGGCGAGCCGCGCCCCGCTGAAGTCCACGCCGCAGATTGAGGCGAACGGATGGTCGTGCATGGCTGTCATTCTACCTGATCTCATGCCGGAAAGAAGCTGGAAGGACCCGGCGATTGAAATCGCGGGCTTGGTTATCACGAAGTCCCTGCGGGACTGAGGAGAGGTCGGCGTGTGGGGCGGACCACGTCCTCAGTCGGCGGAGCCGACTTTGTGTTACACAAGCCCGCGATTTCAATCGCCGGGCTTTCAGTGGCTGGGTGCGCAACGTAAAGGCAGGAATAGGGCAAGCGGGGCGCGAAATGCGTCCGTGATTACGCTTCACCACGGGGGCCAGATGAACATTTCTCTTGTCGCACTGTTTCTTCTTGTCATAACCCTGCTGATGGCAGCAGCCGAGGCGGACACGCTTGGCCCGGCATTCCCGGTCACCATTCGCGTGGATGCCGCCCATCCCATTGGGGATATGCATCCCCTCTGGCGGTTCTTTGGGGCGGATGAGCCGAACTACGCCACCAGGAAGAACGGCGAGAAGCTGATCGGGGAACTGGGGGCGCTGGACAGGCAGCACGTCTATTTTCGCGCCCATAACCTGCTGACGACGGGGGACGGCACACCGGCGTTCAAGTGGGGCAGCACCAACGCCTACACGGAGGACGCGCAGGGGCGACCCGTCTATGACTGGACCATCCTGGATCACCTCTTCGACACGTATCTCAAGCATGGCGTCCGCCCGTATGCCCAGATCGGGTTCATGCCGGAGGCCCTCAGCGTCCGCCCGGAGCCGTACCGGCACCACTGGAAGCCGGGCGACCCCTACGACGCCATCTACACCGGCTGGTCCTACCCGCCGAAGGACTACGGCAAGTGGGGCGAACTGGTCTATCAGTGGGTCCATCACTGCGTCACCCGCTACGGGCGCGCCGAGGTGGAGCGGTGGTACTGGGAGGTCTGGAACGAGCCGAATATAGGCTACTGGCGCGGCACGCGCGAGGAGTTTTTCCGGCTCCACGATACGGCCGTGGCGGCGGTGCGCCGCGCCCTGCCGACGGCGCGGGTCGGCGGACCGGACATGGCCGGCAGCGACCCCACGTATCTGCGCGCCTTTCTGGATCACTGTCTCCACGAGGCCGGTACGCCGCTGGACTTCGTCTCGTTCCACGCCAAGGGCGCGCCGACGTTCGTGGACGGACATGTGCGGATGGGGATCGCCGCCCAACTCCGCACCATGGACGGCGGCTTTGGCGCCATCGCCTCGTACCCACAGCTCAAAAATGTCCCCATCGTCATCGGCGAGTCGGACCCGGACGGCTGCGCCGCCTGCACGGGGCCGCAGCTCGGCTACCGCAACGGCACGATGTATTCCAGCTATACGGCCGCCAGCATCGCCCGCGAGTACGAACTAGCGGATCGGCACGGGGTCAACCTGGAAGGGGCGCTGACGTGGGCGTTCGAATTCGAGGACGAGCCGTACTTCGCGGGATTTCGGGCGCTCGCCACGAACGGCGTGGACCTGCCCGTGCTGAACGTCTTTCGGATGCTGAGCCGCATGGGCGGTCAGCGCCTGACTGTGGACAGCTCAGCGGCTCTCGGCTTGGACGACATCCTGAAGAGCGGCGTCCGTGATGCGCCGGACGTATCCGCCCTGGCGAGTCGGGACGGCAAACGCCTCAGCGTCCTCATCTGGCACTACCACGATGACGACGTGCCCGGCCCGGACGCCGCCATCACGCTCACTCTGGCGGGCCTGCCCGCGTCCTCCGGCACGGCCCGGCTGGAACATTTCCGCATTGACGCCGACCACAGCAACGCCTTCACCGCCTGGAAAGCGATGGGGTCCCCGCAGTCCCCCACCCCGACGCAGTACGCGCAGTTGGAGAAGGCGGGTCAGTTGACCCGCCTCAGCACCCCGGCCACCGCGCCCATCGCGGACGGACAGGCTACCCTGCACTTCACCCTCCCGCGTCAGGGCGTGTCGCTGCTCGTCCTGAGCCTGCGGTGAGCAGCGCCGAGGCCCACATTCGGGAGATGGAGTTGATTGAGCGGTGCGCGTGCCCTCACGGGGCTGAAGCCCCGCGCTGCCAAGTGCAAAAGCCCGCCTGCGCGGGCAAGGAAGGGCGGTCTTCTGCCCGCGCAGGCGGGCTTTTGCTTTTTGCAGCCCGGCGTTTCAACGCTGGAAACGGGCACTGCCGAGAACGGTGGATGCAACAACACCCCTCCCACACGGTTTGACTTCCCCTTTCGCCGTGTGCTATACTTTCCTCGCACCGGCCCGGGTGGTGGAACGGCAGACACAGGGGACTTAGTTGAGGGTCGCGCCGGGGGAAACTCCGGCGTAGTAGCCCCCTAATTCGGGGAACTCTAAACTGCGAATGTGCGGCATGACGATCCCGAGCTAACCTGGTGCTGCGGCATCAGAAATGTGTAGAGGCTCTACAGGGGCTGCCTAAACTGCCGCATGAAATCATGGGGCGGCATGGCAAAGAGAGAGTCCAGACCACGAACAGCCACGTTCCGCAATGGCTGGCCGTGAAAGCGGTAGTGGCAGGTAAAATCCCCCGGGGAAACCCATGCGGGTTCGAGTCCCGCCTCGGGCATTGCGGCGCGGAACGCGGAAAAATTGCACAGCGTTATCTTTGTAGACGTGATGAGTGGGCGAACCGGAGCGTTCGCCCTTCCTTCCGAGAGGGGCAGGAACAATGGCGCAGTATGATGCGGATTTGGTGGTGATCGGCGGTGGGCCGGGCGGCTACCCGGCGGCGATCCACGCGGCAAAGATGGGCGGCAAGGTCGTCTGCGTGGACTTCGACAACGCGGGCGGGACGTGTCTGAACTGGGGGTGCATCCCGACCAAGACCATGATCGGCTCCGTCGCGGCGCTGGAGCAGGCCCGCCACGCCGCCGACTTCGGCCTCAAGCTCGGCGAGGTCGGCTATGACTTTCCGGCCCTGATGGCGCGCAAGGACAAGGTGGTCAAGACCCTGGTGAGCGGGGTGGAGTTCCTGTTCAAGAAGAACAAGGTGCGGTTCCTGAAGGGCAAGGGCAAACTCACTGACCCGCACACGGTCGAGGTGACGCTGGAGGACGGCAAGACGGAGCGCGTCACGGCGGCCTCGATCATCCTGGCGACCGGCAGCGTGGTCGCGCCCCTGCCCGCCGCCGTGCAGGTGATCGGCGGGGACACCTCCGACGCCGACGTGTTCATTGACAATCGCGAGGTCAAGCGGCGCAAGGCGGCGGGGACGCTGGGCAAGACGACGCTGTGGACCTCCAACGAGGCGGTCTCCGCGCCGGAGGTGCCCAAGCGGCTGGTCGTGCTGGGTGCGGGCGCGGTCGGCACCGAGTTCGCCTACGCCTATCGCGGGCTGGGCGCGGACGTGACCCTGATCGAGTTCATGCCCACCATCGTGCCCCCGGCCGACCCGGACATCTCCAGCGAGCTGCACAAGCTGCTGACCAAGTCCGGCATCAAGGTGATGACCGGCACCAAAGTCGTCGCCATTGACGTGCCCGGCAAGAAACTCAAATATGTCAGCGAGAAGGGCGACGGCGAGTTGGAGTTTGACAGGATGCTGATCGGCGTGGGCC
>JAFAZD010000342.1 GCA_019239955.1 Armatimonadota bacterium | reverse complement strand
CGTCCCTGCGCCGGTGGGAAAAGACATCAGCCTGGACGCCCGCATCACCAAAGTGGATGCGGACGGTGAGCGGATTTCCCTGCTCGGCCCGGACGACCAGCGCCTGACCGCCGACACGCGCGGCTCGGACATCATCCTGCGCGCGACTGAGCGCGCCGGCCAGGTCGGCGACCTGAGGCGCGGGATGCAGGTCCGCCTGGTCGGCACGCAGGGGCCGGACGGACTGGTGCAGGCCGACCGCATCCGTATCCTGCCCGATCCCGCGCCCGCCCCGGAGGTCGTCCCGGCGGAACCCCCTCCCGCCCCCAACCCCGGCGGGACCGACATCCCCGTGGACGCCCACTTGGAGCAGTATACCGGCATCCTGATTGACGCGCGCGACCTGCCAGCCATCCAGCGCTCGCCGGCCCCGACCGTCCTCGGCCCCGGCCCGGCCCCGTTGCTGCTCTACCCGGATCGCAAACACGTCCCGACGCCCGACGAGGTGCAGGAGGAGAGCATCGTCCGCTACTACCACTCGCTGGATGCCGCGCGGGACGGAGTCGCCGGCCCGCGCCCGCTCATCCTGAGAGCGGTCGCCGTGGTCGGCTCCGACGATGGGTTGCAGCTCACGGACGAGGACGCCGCCTTGTTCCAGGCGCTGGACAAGCGGCTGCACTTCACCCGCACCTGGAAGGTCGGCTTCCTGATCCCCGCCGACCGCTGACCCCGCATGAGAAAAGGGCGCAGGCGGAACCCGCCCGCGCCCTCTCCCTTTTTGATACCTCACGCCGCCGACTCGTCCACCGGGATGTCCTCCGGGGCCAGCGTCACGACCTTCCCGTCCTGCCAGACCACCACCGACTCCCCCCGCCGCTTGTGCTCCCGCAGGGCATCCCTGACGGCCTCCTGCGCCAGACGATCCATCAGCGCGTCATTATCAAGAAGCGCGACCAGCGCTTCTTCGCCCTTTGTCCCGTCATTGCTCATGGCGAACCTCCGCTAAAATGTGCTCCCACGTCTCCCGTTGCCGTATCCGACTTTGTGCGACCAGCACCGCGCCCTGGGGGCCGGAGTTGTCATAGAGCCGCCAGACATCCACCAGAGGCTGATACACGTCAAAGAACAGCCGCAGGCCGGTCTCGTAGCGCCGCCGGATGGTGGCCTCCGGGATGCCATGCCCGCCGCTGCGGACGCGCGAGGCCACCCGCTGCACGGCGAGGTCTGCACTGGGAATCCAGACGAACAGCAGCAGCACCTCATACCCCGCCTCCCGCCAGCGCGGGATACGCGCGGCCAGCGTCCGATTCGCCAGGCTGGTCTCCAGGGCGAAGCTGGCGCGACTCTGCTCCATCTCCCCCAGCCGTTCCAGCAACAAACGCCCTGCCGCAATGTCGGCGCTCTGACCCGGTACGCTGATCTGGCGGGCGATCTCGTCTGCATTGAGGAACGGGACTTCGCGCGGCACGAAGCGGGCCGCAAGGGTAGACTTCCCGGCCCCATTCGGCCCGGCGATGATGAACGCTCGCGGCATCCTGCTCGGCTCTCCTGCGGGCAGTTTACCCTATTGGGAGGACAAATGCCGCTTGGCAGCGAAACCGCCCCCATCCAGACCGAGAGGCGGGAGGAAAAACGATGCCTTATGCGCCCCAGCCCTACGTGGAGCATCCCAACCTGCGCGTGCCTATCGCGCTGATCGTGGACGATCCGGCCCCCTGCATCAACCCCCTGTGGTACTTCCGCCATCAGGTGGACCGGCAGGCTGACCCGGCGCACGAGCGGACCATTCCCTTGGACTTCATGGAGCACTGGTGCCGGTGGGTGCGGGAGGCGGGGGTGCGCGGCGACTTCACCGTCCTGCCGTACCCCGCCGGGCTGGGGCGCATTGACGGCCACATGGATGGCTGCGACGACGGCGAGGTGCGGGCCTGGGTCGCGCTGGCCCGTGAGGCGATCATGCCCCAGTTTGACATCCACTGCGAGATTCTTACCCACACCAACGCGCTGGACCTGGCGACCGGGCGGATGCGCGACGTGAGCGAGCACGAGTGGATGGCGGCCCAGGACGAGGACACCCTGGCCGCGTACTTCGCCGCCGCCATGCGGATACTCGGCGAGGCCGGCCTGCCGAATCACGGCCTGACCCAGCCCTGCTTCTACCACGGCGACGAGGCGATGTACGCCCGCGCCGTGCTGCGGGCGGAGAAGCAGGTCAACAGGCGCGGCGTCACCCACAACTTCCTGCACGTGGACGCTGTGGCCCCGAGTGTCCCCCCGCGCATCACCCATTTGGACCCGGCGGCGGGCGAGGCCGTGGTCAGCGTCTGGGCCGCCACCGACGACTACATCTGGGACGCGCAGGAGCGGGGGCGGCCGGAACAGGGGATGTCGCCGGAAGCCCTGGCGGACCGTTACCTGACGGCGGACGGACAGGCGGGCCGGCTGGCGGATTTGCTGCGGGGCGGGGGACCGCTGGTGCTGGTGACGCACTGGCAGTCGCTCTACTCCAACGGCACGCGGCTCGGCCTGCGGACCTACCGGGAGGTGGCCGCGCGCGTCGCCGCCCTGTGGGGCGACCGCGTGGCCTGGCGCAAGCTCTCCGACCTCACCCGGCAATGGCTGGCCGCCCGGACCGTGCGCCTGGAGGCGCAGGCGACGCCCCGCGCCGTGGAGGTGACGGCGACCGCGCCCTTCGCCACCGATGTCCTCACCGTCTCCGTACCCATGCCCTGGCCGCTGAACCAGTGGCCTGTGGTGCAGATCAATGGCCGGCCCGCCGCGCCGGCGACGGACGCGGCGGCGCTGGAAGTCGGAACGTGGCTGATGCGCGGCTCCGTCATCACGGTCAGCCTGCCGCTGCGCGCCAACGCCCCGGAAAAAATCACCATCGAGCGCGCCTCCGGCCATTGACGCGCGCAACGATGGAGCGGTTGACGCCCTGCTGGTTTTCGTCTATAATGGGGGCGGTTACCGACCATGTGGCTCCACGCATCACAAGGAGATTATCCATGCCTATCACCGGACAGGCCGCCGTCTTGAACGAGGCCGGACGCGACGTTGAACTCGAAGACATCTTGGTGGACGACCCCGGCCCCGGCGAGGTGCGGGTCAAACTTGCCGCGTCGGGCGTCTGCCACACTGACCTGACCGTCAAAAACCTGAACGGCAACGGCATGGCCTTCCCCATCGTGCTCGGCCACGAGGGCGCGGGCCACATCGAGGCCGTCGGCGAGGGCGTCAAGGGCTTGGAAGTGGGCGACCCCGTCGTGCTCGCCTACCGCGCGCCCTGCGAGCAGTGCCCCGCCTGCCGCCGGGGCGACCCGCGCCACTGCTACATGGCCCTGCGGCCCGGCCCACGCATCCACCGCAAGCGCGACGGCGCGACCTGCTCCCAGGTGCTGCGCTGCGGCACGTTCGCCACGCACACGGTCGTGCATGGCAAGGCCGCCATCAAGATGCCCGAAGAAATGCCGCTGGACCGGGCGTGTCTCATTGCCTGCGGCGTCGTCACCGGCGTCGGCGCGGCCATGAACACGTCGCCCGTCTTCCCCGGCGCGCGCGTGGCCGTGATCGGCTGCGGCGGCGTCGGCCTCTCCGTCATCCAGGGCGCGAAATTGCAGCACGCCCGGCAGATCATCGCCGTGGACGTCAACCCCAAGAAGCTGGAGCAGGCCAAGCAGTTCGGCGCGACCCACACCGTCAACGCCAAGGACGGGGACCCCGTCGCCCAGGTGCGCGCCTTGACCGAGGACGGCTGGGACGGCGGCGTGGAATTCGCTTACGAGGCGACCGGCATCCCGCTGTGTACCGAGCAGGCCGTCAAGATGCTCTCCTACGGCGGCACCGCCACCACCATCGGCTTCCCGGCCGCCGAGGAC
>JAFAZD010000024.1 GCA_019239955.1 Armatimonadota bacterium | reverse complement strand
AGCTGGAGACGCTGAAGCTCAAGACCACGTGCGGCCACTTCGCGCTCAAGAGCAAGTTGTATGTGGCGGCGCTGCGGGCCGCCTTCGATCAGTTGCAGAGGCTCCAGCCAAGCAACCTACTCGGCTCAACGTCTGCGTAACATCAGTGATCTAACAAGATTTCCATGGTTTGCTGTCAAGAGGTGACGGCACATTCTCCAGATTTTTCTCCGGCGCTTTCTTCCGCATCAATCATACAAGGTGCTCCACCGGGCAGGCACGCCGCCATGCCAGGGCCGTTGTCCAACAGCGAGTGCAGGGCAGTCCCCGCCGGTGAGCGTGTTTTGCCTCTCTCGGCCAAGGCCGACTTGCGACGCAGCGTGTGCCGCAAACTCCCGGATGGCCTTCCAAGACGCCGCCGAGTTCAAGGCGGCCTTCCCGTTCCCGAAAAAGAATCTTTCCCCCGCTAGACAAATGGAGTCGGGTGTGTTAAAATAGTCGGGCCGGGTCTGAGTCCGAGAGACTCAGGCACACAGATTCGGCGCGCGGATACACGCCCTATGTCACAGCCCTTGCCCCGGAATCAGGTCCTGCTCGGTGACTGCGTGGAGCAGATGAATGCCCTGCCGGAGAAGTGCGCGGACCTAGTCTTCGCCGACCCGCCCTACAACATGCAACTGCAGGGCGAGCTGTGGCGGCCCAACATGACGAAGGTGGACGCCGTCACCGACCCCTGGGACAAGTTCCACTCGTTCGCCGAGTACGACGCCTTCACCCGTGCCTGGCTGCTGGCGGCACGACGGGTGCTGAAGGACACGGGAACGCTTTGGTGTATGGGGTCTTACCATAATGTGTACCGGGTCGGCGCAATCATGATGGACTTGGGGTTTTGGATACTCAATGACGTGGTGTATATCAAGAAAAACCCCACGCCTCAGATGAAGGGGACACGCTTCTGCAACGCGCACGATACGCTCATTTGGGCCAAAAAGTCCGCCCACCAGCCGAAATATACGTTCCACTACAAGGCGCTGAAGGCGGGCAACGAAGATAAACAGATGCGTTCGGACTGGCACCTGCCGATCTGTTCGGGCCACGAGCGCGAGACCCTGGGCGGCAAGAAGGCCCACCCGACCCAGAAGCCGGAGAGCCTGCTGCACCGGGTCATCGCGGCCACGTCCAATCCCGGGGATTTGATCCTGGACCCGTTCTGCGGCACGGGCACGACGGCGGCCGTCGCCAAGAAGCTGGGGCGGGACTACATCACCATTGACCGGGAGCCGCTGTACGTGGAGGTCGCCCGGCGGCGGATGGAGGCGGTCAGCCCGTCGCTGCTGGGCGATGAGGGCGTGTTCGTGGACGCGCCCAAGCCGCGCGTGCCGTTCGTCTCACTGGTTGAGTCGGGCGCGCTGCCCGCCGGGACGCGGCTGCGGCTCAAGGGGGCGCAGACGACGGCGACTGTTCACGCCGACGGCTCGATCACCGCCGCCGGCCGCCGGGGCTCCATCCACAAGGTCGGCGCGGCCTGCCTGAATCTCCCCACGTGCAACGGCTGGACCGCCTGGCTCTACACTGACCCGGCGACCGGCGAGGAGCGCCTGCTGGACGCGCTGAGAACCCCATGAGACATCTGCTCCTGATGACTTTGCTGCTGCTGGCCGCCCCGTCGGTGAAGGCAGACCCGCCGCCGACAGTGACCGTGGATTTCGCCCGGTCCGTGCGGGCCGCCCATTCCATGAGCGGCTTCCTTCATGCCTGCAGCGCCACGGAGCCGCCGGATGAGTGCATCATGGCCCTGCGCCCGGCCCTGTGGCGCGTCGGCTGGATGTGGCTGGACAACCGCGACCGTCTGGCCCGTCTGGGCATCCCGGTCATCATGGTCCTCAGCGACACCTGGGGACCTCATCCGCCGGCGGATGCCGCCGCCTGGGACGCGCATGTGCGCAAGATCGCAGGCGACGCCCGGGGCCGGGGCTTCACCTGGGACATCTGGAACGAGCCGGACATCTCACAGTTCTGGAAAGGCACGCGGCCCCAGTTTTTTGAGACCTACGCCCGTGCCGCCCGCGCGCTGCGGGCCGAACTCGGCCCCCGCACTCGCATCTCCGGGCCGAGCATCACGCACTACGACCACACGTACATCGCACAGTTTTTGGATTACTGCGTCGCCAACAAAATCCGGCTGGACGTGCTCTCCTGGCACGAGCTGGCGGTGGATGCCGACATCCCCTCCATCACGGATCACCTGCGCGACGCCCGCGCCTCCTTCCTGAACGACCCGGCCTACAAGAGCCTGGGCATCCAGAAGATACAGATCAACGAGATCGTGGGGCCGACGGCGCAGTACGAGCCGGGGGAGATTCTGGGGTACTTCGCGGCGCTGGAGCGGGGCGGGGCCGACGGCGCCTGCAAGGGCTGCTGGCCCGACTCGCACGGCAGGGACAACTGCGCCAACGCCACGCTGGACGGCATCCTGACGCCCGACACCCACCAGCCGCGCGCCGCCTGGTGGGCCTACAAAGTCTACGCCGATGGCCTCGCCGGGCGGGTGGCGTGCGCCTCGGCGAACGCGCACATCGCCGCCTTCGCCGCGCGAGAGGGAGACGGCGCGCAGGTCGTGCTGGGGGCCTTCGCCTACCGAGATGCGCCGCCCGTGACCGACGTTCGAGTGCGGCTGGCGGGGCTGGACCGGCTGCCCGGCGTGAAGAAATCCGGGAAAGTCCGTGTCACGGTGGAGCGAATTCCGAATACGGGCGAGGTGGCGCTGCCGTCCCCGGAGCGGGCGGGGGAGCAGACCGTCTCTGTTATCGGCGGCGTGGCCGAGGTCACGGTTCCCGGCGTCCGGCTGCACGAGGCTTACCGCCTGACCCTCAAGTAGATCATGTCCCAGTAGGCGAGGCGGGGGACGGTGAAGCGGACGTAATGACCGGCTGCGTCCGTGCCGGTCGTGAACGGTAAGGAGTGGAGCGCACCGTCGGGCGCGTCGGGGGAGGCCCAGGCTACGCCCGTCACGGTTCCGGGGCCGGGATGGTAGGTGACGGCAAGGTTGGCCTGCGGCGTCGGCGCGGGGCGGTCGGCGCGGTCGTCGCGCCAGGCGGTGTCATGTTCCCCCCGCAGGTTGATGAGGTGCAGGACGTGGGCACTGCGGCCGGCCTTGGCGAAGGCCCAGACGGTGTTGGGGGCGGCGTTGCCGCTGGCGGGGACGCTGAGCGTGACGGCGTTTTTGATGTTGCTCAGGCCGCCGCGCAGCAGGTTCTCGTAGGCGACCGAGAAGTCATAGTAGCGGCGCAGGGCATCCATCAGGGCCATGCCGGGCACGAGACTGCGGTTGGGGAAGTATTCGTTGTCCAGCATCTGCGCGGCGTCGCCCAGTTCAATGTGCGCGCCGCCGGAGGCGAAGATGGCGGCGTCGGCGAGCAGCACGCCCGGCGCATTGAAGCGGCCAGGGCGATCCGCAGAGAAGGCGTCCGCCTGGGCGCGGTTCATGTAGGCGGCTAGAATCACGGCTTTGCCGCCGCTCCATTCGGAGGCCTGGTCAATGACGGATTTCAGGTCCCCGTAGGTCTTCTGGCCGGCGAATTCCCAGCACTCCACGTAGACGGCGTCCTCGGCGGCGTGGGCGGCGGTGTCGTACAGGCCGTAGGCCCCGACGTTGTTGAAGAGGAGATGCTTGTGCAGGCGTGCTTTGGCGGTTTTGAGGAACGGCCGGAACGTCTGCCAGAGGGTGATGGGGCGGCCGCCGAAGTCATACACGGCCCCCAGGTCGCCGATCTGGTCCACCTGCCAGCCGTCAAAGGGATAGGCGGCGAAGACCTTCGCCTCCTGGCCGATGAGATAGTCCTGCCAGCCGGCGTCGGCCGGGTTGAACAGGTACACCGTCGGCGTCGCCCAGCCGCCGGGCAGGGGGAAAGACGCCTGGTTCGTCCCCTCGTTGTTCTTCCATAGGCCCCAGCGATAATCCACGCCGTCCGCGCCGTATCCGCTCCACGCGCCGTAGAGCAGGTCGTAGTTCATCGCGGCCATGCCGGTCTGATGGGCCGCCGCGATCAGGTCCAGCACGGTGCGGCGGTACGTCGGGCGGCCCGCGAGGTCTTGCCAGGAAGCGGCCGGATGGGCGACGGTCCCTGCCAGGGGGATGTGGTGCTTCCACTGCCAGTCGTAGAATTGGAGGGCGTTGAGGTGGTAATCCGCCAGCCGCCGGACGATGCGCTGGGAAACGGCCGGGGGTTGCGCGGGGAAGCCGGATAGGAAGCCGTAGCGCGGGAAGCGGGTCCAGGTGGAGGAGACGTCCACCGCCGCGCCCCGGCAGTCCAGGGCGTGATTGGCCGCGTCACGCGCCCATGCCTCCACTCCGTAGCCCTGAAAGTCCCGCACCGGCGGCTTCCAGGTGAAGACCAGGGTGCGCGCGGCCCCCGGCGCGAGGCGGAATGCCTGCGGGGCGGGGCCGCGCAGGGGGACGTCCAGGTGCGCGCAGGAGAGGCCGACCGTGCCGCGCAGAGGAACGTTGCGGCTACGGTCGGCGAGGGTGATGGAGATCGTCACCCGCGCGCCGGGGCTGTAGCGGGACTTGTCCGTGCGGATGTCGGCGATGACCGGCTCGGCGGACGCCACACAGGACGGTACGAGGAACAGGACGGCGGCCACGAGGGCCACTGCCCACCTCCCTGCTTCGCGGGGTCCTCCCGTTGCGGGAGGACCCTGTGGGCGCAGCGAGCAAGGTGGTGGGTCTCCTCTACGGACGCGACGGCTGGCCGGGGCTGGACGGCGGATTAGCCTCAAAGCCGCCTCCTTCCTGGCCGCCGGCCTGCCGGAGCAGGGCGGCCACGGCGTCGTGCGTCTGCCGCTCGGCCCAGTTCAGCGCCGTGTGGCCCGCGTTGTCTTTGGCGTCCACGTCCGCGCCGGCCTGCAAGAGCAACTTGACGGCGTCCAGACTGCCCGCGTAGGTGGCCCGCATCAAGGGCGTGAAGTCGGCGTCGGTCCGGGCCCTGGGGCGACCCCGGCGTCCAGCAGCAGCCGGAGGGCGTCCGCATTCGCGGAGAAGGCCGCGCCCATCAGCGGCGTTCGAACGTTCAGCGTCCGGCCCGCGTAGGCGGCGATGATCAGCGCCGTCGCGCCGCCGGTGTGGGCACGGATGTTCGCGGCCCGGTCCCAGCAGCTGGTGGCTCAGGAAGGGTTCTGTATCCGCAGCAGGGACAGGTACACAACCATGCCTCTGGGTCACTTTCGTGGGCCATTATGGATTGTCCCTCCTGCGCTCTGATCTCTAAAATTCTACCGATCTACTGCCTGTCGCTAGTGGAACATCCTCCGCCCTTTCCTGCGAGGCGATCCGCTTTCCTGGTACGCTCGACGTCATCAGCTCCTCGTAGATGTTCAGCAGCTCGTCCACCCGATGCGCGCAGGTGTGACGGGCCTGGATGGTTTGCAGGCCGTGCGCCGCCAGCGCCCGGGCGCGGCCCTCGTCCTTCAGCAAGGAGAGCAGGTGCCGGCGCACCTCCCGGCCGTTGCGCGCCACCAGGAAGTCCTCGCCCGGCGTGAACAGGCCCTCGGCGTCGTCCCACGGCGCGCAGACCAGGGGGATGCCGCAGGCCAATGCCTCAAAGACCCGGATGGTCGGGATGCCCGGCAGCGCCTGCGTGTAGGGGCGGCGCGGCACATGCACCGTCACCCGGTAGCGGGCGAAGACCTCCGGCGCTTGGTGGTTCGGCAGCCACCCGGCGTACTCGATTCCCGCCGCCGCCAGGGCCTCCTTGGCGTGGTCGGGGTAGCGGACGCCGTAGACCCGCGCCTTCAGCCCCAGCGCCTTCACGGGTTCCAGCAGGAATGTGTGCAGCTCCGCCGTCCGCTCCTCGTCGCCCCAATTGCCGATCCAGACCAGGTCGCCCTCGCAGGGGCGGCCGGGGATCGGATGGAACACCCGCGCGTCCGCCGCCTCGTGCCAGGTCCACGCCCGCTTTGCCCAGCCTCCCTTGAGATAGAGGTCGCGGATCACGCCGCCGAACGCCAGCACCCCGTCGTAATGCGTCAGGTCATACGCCGCCATACTTTCCCGATCTGTCGCCGCACGGTGGTGCGTGTCGTGGAATAGCAGCCGGAAGCCGCCGAGCGCGGCCCGCATCAGGCCGACGGCTTTGACCAGCGCGTGGTCGTTCCACTCGTGGACGATGACCAGGTCGGCCCCCTGCAGGATATGCGCCCCCAGGTGCTTGGGGTCATAGGGGGTGCTCTCCAGCCCCGGATACGCCACCCGATACCCCTCCAGCGCCGCCTCCCCGCCTTTTTCTTTTTTCAGGTTCTGCACACTCCAGGCGTCGCGTGGCTCGTACACCCGCACGTCATGCCCGCGCGCCTTCAGCTCGGACACCACCCCGCGTAAAAAATGTGCGTTCCCGTGGTTCCAGTCCGAGATCAGCGAGTGGCAGAACATCACGATCCGCAAGCCATTCCCTCCTCAGTCCCGAAGGGACTTTCCTTCGCTGGAGAATAGCCCGGCAATTCATTGCCGGGTGTCGGCGTTTTAACGCCGGGTGACGGTGCGGCTCGCATGACGGTCTGATACGCCGCCAGATAGCCCGCCGCCATCCGCTCCGGCGTGTACGTCAAGGCGCGCTCCCGCGCCCGGCCCGCCATCGCCCGACGCCGTTCCTCGTCGGAAATCAGCCCGTGCAGCGCGCCCCGCAGCGCCTCGACGTCATCGGGCGGGACGAACACGGCGGCGTCGCCCCAGACTTCGCGCAGGGAGGGGATGTCGCCCAGAACAAGCGCGCATCCGGCCAGGCCCGCCTCGAGCACGGACAAGCCGAACGGCTCGTAGCGCGCCGGCAGGGCGTAGATCGCCGCGCGCCCCAGCCACCCCGCCAGCGTGTGCGGCGGCAGGACGCCGAGCAGCTCGACGTTGGCGAACTGGGCCATCCCGCCCTCGGGCCCGCGCGCGTCCCCGGCGACGCAGACCGGCCAGGGCAGCGACCCGGCGGCCCAAGCGAGCGCGCCGACGTTCTTGGCCTCGTCCCACAGCCGCCCGGCGGACAGAACAAACGGCTCTTTCGCGTGCGGGGGGAACAGGGACGGCGTGCGGCCGTTGGGAACGACGCGGCTCGGCGGCAGCGGGCCGTAATGGTCATCCAGGGCGTCCCGCATCGCCCGCGTCGGCGCGAGGATCAGGTCGGCGGCACGCAGCCCCGCCGTCACTTCCTGCCGATAATGGTCCCAGTCCGCCGGCGCGTCCCCGCCCTTGACCGCCCGCCACCAGGACAGGACGCAGGAGTGGCCCACCAACACGACCGGCGCGCGCCATGGCAGCGCGCCGTGCGCGTACCCGTTCAGATGCACGACATCGGGCCGCACCCGCCGCTCCAGGTCCAGCAGCCAGTCCCCCGCACGCGCGACATCCTCCCACGGCTGATCCATCCACTCCAGCTTGTACCGGCTCGAATGGACAGTGACGCTGGGGACGCCAGCGGCCTCCTCCCGTTGGGACGCACTGAGCGGCGCGCCCATCGTCGCCAGCGCGACACGAACCCCGTGCGGCGCGAGCGCCCGCGCCAGTTCCAGCGCATACGTCCACACGCCGCCGACGGTATCGGCTGTCATCAGGATGTTCATGGAAATTGGGGACGGGCCTACCCCTGGCGGCAAGCCGCCTGTCCCCTCCCTGCCAGGGAAGGGAAAGAGGGGCTATTCTTCGCCCCTTCCCTGGCAGGGAAGGGGCAGGTCGCTTGCGACCGGGGTTAGGTCTCCGGCGGCTTCACATCCGCACCAGGGCCTTCAGGAAGCCGTCGGGACGGTCGCGCGTGGCGTTCAGCGCGTCCCCCAGCCCTTCCAGGGAAAACGTGTGCGTGTAGAGAGAGGAGGGGTTGAGAGTCCCGGAGGCGACGGCGTCGGCGGCCCGGCGGATGCCCTCGGTGTAGACCCGCTCCTCGCGCTCGTGCGCGTTGATCACGTCCAGGCCCTTCCAGTTCCACTGCTGCATGTTCACCTGGCGCGGACCGTCCTGATGATACCCGGCGATGATCAGCCGGCCCATCTCCCGGACCAACTCCGTGGACAGGTCCAGCGGCCACTGCTTGCCGACGGCCTCAATCACCACGTCACACCCGACGCCGCCCGTCAGGTCCTTCACGCGCTGGATGATCTGCCAGTGGTCCTCCATTGGGATGACCTCGGCGGCCCCCATGTCGCGGGCGACCTGCTGGGCGAACGGGCGGCGGGCGACGGCGATCACGCGCGCCCCCGCCTGCGAGGCTTGCCGCGTCAACAGCGCCCCCAGAAAGCCGATGCCGACGACGGCGACCGTCTGCCCCGCCCCCACCCCGCTGCGCCGGAAGATGTTGACCGCGCAGCCCAGCGGCTCGCCGGGGAACGGCTGCCCGTTCAGCGAGTCGGGCAGTCTCACGACCGCGCTCGCCGGGGCGGTGTCATACTCAGCGTAGGCATGGCCGGACAGCAGCGCCACCCGCTCGCCCGGCGCGAACCCCGTCACGCCCGGCCCAATGGCGTCCACCCGCCCCCAGCCCTCGTGCCCCAGCGCGCCCGGCTCAAAGGGGTACGTGAACCACGGCTCACCCTTCCAGGGGGACAGGTTGGACGCGCAGACGCCGCACCCTTCCAGGCGCACCCGCACCTGGCCGTCCTGCGGCTCCGGGATCGGCGCCGTCTGCACCTCCACCCGGCCCGGCTCCATCACCGTCGCCGCCCGCATCGTTCCGCTCATACCCCGACCCTCATGCCCGCCGACCGCTCGGCCAAGACACGTTGGGGGAGGCCGCGCGCCTCCGACAGCCACGCCAGCAGCCGCTCGACGCCCTGGAACACGTCTACGCTCCGCTTCCAGCCCGTGACGGCCTGGAACCTGCGGGTGTCCGAGACGTAATACCGCTGATCGCCGGGCCGCCAGCCCTCAAAGCGCACCTCCGGCCTCCGACCCGTCAGATCTCCGATCATTTCAATCAGGTTCAGCAGGCTGATTGCGCTGTCCGGCCCGCCGCCGATGTTGAACGCCTGGCCGGTCAGATTCGGCATATGCGCCTGCGCGAGCAGAAACGCCTGCACGAGATCGTCCACGAACAGCACGTCCCGCACCTGCATCCCATCGCCGTACAGAGTGATCCGCTCGCCATCCAGGGCACGGATCAGAAAATGCGCGACCCAGCCCTGATCTTCCGTGCCGAACTGATGCGGCCCGTAGATGCAGCTCATGCGGAAGACGGTCGCGGGGATGCCGAAGGTCCGCGCGTAGTCCAGCACGTACTGGTCGGCCGTCCCCTTGGAGCACCCGTAGGGGCTGTGGAAGTCCAGGGGCCGCGCCTCGCCGATGCCGTGCGCGCGGACGGCATCGTCTTCCGCCTCGTAGCGCCGGCCCCTCTGCCGCAGCCCGATGTCTGGCAGCGCGCCGTAGACCTTGTTCGTGGACGTGAACACCAACGGCGCAGGGTCATCCATGCCGCGCAGCGCCTCCAGCAGATTCAGCGTGCCGCGCGCGTTGACCTCGAAATCACGGACGGGGTCGGTCAGGCTGGTCGTCACGGCCACCTGGGCGGCGAAGTGGAATACCTGCGACGCCCCCTGGGCGGCCCGCCGCAGCGCGTGCGCGTCGCGCACATCGGCCACCTCCACCCGCAGCCGGTCCCCGTGCGTCGCGCGCAGCCATTGCAGATTCTGCTCGACGCCGGGCCGGGACAGGTCGTCATAGATCAGCACCGGGCGGCCCGACAGGAGCAGGCGGTGCGCCAGGTTGGTGCCGACGAACCCCGCGCCGCCGGTGATCAGCACCAGACGCTGGCCGTGGCGGGAGGCCCCGTTCCCATTCGTGTGGCTCATACGGTCAGCCCCCTGCGGGCCAGTTCCGCCCCGGCCTCGGCCACGCGGTCCGCCGCCGTCTGCCCCTCCAGCCAGCCGCAAATTTCGGCCAGCCCCTCGTCCAGCGGCACCCGCGGCTCGTATCCCAGCACCCGGCGTGCCTGGGAGATGTCCGCGAAGCAGTGCCGGATGTCGCCGGCCCGGTACTTGCCCGTGATCTCCGGCGTGACGTGCTCCATCCCCAGCGTCCGCGCCAGCCGCCGCGCGATCTCCTGGATCGTGTACGCCTGCCCGCTGCCGACGTTGAACACCTGCCCGGCCGCCTCCGGCGCTTCCAGTGCCAACCGGCAGGCCCGCGCCACGTCGGTCACATGCACGAAATCCCGCTGCTGGCGCCCGTCCTCGAAGATCAGCGGCGGCCGCCCGTTCAGGAAGCGCGACGCGAAGATCGCCAGCACCCCGGTGTACGGGTTGGACAGCGCCTGGCACGTGCCGAATACGTTGAAGAAGCGCAGCGCCACCACAGGGATGTGGTAGGCGCGCCCGATGATCAGGCACAGGCGCTCCTGATCGTACTTGGAGAGCGCGTAGACCGACGCCAGCGTCGGCGTCTTGGTCTCCGGCGTCGGAATCGGCGTCAGCGGCCGGCCGTCCTCGCCGCGCACCTCCCAGTCGCCCGCCTTCAGCTGGTCCAGGGGGCGCTCCTGTCCCGGAACCGCCGAGCCGTCCGCCGCCCGGTACATCCCCTCGCCGTAGATGCTCATGCTTGACGCCACGACCAGCCGCTCAACGGGCCGCTCGATCAGCGCCTCCAGCAGCGTCGCCGTGCCCAGGTTGTTGACATCGGTGTAGCGGGCGATCTCGTACATGCTCTGCCCGACGCCGACGGTGGCCGCCAGATGATACACGGCGTCTATGCCCCGGAGCGCCGATTTCACGGCGTCGGGATCGCGCACATCGCCGACCAGTAGCTCAACATCGGGGGAAAGGTAAGGAGGGCGCGGCGTGCCCTCGCCATGCACCTGGGGGGAAAGATTGTCCAGCGCTCGGACCCGGTACCCGCGCCCCAGCAACTCACGTGCCAGGTGCGCGCCGATGAAGCCCGCGCCGCCGGTGATCAAGACATGTTTGCTCATGCCGCTCCCGAATCGGCCCTCTTGCCGGGCCTGGTATTTCTGCCTGACTTGACAGGCTGAGCATCTTCTACCCTCTTTTCGAAAATCTCTAACATACCGCGATCTCTGCCACTTCGCCGCCAAAAGGGAGGCGAAGGCGTGGCAACGGGTATTATGAGGGCATGGCGTTTCCATCCCTCCTGGCCGCCGCAATCGGCCTGTTCGTCATCATCCTGACTCTCTGGGAAGGCTTTGAGACGGTCGTTCTGCCACGGTCAGTGACGCGGCCCCTGCGCGTCTCGCGCCAGTTCTACAAGATCACCTGGCCGGCGTGGAAGGCCGTCGGGATGCGCCTGCCCGCCGGTAGCGGGCGTCAGCAGTTCCTGGGCGTCTATGGCCCGATCTCGCTGCCCCTCCTGCTCGGCCTCTGGGCCATCCTCCTGATCGTCGGCTTCGCCCTGCTGGGCTGGGCGCTGGACGGGCAGTTCAACACGCCGGAGCGCCGCCCCGGCTTCGGCACGGCCCTGTATGCCAGCGGCGTCACCTTCTTCACGCTCGGCTACGGGGACGTGACGCCGCGCACGGGCCTGGCCCGCTTCGTCGCCGTCACGGAGGCGGGCGTCGGCTTCGGCTTCCTCGCCCTCGTCATCGGCTACCTGCCCGTACTCTATCAGGCATTCTCCCGCCGTGAGGCGACCATCTCCCGCCTGGACGCCCGCGCCTCTTCCCCGGCCACCGCCGCCGAGATGCTGCACCGCTACAGCCGGGCCGGGACTCTGGACGGCCTGGCCGCCTACCTGCGCGACTGGGAGCAGTGGGCCTCGGAGATTCTGGAAAGCCACCTCTCCTACCCCGTCCTGACCTACTACCGCTCCCAGCACGAGCATCAGTCCTGGCTCGGCGCGCTGCTCGCCATCATGGACACCTGCACCCTCATCATCGTCGGCTTCAAGGACGCGCCGCCTGGATCGGCGGAACTGAAGTGGCAGGCCCAGATGACCTATGCGATGGCCCGCCACACGATCATTGACCTCGCCTATGTCTTCAACGCCCGCCCGCGCGACCCCGACCCGAACCGCCTGCCGCCGGACGCGCTCGCGCGCCTTCGCGCCCGCCTCGCCGGCGCCGGCCTCCCCCTGTGCGATGGGGCCGAGGACGACGCGAAACTCCACAAGATGCGCGCGATGTACGAGCCGTACTTCTGCTCCCTGGCCGACTTCCTCGCCTTCCCCCTCCCCGCCTGGCTCAGCGACGAGGAGCCGGTGGACAACTGGCAGACCAGCGCCTGGGACCACTCCCACCCGCACTTTTAGGCGGTTTCGCGCCGCAGATAAGTTTCAAAGAAGGCCAGAGTCAGCGCCCAGGAGTGGCGCGCGGAGACCGGCTCGTAGGCGGCACGGGCGTCGCAGAAGAAGCCGTGGTCGGCCTGCGAGAACGTTACCTCCGTGTAGGTCTTTCCTGCCGCGATCAGCGCGTCCTCCACCGCCCGCCGCTGGTCCGGGCCGATGTGGGCGTCCTTACCGCCCCAGAACAGCAGGAGGGGGGCGTGCAGGTCACCCGCCCGCCCCAGCAGGCCGGGGCCGCGCGGGCCGGGGGCGATCCCGCCGCCGTAGTAGGACACGGAGGCTTGCAGCGGCAGCACGGAGTCCGCGAGGAAGGACACCCGCCCGCCCAGGCAGTAGCCGATGGAGCCGATGGCCGTGGCCCCGCCGCCATCGCCGGACGCAAGCCAGGCATGGGCCGCGCGGACATCGGCGGCCAGTCCGTCTTCCGTCAGCGCCTGCATGTGCGGCATGGCCGCCCCGAACTCGGTGTAGGAACCCTCAAAATCGGGATCGGTTCGGTGGAAGAGGGCGGGCGCGATGGCCGTGTAGCCGGCGCGGGCGAAGCGCTCGGTCACGTCGCGGATGTGGGCGTTGACGCCGAACGCCTCCTGGAAGACCAGCAGGCCCGGATACGGCCCGGCCTGCGCGGGCCGTGCGACATGGGCCGGCATCTGCGTCCCGTCGGAAACGGCCAGCGTGATCGTCTGCATCTGAATGTCTTGTCCTGTGTTGTCTGTCATGGGGTTCGTCTTTCGTTGCGGGGTGATATCTGACGCTCTTTTCGACAGTGAGGCATCAACGTCCTGCCCACTCACCTCTTCCGACAGAGTCCTTCCCCCGGCAATTGTGCTATAATCCCCGCAACACTGTTGTCGGAGGGACACACTTGAGCTGGCACTACACGGCGGAGAAGATCGCGGCGCGAATCCGGGAGATCGAACGGGCGCGGGTGCGGCACCGGCAGGTGCTGGAGCCTTTTGTGCTGACCAAAGGCGCGCGGGAGCACGGGCCGGCGGACGACGGCGAGCCGATGGGGGCCGTGGAACCGGGCGGGACGTATCTCGCCGCCGAGGAGACCGTCACCCTGCGCGCCCGCGCCGCCGTGCCGCCCGACTGGGACGGGCAGCGCGTCTTCCTCGCCCTGGAGTTCGGCGGCGCGGAGACGCTGGTTTACGTGGACGGCCGGCCCGTGCAGGCGATTGACAACCAGCACCACGAACTGCTACTGGGCGACCCGGCGGAGGGCGGGCGGACATACGCCCTGGCCCTCGCCGCCTACACGGGCACGCCGGACGCGCAGAAGCAGGGCGGCTGGTCCGGGGCCGGCGGCGCGTCGGTCG
>JAFAZD010000273.1 GCA_019239955.1 Armatimonadota bacterium | reverse complement strand
CGCAGCGCCCCGGCCAGATCCTGATGGTATGCGGGACGCGCCGGGTCCAGGCGCACGGCGCGGCGCAGCAGCGGGACGGCCTCGTGGAAGCGGCCCGCGCGGGCGAGTCGAAGCCCTTCATCGTAGGCGCGGCGGGCCTCGGGGCCGGTGTCCAGTCCGGCGCGATACAGGAAGTCGCGCAGCCGGTCGTCCTCATCGCGGTCAGCCCCCCCGCCCCCAATTCTGGGGGAGTCTTCGGCGGCGAGCTCGCGGGCGACGGCGGCCAGCGGCGTCTCGCCGATGATGTCAAGCCAGCGGGCCAGCGCGCCGCCGGCCAGAGCCGCGCGTGCGGCCTCCCAGTGGTCGGGCGCGGCGGCGAGGAAGGCGTCAATGTCGGCCAGGGGCGGCAGGCCGGGCGGCCCCCACGTCCCGGCAGCTCCCCTCATCCCCAACCCTTCTCCCTCGGAGGGGCGAAGGGAGGCAGGGACAGTTGCCCCCGCCTCTGCGCCCTCTCCCCGGTGAGGGAGAGGGTGCGAGCCTAAGCGAGCGGGTGAGGGGACTGCCGCCGCCCGCAGATCGTCGGCCATCTCCGCCGCGTCATCGTAGCGGTCGCGCTTGTCGCGGGCGAGGGCGCGGGCCAGAATTCGGTCCAGGGCGGGGGGGACGCCCGCGCGCAGCTCCGTCACAGGAACCAGCGGGGACTCTTCGATGGCGCGCTTCCAGGAGAAGGGGTCCTTGACCTTGACGGCCTGAAAGGGGCGGCGGGCGGCCAGCATCTCGTAGAGGATGACGCCGACGGCCCAGATGTCGGCCTGGTGGTCGGACTGCTGCTCCTCATGGAAGTCTTCGGGGGCCATGTAGGCATACGTCCCCGCGCCGCCCGCAAAGGAATTGGTCCCCAGCACCTGCGCCAGCCCGAAGTCCACCAGCTTGACCGTGCCGTCCTGAGCGATTAAAATATTGGCCGGCTTGATGTCCCGATGCACCGTGCGGTGGGCATGGGCGAAGGCGAGGCCGTCGCAGACCTGCGCGGCGATGTCCACGGCCTCGGCGACGGGGAGCTGGGGCGTGCGCCGCAGGACCTCCTGCAGGTTGTGCCCCCGGACGTACTCCATCGCCAGGACGACCTTGCCGCCGATCTCGTCCACGCCGTAGACCTGGACGATGTTGGGGTGGCGCAGGCGGTCCAGGACGCGGGCCTCCTCCAGCACGCGCTCGCGCTCCTCGCCCTGCGCGGCGATCTCCTTCAAGGCGATCTGCCGCCCCAGCAGCGTGTCTTTGGCGAGGTAGACGATGCCCGACGCCCCGTGCCCCAGCACGTCCAGGCGTTCATATTTTCCAAGCATTCCGAGAGGCATGAGTGATTATCATCCCGCGCCGAGGCAACGACGTCCTCCCTCCGGTCAAGCGCCCGGCACTAAAGTGCCAGGCTATTCCCCAGGGAAGGAAAGCCCCTCCGGGGCTGAGGACGTGCTACCCAAATCCGAGAGGTAGCGAAGACATGGCTCACAGGTGAGCAGGGGGCGAGGAGTCGCTGCCGCCGTGCGGAGCCGACGAAGCGCCGCCAGGTGAAGTCGGTGGAGCGCCGCCATGCGAAGCGGACGGATTGCCGCCGTGCCCGGCGGGGGACGCGCTGCCGCCGTGCCCGTTGGAGGAGGTGCTGCCGGGGGCGTGACGCCCGGCTCCGAAATATAGGTCTGGCGCGGGCGCAGGGAAGAACGGCTGGGCGGGGGGCCGGTAGCCCGGCGGGTGGGGGCGCACCACCTTCAGGCGCTCGGCGTCAATGACGTAGATCGTGCCGTCGGCGGCGACGGCGAGCGCGGCGGGGCTTTCGAATCCGGGGATCTTGCCGATCAGGTCGCCGTTGGGCCGGTACTTGTAAATCCTGTGGTCGGCGGCGTCGGCGTCGTACAGGTTGCCCTGCGGATCCACGGCGAAGTGGTGGTCGCCTTCCGAGGGGACGGCGGGCAGCACGTCGGCCTCAGGATTCTTGTCCGGCAATGGGAACTCGGCCAGCGTCGAGCCGTCGCGGGCGAGGCGGACGACCTGGCCGGACTCGGTGACGACGGTGAGGGAGCCGTCGGCGTCATTGAGGGACAGCAGGCCGCCCTGCACGGGCCGGACGTAGAACAGGGCGGGCGGCGCGTAGGTGAGGTCGGCCAGGCCCACAGTCGGCTGCGGCGCGGACCGGGCGGCGGAACGCAATGCCCGAATTTGGTCGCTGGCCGCGCGCTGGGCCTGGACGAAGTACAGGGTCACGCCGAGCAGGAGCAGGAGAAGCAGGGCGGACACGGCGGGCCAGAGCGGGAGTGGGACGCTTGGCCTACGGCTCTGCTCGCGCGGGGCGCTCTCGGCGCGGCGCGGAGCAGGGGGCGCCTTGGTGGCAGCCATGTCCTCAGGGCGCATCTGCTGGGTCCGGTCGACGGGCTCCAGGCGAGGGCGGGCGGCCTCCAGGCGAGCCATGTCCTGGGCGCGCAGCCGCTCGGTGCGATTGCTGACCTCCAGGCGGGCGACGACGGCGGTGATGTTGTCCTTGCCGCCGTTGCGGTTGGCGAGGTGAATCAGGCGCTCGGCGGCGGCCTGGGGCGAGGGCGCATATTGGAGCGTCTGGGCGATCTCGTCCTCCGGGACCATGTTGGTCAGGCCGTCGGTGCAGAGCAGGAGGTGGTCGCCGGGCTGGACCGGGTACCGGGCCACGTCGGGGGTGATGGTGGGGCCGATGCCGACGGCACGGGTGATCACGTTGCGGAAGCGGGAGCGGCGGGCGCTCTCCTCGGAGATCGCGCCCGCGCGCACCTGCTCGGCGACGTAGGAGTGGTCGTCGGTCAGGCGCTTCAGTTTGCCGTCGCGCAGCAGGTAGGCGCGGCTGTCGCCGGCGTGGGCGACGGAGAGGGCCTCCCCCTGGATGACGGCGGCGACGCAGGTGGTGCCCATGCCCTGGCCGTCGTCGCCCCCGCGACCCAGCTCATAGACGCGGGCATTCGCCTTACGCAAGGCGGAGGCGAGCGCCTCGCCGGTGTCCACGGCGTCCCCGCGCTCCTGCGACAACATCTCAATCAGCGTGTCCTGGACGGTCTCGACGGCGGCGGCGGAGGCCTTCTCGCCGAAGGAGCGCCCGCCCATGCCGTCCGCGATCACGAGCACGCCGTCCGCGCGCAGCCCGTAGCGATGCACGTCCACGACGGCCAACTGGTCTTCGTTATTGGGCCGCCGCCCGGGGTCGGTCTTCGCGCCAATCACGACGTTCATCTTCGATTTTAGTATAGCCGGTTTGCCGCCAAAAGGCAAGGGTCAAGCAAAGGCCCCGGCAGAGCATAGACCCCGCCGGGGCGAGAGACGTGACCCGATAAGGGCCGACGTAAGTGGCCTACGTGTTGAGGACTTGGTTGCTGATCGAGAAAGAGAACCGGGAGGGAAAGTCCGCGACATAGGTGGTCTGGGAGGAGCCGGCCTGCGGCATCACGTCCGGGATTTGAACGGGGACAGCACTGGTCGAAGCGGAGCCGGACGACGTGCCGACGTAGGCGTTCAGCACCACATTCGTGCCGGGCGCGATATCCGGCAGGGCGATGACCCCCGGGACCTTGCTGCTGTCGAAGTCAAGCTCGTTCGGGTTGGAGGAGTTGACGGACAGCCCCGCCTGAATCTGGGAGAAGGTGTAGATCTGATCCGCCCCCGATCCGATCTTGAGGGTGATGTTTCGCAGGTCGTTCGTGTGGACGGCATAGTCGAGCACGATGGTCATGCGAATGGTACGAGTCGCCGGATTGGACTGGCTGACCGTGTAGCTGAAATTCGCTCCGGTACTGCTGCCGGTGAAGGGGGCGGCCGTCGCCGGGGGATTCGCCCCAGTCTCCGGGATGGATGCGCCGACGTTCGTGACGATGGGCGGCAGGCTACTGCTGCTGGGACTGCTGCTGCCCCCCCCACCTCCTCCGCCACCGCCGCCGCAGCCGGCAAGTGCCAATGCCGCCAGAAGGGCCAGGGGAGAGACCCAGGCCCAGGTTGTCTTTCTCAACGTGTTTGTACCTCCCGAAATCTCGGTCGCCCAAGCGTGTGCCATCGGCGACAAAAAGTGGAACGGCAATGTTCCCAGGAATGCGCGGCTTGAAACATGAAGCGCCCGCCCCTACGGGCGGGCGCGGGCGGCCAGAACGACGGCGGCGACGGCGGCGAGGGCCAGGCAGCCGCCGTAGAAGGCCCGGAAGGCCCAGGGGAAGGGAGGATCGTGGCCGATGGCCCCGACGGCGACGCCCATCGCGGCCAGGAGGACGCCCAGCCGCGCGTTCACGTCGGCGGGACGCCGCTCGAAGCGGCGGGCGCTGCCGAGCATTCCGCCGCGCGACATGCCGTACAGGAAGAACAGCGCACCCGCCGCGAGGCCCAGGCCCTGGCCAAGCGCGTACAGATGCCGCACGGTGGGCAGCAGCACGGCGGCGACGCCGAGCAGGACCAGCGCCAGGCGTGTCCTTGTCCCACTCATGGCGTCCCCAGCGGATTGGGCGGGTCGTCCATCGGTTCGCCGGAGAGCGAGGTGCGCGGCGGCGACTGCTCCGGCGGACTCTGGGGCGGGGCCTGGCCCGGCGTCTGCCCCCAGGTCGGCGGCGGGGCCTGACCGGGCGGGGGTGGCCACACGCCGGGCTGCGGCGCGCCGTAGGTCGGCCCGGCGGGGGGCATCACGCCGGGCATCCCGGCCATGTCGCGGTAGGCCAAAGCCGACACGATGTGCAGCATGGGGATGGTGACGAACAGCCCCAGGAAACAGGGAATCACGCTGACGCCGATCAGCAGGGTGAAGACGAAGAGGAATAGGCCGGCGGTGAGCCAGTCGCTCTTCATGGCGTCAATGCTGACGGAGACGGCCTCGCCGGCACGCCGCCCGTCGGCCACCATCGCCGCCCCCGGCAGCAACAGGCCCACGGTGAAGAAGGCGCCGACGCACAGAGCGATCCCGCCGAGCATCGCGGCCAGGAACACGATCAGATTGAAGAGCAGCATATTGGCCCAGTAGGGCGCGCCGCCAAAGGCGTCGCCCAATGCCACCGGCTCGCCGCGCACCTGCCTGACGGCCATGTGGTAGAGCGAGGCGCTCTGAAATGCGCCGTAGGTCCAGGTGAACAGCAGGTAGATGAGCTGCCCCAGCGGGGTCAGCTGACTGTTCGTGCCGAGAGTGATGCCGTAGTTGAAGTGAATTTGATTGCCGAAGGGGCTGGGCGCCGCGACGTAGCCGGGGTTAGGGAAGGCCCCTTTGAGCAGCGCCGTGATCAGGTTGTTGACGAGGCCATACACCAGGATGGCGACGATCCAGGCGCCGGCGGCCCGTCCGAAAATCTGCCAGGACTCGCCGATCCAGCCGAAGTTAACTTTGCGGGGCGGTGCGTAGCCGCCCCCTCCATAGACGGTACTCATAACGCGCGTCCTCTACTTCCTTGAATGCCGCCCCCTTGTTCGGGACGTCCGCCTAATATTCCTGCCGATACAGGGACTTAGGGCGGCGGGTTTTGCGGCGGGGGCGGCCCCCAGGTCGGCGGCGGGGATTGGCCGGCGCTGGGCGGGGGCGGCCAGACGCCCTCCTGGGGCGGGCCATACGAGGGCGGCGCGGGAAAGACCATGCCCGGCATCCCGATCATGTCCCGGTAGGCGAGCGCGGACAGCAGGAAAAACATCGGCAGCGTCACCAGCAGGCCCAGCAGCAACGGAATCTCGCTGATCAGAATCAGCAGGCCGATTACGAGCACCAGCACGGCGGCGCTGAACCACTGGCCCTTCATGCCCCGGATGCTGCGGCGGAAGGACGCCCAGACCCGCTCGCCGTCGGCCACCAGTGCGAAGCCGGGCAGCAGCAGGCCGACCAGGACGACCGAGGAGATCAGGAACAGCAACAGTCCCAGCCCCAGCAGGCCCAGGCCGATAAAAAGCGCCCTGGTGTTGTTCGGCAGCCCCGGAGCACCAAAGGCCGCCGCGACCGCGCTGTTGCCGGAATAAACCCCGATCAGGAACGGCGCGAAGCAGAGGATCTCCAGCCCCAGCATCGCCAGCAGGAACAGCAGGGTGAAGCCCGTCACTGGGCCGAAGACGCGCCCGCCCCGGAAGATGTCGCGGACGGTGATGGGACGTCCACGCACCTGCTCGACGGCCATGCGGTACAGCGCGCCGTAGAAAAAGGAGGAAAGGATGAGAAAGAACAGCTCCATGCCGATGAGGAAGACCCACTGGCCGTTGCTGCTGGAAGTCCGCGTGTAATACACCTGAGCGCCGCCCGGTATCACAGGGGCAGTGGGTGTGTGCATACCCAGCGGGTCCCCCAGCACGTAGTCCAGCAGGAGCATCGCCAGGAGTGGCAGGCCGAAGGCGACCAGGACCGCCAGCACCCAGACGCCCGGCCTGGCTCCGAACAGGGTGAAGGCCTCGCCGATCCAACCGAAGCTGACCACGCGCGGCGGGGCGTAGCCAAGTTCGTCTGCGCCGGGGCCGGTGTAAACGGTACTCATGGGCACTGGGTCTCCTGCCCCCCTCACCCTCGGGAGAGGCGGCCGGGGGTGAGGAATTACTTGTCCTGCAAGGCTGCCACGCCCGGAAGCGCCTTGCCCTCCAGGAACTCCAGGGACG
>JAFAZD010000238.1 GCA_019239955.1 Armatimonadota bacterium | reverse complement strand
GCCGCCATCAGTGGGTCCCAGGTGAAGTACAGGTCCGCCACGTCCTCGATCGCCGCCAGAAACCGGCCGTTGGACTCGCTCCCGGCGGGCAGCGGCTCGAAGCCGAGCGCCTCGGCGACGAAGACGGGGCACCAGCGGACGCGGCCTGCCTCCGGTCCGCCGTGCGTGACCAGGCGGTAGCAGCCGATCAACGCGCGGCGGTCGGGGACGAGGTGGCCGCCCACCTCCTCCCAGACCTCGCGCTCGGCGGCGGCGTCCAGCGTCTCGCCCGGCTCGAGGCGGCCCGACGGAATGCACAGGCCGCGCCCGAGGATGTCGGCCAGCGCCACCTTGTCGCCGTAGAACACGAAGACCAGGACGGCGTACAAACCGCCCCGGCTCTCCAGCGGCAATTGGTCGCCCGGCAGAAAGGTCGCGTCGGCGTCCCAGGCCTCCCAGTAAGCAGTGGGGAATTGTTCCGGCATAATGGCGTAGGGGCGACCCGCCGGGTCGCCCCTACAATGATACCGGATTATCCCGGCGTGACCTTCCAGAAGTCTTCGCCGAGGATGTCCCAGGGCAGGCGGCGCTCGTCGGGGTCGCTCAGGTCGAAGCGCTGGTTGACATAATAGAGGATGGTCGCCGGCACGAGGCCGACGTTGGCCCCGCCGTGCGCCACCCCGCGCGGGATGTAGAGCAGTTGGGCCTTGCCGCCGCCCATCACGAAGCGCATGCTGACTCCATAAGAGGGCGAGTTCTTCCGGGCGTCCGCCAGGCCGACGAGCAGGCGGTCGGTCGGCGGGACGAACCAGACGTCCTCCTGGTTGAAGTGCAGATGAAACGCCTTGATTGCGCCGGGCAGGACCAGCGAGTAGGACGATTGGCGCACCTTGAACTCTGGAATGGCCTGAAGGTTGCCCTCCTCGTCAAACCGGACCAGCTCGGCGAACGAGCCGCCGTCGTCGTTCATCAGGCGCAGGTCAATGATCTGGACTCCGTCAATGCGTTTCGCGCCGCCGTACTGCTGGGTGGTCAGGCGCGGGGCGAACTCCGGGCCGAAGTCGGCGGGGGTGAGTTTGGTCAGGGCCATGAGGTCACTTTACTCCGAGCAGTTCCACGTCAAAGAGCAGGGTGGCGTTGGGCGGGATGACGCCGGGGTAGCCTCGCGGGCCGTAGGCGAGGTCGCCGGGGACGGTCAGGCGGCGGCGTCCGCCGACCTTCATGGTCATGACGCCCTCGTCCCACCCCTGGATGACGTTGCCGCGCCCGATGACGAACTGGAAGGGCGCGCCCCGGTCGCGCGACGAGTCGAACTTGCGGCCGTCCGGGAACGTGCCGGTGTAGTGGACGCTGATGGTCTGGCCGGGGCGCGGGCTGGGGCCATCGCCGACGACGTCATCGGTGTATTGCAGCCCGGAGGCCGTGGTGACTTGATCTGGCATGAGTGGGTTCTCCTCTACGCAAATCTTGGGTCCAGCAAGTGTACCAGATATTTCCCATAGCCGCTCTTCATCAGGGGTTCGGCAATGGCCTGCAAGTCTTCGGCGGTGATGAACTTCATCCGGTAGGCCACCTCCTCGATGCAGCCGATCTTGAGGCCCTGCCGCTCCTCAATCGCCTGCACGAACGCCCCCGCCTGCATGAGCGAGTTGAACGTCCCCGTGTCCAGCCAGGCCGTGCCGCGGTCCAGGATACAGACCTTGAGCCGGCCTTGGCCGAGATACTCGTTGTTGACATCGGTGATCTCGTACTCGCCGCGCCGGCTCGGCCGGATGTGCTTGGCGATCTCGACCACGCTGTTGTCATAGAAGTAGAGGCCCGGCACGGCGTAGGACGACTTGGGGTTCTTGGGCTTCTCCTCAATAGAGATGACGTTGTGGTTTTGGTCAAACTCCACCACGCCGTAGCGCTCCGGGTCCTGGACATGGTAGGCGAAGACGACGCCGCCGGTCGGGTCGCTGTTGCGCTGCATCGTGTCGGCCATGCCGGACCCGTAAAAGATGTTGTCTCCTAGAACCAGGGCCACCTTCTCCTGACCGATGAACGACTCGCCGATGACGAATGCCTGCGCCAGTCCGTTCGGCACCTCCTGCACGGCATACGAGAACGCGCAGCCCAGCCGCTTCCCGTCCCCGAGCAGCGTCTGGAAGTGGGGCAGGTCGTGCGGGGTGGAGATGATGAGGATGTCCCGGATCCCGGCCAGCATCAGGGTCGAGAGCGGGTAGTAGATCATCGGCTTGTCGTAGACCGGCATGAGCTGCTTGCTGACGGCCAGCGTGAGCGGGTGCAAACGCGTGCCGGAGCCGCCGGCCAGGATGATGCCTTTCATGGGGTATGGTTCTCCAGGAGCGTGTGTTTCTCCTGCATGGCTTACAGCAGGATCGTGGCCCGGCATTATACCCAAGACGCCCAATCAACAAACCTTGACAGAAATTCGGGCCTGTGTTACCATGATGATATGGCTCAACCCGCATCCCCGCCCGCCGATACGCCACGTCCCCTGCCCCGGCGCGGCCCGCCCCCCAAAGCCGTCCGCCCGCCGCGCCTGGTGCCGCAGGCTTGGGCATGGATGGTCATCCTCGCACTCCTCTCAGCGACTGTCTCCACGTTTACGCCCCATGCCGGCGGCCATGGACTGGGGAACGGTCTGGGGACTGCCGGAACCACCGTATTGGCGTACCTGCTCGGCTGGCGGGCGCGGGATCGGGCGGCGGGCGTGATTGCAGGGCTGCTGCTGGCGACCAGCCTGCCCTTCGCCGCCCATGCCGCCGCTGCCCCGCGTGACGCGATCTTTGCGCTGCTGACGGTGGCGGCGCTGTTCTCCTTCGTCGCCGGGTCGTCGCTGCTGGCGCTGGCGCTCGCGGGCCTAGCAACCATGGTGCGGTTTGATGGCCTGCCGCTGGGCCTGGTGCTGCTGGCACTGTCGCTGGCGCAGCGCCGCCGTTGGGCGCCGCTGGGTGGGCTGACATTTTCGGTCATTGCCGCCCTCGGCTGGGCCGCATTGACTTGGCTGGGGCATGAGCGGCTGCCATCTCTGCATATCGGCCCGCGCGACTGGCTGCTGACGTGGGCTGTCGCGCCGGGCATGGCGTTCGTGACCTGGCTGCTGCTGCCGTTCTGCGCCGAACTCGGCGAGGCGCCACGTCGGGCACGTTGGCTGCCGACCCTGCTCTGGGCCGCCGTTTACGTCATCGCCGGCAGTTTTGTCCGCGTCGGCGACCGCGCGGCGACGGAGTTCGGGCTGATGCCGGTGTGGTTCCTGCTGGCGGCGGGCGGCCTGTCACGACTGCTGCCGGCGCTGACCGGCGAGATCCCGATGCCCTGGGTCCGCTACCTACTGGCGGCGCTGGCCGTGCTGTCCCTGCTGGCGATGCGCCTGCGCGCCGAGTGGCCGCTCCCCCAGCCGCCGGCCGTCGTCCGAGCCCCCGCGCCTGCTCCCGCCCCTCCGGCGGCCATCACGCCTGCGGCTGTCGCGGTACCTGCCGCCGCAGCGACCGTCGCCGCGCTTCACGCGAAGCCATCACCAGTGCCGCCTCACCCGGCCGCCCCGCCCAAACCAGCCGCCGTGGTCAAGTCGCCGCCGAAATCTCCGCCGAAGCCTCAACTCAAGCCTGCTGCGAAGAAGGCTGCCGCGCCCAGGCCACGACCGATCACCCACCCCCGCGCCGTATATCGCCGCCCCTACCGGCCCCGACAAGCCTACCGCCATTACTACCGACGCTACTGAAAGTGAGGCAGGACATGAACGATCCACGGGAAGTCACGGTGCGGATTCACTGCCGCCACCTGCCCGGAACTCGGTTTGAGGAAAGAACAGCCGTGCGTCTGGGTATCCAGAAGGGTCGGGAGGTCATTGAGGATGTCCCCGCGGATGCGGCCGGCGTCACGTTCACTGTCCCCCTCCGGGTCAAGGGAGAAGCCGGCGACGGACGGCCCGATTTCCTGGGGCCGTTCGCTCAAGGCCGTCCGGGAGGACGCTTCCTTTACCTGTGCTGGGGTGAGCGGCAGCGGGGCGATTGGGACGGGTTCCGGCGCGCAAAAGTGCCCCTGACGCATCTGGATTGGGAACAACTGAGAGAGCCGGTTGAGATCGTCATAGATATGACGGACGAACGGGGCGGCCCCATCTGCGGCTCGGTGTCGGCGCAAGCTACTCCAGCCAGAACGACAGGGCGAAGAGCAGGGAGACGATGACGAGCAGGGGGTTGAGGGCGCGCCAACGGCGCTGGACAATGAGCAAGAGCAGATAAGTCAGGAAGCCGAAGCCGATGCCGCGCGCGATGGAGTAGGTCAGAGGAATTGTGATCAGGGTGAGGAAGGCTGGCAGGCCTTCCTCGATCTTGTCGAACGGAATGTCTCGGACGACGGAGAGCATCAGGAAGCCGACCACGATCAGGGCGGGGGCGGTCGCCTGGGGCGGGACGACCCCGACCAGCGGGGCGAAGAAGAGACTGACCAGGAACAGCAGGCCGACCACGACGCTTACCAGGCCCGTGCGACCCCCCTCGCCCACCCCGCTGGCGCTCTCCACGTAGGTGGTCGCGCTGCTGGCCCCGCAGACGCCGCCCCAGAGGGCGGCAAGGCCGTCCACGAACAGGATGTCGCGCAGGCGCGGCAGACGCCCCTCCTTGTCCAGCAGCCCCGCCTGCTGGCCCACCCCGATAATCGTCCCCATCGCGTCAAAGAAGTCGCTCATCACAAACGCCAGGATGGTCGCCCAGAGGCCGGGTTTCAGAGCGGCGAGCACATCGGCCTGGCCGAAGGTCATGAAGCGCGGCCACTGGATGTACTGCGCGGGTGCGCGCGTGAGGCCCACCGCCAGGGCGATCAGCGTCGTCCCGATGATTCCGAGCAGCAGGGCCGAGCGCCAGCGCAGGACGAACAGGGCCAGCGTGAGGGCCAGGCCCGCCGTGGCGACCAGAACGCCTCTGTCATGGAAGGAGCCGGGGGCGAGCAGCGCGCCCGCGCCTGCCTTGATCAGCCCCGCGTTCGCCATGCCGAGCAGGGTGATGAACAGCCCGATGCCGACCGAGATGGCGCGCTTGAGCGAGAGGGGGATGGCGTGCATGATCGCCTCGCGCGTGCGGGTGAGCACGAGCAGGGCGATGACGGCCCCCTCAATGACGACCACCCCCATCGCGGTCCGCCAGGGGATGCCGTGACCCAGACAGACACTGTAAGTGAGTACCGCGTTCAGCCCCATGCCGGGGGCGAGGGCGTAGGGGGTGTTGGTCCACAGGCCCATCAGCAGGCAGGGGACGGCGGCGGCCAGACAGGTGGCGGCGGCCAGGGCGGCGCTCTGGTCCTGCAGGCCGGGGATGTTTTTCAGGATGCTCGGATTGACGAAGACGATGTAGGCCATCGTCATGAAGGTCGTCACCCCCGCCGTCAACTCGGTGCGGAGGGTGGTGCGGCGCTGGGCGAAGGCGAAGAAGTGATCCATCGGCGGTCAGGAGTAGGTGATCAGGGCCTGGAGGTCGTAGCCGGAGAGGTTTTCGCGCCCGCGCAAAAAGGCCAACTCGATGAGGAAGCAGACGCCGACCACGGTGGCGCCGAGCGTACGGACGAGCCGCGCGGCGGCGGCGGCCGTGCCGCCGGTGGCGAGGAGATCGTCAATGATGAGGACGCGCTGGCCGGGGGCGAGGGCGTCGCGGTGCATCTCCACGACGCTTGCGCCGTATTCCAGCGCGTACTCCTCCTGAATCGTCGTGTGCGGCAGTTTGCCGACCTTGCGGACGGGCGCAAAGCCCAGCCCCATCGCCAGGGCGACGGGCGCGCCGAAGATAAATCCCCGTGACTCGATGCCGACGATGACATCCGGGGAGCGCGGCTCCGCCCACTCGACAAAACAGTCCACGACCTCCTGAAAGGCCGGGCCGTTCCCCAGCACCGGCGTGATGTCCTTGAAGAGAACGCCGGGCTGGGGAAAGTCCGGGATGTCGCGGATCAGCTTTCGGGCCAGCAGTTGGGTCACGGCGCGGCTCCGCCCCGACTAAAAAGTGACAGGCGGGCCACCGTAGCCGCCGAAGGGGCCGTAGCCGCCCGTGCCGGGCAGGATGTTGACGCCGCCCAGGCCGCCGTTGCCAAAGCCTCCATTGCCAAAGCCACCGTTGCCGAAACCATATCCCCCATTGCCGAGGCCGAAGCCGCCGTACTGGGTCTGATACGGATTGCCGAACGCATCCATGCTGTAGCCGTTGCCGAAGGTGAAGGGCATCTGCCCGTAGCCGAGCGATGGCACGTAGGAGTACGGCGTGTAGGCGAAGGCGTTGGGGTTGTAGCCAGGGGACTGCCCCGTGGCCGACTGGTCGGCGTTGGCGCCGTTGGCCGGCGTGTTGGGCTGCTCCGGTGCCTTGGAGCCGTAGTAGGTGAAGGGCAACTCGACGATGGCCTGGCCGCTGTCATTGCGGTCCACGACCTTGCCCCGCTGCGCCGCGGCGCGCGGCGTCAGGGCGTAGTAGGCGCGCCAGCGGGTGTGAGTCTGGCGGGCGATCTCCGCGGCGGCCTCGGCGGTCCGCAGGGTCGTCTTGGACAGGGTGACGTCGCCGGTCACGTCGCCGCTGATCTGGACGGTGGCGCTGTCGGTCGTGGCGACGGCGGTGATGGCGTCGCGGGCCGGCATGGTCTTGTCTTTGAAGATAACATAGCCGTTGCTGTCGATCTTGACCGGCGGCGGCACGTCGTCGCTGGCGACTTTGCTGACGACAAAGCCCTTCTGGAAGTCAACACCGGCGGCATTAGCGAGCGCATTGATGGCCTGGAGCCGGGTCGGCGTGGTGCCGGCGTCGCCGATGCTGAAGGTGACGGGGCGGGCGGCATCGCGCGTGAGTTCGCCCTTCAGGACGATGCTGACGCCATATTTCTGGCCGAGCTGGGCGACGATGTTGCTGAGAGGCATCTGGTCGTAAGCGATGGGATCGGCCCCGGCACGGGAGACCAGCGCTAGAATGGTCACGGCCAGGGACGTGATGGCCGCAAAAGCTGTCCGGCGACGTTTCATGGGGACCATGCTCCTATCTCAGAGTCACGAGAGTTTGGTTATGGCTGTTGTTCCCCGTTCCGAGGGCAGGCAAACATTCAGGGGCTTCCGGGTACACTGGGGCCATGATGCTGACGAGAATAATGGGGAACGGGCTGAAGACGGGGCTGGCGCTGGCAGCGGCCACGAGCGCGGTCATCATGCTGGCGAGCGACAGAGAATTGGGCGCGCCGTGGGCGGCCATCAACGCCATCGCGCATGTCGTGGACGGGGACGACGTGACGCAGCCGTCGGAATACGCGCCGCGCGAGTCCGTCCTCGGCCTCCTGGTGAACGGCAC
>JAFAZD010000221.1 GCA_019239955.1 Armatimonadota bacterium | reverse complement strand
ACCGGCGCCGATCTGACGACTGGACGTAGCCCGGTCCGGGTCAATCGTCCCGACGAGCCGGGCGGCATAGGCTTTGGAGGTCAGGCCACGGACGGGGACGCGCACGAAGTCCGGGTCGCCGCCGAAGGCGGCCCGGTCAGCGAAGGCACGGCGCATCGCCTCCACCTGCAGGTGGTCCGTCCGAACCGTCCGATCCCCCAGCCGCCGCAGGTCGTACCGTTCCAGGATGTTGAGCATCTCCAGCAGCGCGACGCCGCCGGAGGAGGGCGGCGGCATCGTCAGCACCCCGTAGCCCCGGTAGGTCCCGCGCAGGGGGGCACGCTCCACGGCGCGGTAGCGCCGCAGGTCCGCCCGCGTGATGAGGCCGCCGTGCGCCCGCATGTCCCGCGCGATCAGCCGCGCCGTGCGCCCGGCGTAAAACTCACGGGGGCCGTACCGCTCCAGCCGCCGCAGGGTGGCGGCCAGTTCCGGCTGCCGGAAGACCTCGCCCGCCCGGTAGCGCCGCCCGTCGCGCAGGAACACGCGGCGGCTGGCGGCGAAGCGGCCCAGCGGCGTCGGCGCGGCCCTTTGCAGCGACGCCGCCAGGGCGGGGCTGACGACGAAGCCGCGCGCGGCGAGGCGGCGGGCCGGTTCCACGACCGCGCGCCAGGGCAGCCGCCCGTAGCGGCGCTGCGCCAGGGCCAGCCCCGCGACGGTTCCAGGCACGCCCACGGCCCGGTAGCCGACCAGGGAGGCGTTCTTGATGACGTTGCCGGCCCCGTCCAGGTACATCGTCCGCGTGGCGCGCGCGGGCGCGGCCTCGCGGTAGTCAATGGCGTCGGCCCGTCCGTCCGCGAGGCGGATCAGCAGGAAGCCGCCCCCGCCGAGGTTGCCCGCCTGCGGGTAGACCACGGCCAGGGCGAGGCCGACGGCCGCCGCGGCGTCCACGGCATTGCCGCCGCGCTTCAGAACACCCACGCCGACACGCGAGGCAAGGCCGCTGGCCGAGGCGACCATGCCGTGCGCCGCCCGCGCGGGCTGCGGCACGGAGCGGGCGGGCGCGAGGCAGCCGGCGACGCCGAGCAGGATCATCAGAACGAGTGGGGAGAAACGGGTGGGCATGATGCCGTAGTTTCCGCCTGCGGCCCCGCTCTTCCTGCCTGACCGAGAGCCGCTCTCGCAGCCCTTCACGACAGCCGGATTCCGGCCCGGCGGCAGGTGACGAAAAAAAGGAATAAAAAAGTTGAAACAAATCCCCCCGGCGTTTGTCAGAGGCAGTGAAGGCAGCGCGGGAGCGCTGCCGACAAACAAGCGTCTTCTTCAAGACTGGCGTTCGGACGGGCGAGAAACGGGGATGAGCACCTTCCTTGACGCCGAGGCCGACGCAGAGAAAGAAGGCGCAGCCAATCCGAGCCGTGTTTGTCAGGGTCCCCGATGCCAGGACCAGCCCGCGAGCGATGGCGCTGCGCGCGGCGTGTGAGAATCAAGACAAGAACCTGCCGCTCCGTCAAGGCAACATGGATACTTGCCGGAAACGCCGGATTTGAGTCAGGGTTTCAGACGCCCCGCAATGAGCCGGAGACCGCACTGCCCTCGCTGACAGGTCTTTGACCGCCGCGACTTGGATGGACACTCTATCCGTTCAAGGAGAAAACGTTGGAAATCAAGAAATCTCTCGCACTGCTGGCCGGGGCCGGCGCGCTGCTGGCGTTCACGCCGGCCGCGTCCCAGGCCCAGGACCAGCCCGCGGGGGCGGCCTCCGGCCCCTTCGCGGATGTCCCCGCCGACCACTGGGCCTACAACGCCGTCAAGACGCTGCAGGACGCCAAGATCGTGATCGGCTACCCGGACGGCACCTACGGCGGCCGCCGCCCGATGACCCGCTACGAGTTCGCCACGGCCATCGCCCGCCTGATGCCGTTGCTCAGCCCCGACACCAGCAACTTCGCCACCAAGGGCGACCTGGACGCGCTGCGCAATGACCTGACCAACCGCCTGCAGCAGAACCAGGCGGCGCTGGACGCCCTGACCCGCCTGGTCAACGAGTTCCAGCCGGAGCTGCAGCGTCTGGGCCAGGATGTGGCGGCCGTGCAGGCCCGCCTGGCGAACCTGGAAGGCCGCGTCGCCGCCGTCGAGGCGGAGCAGCAGCGGCTGCGCATCACCGGGGAGGTCAACATCATCGGTGAGGCGGCCAACTCCACCCACAAGAACGGCACCCCCGGTGCCGGTTCTGGCGCCCCCGGTGCTCCTGGCCCCTACAGCCCATTCTTTGACAAAAACGGGATCACGCAGGGTGCAACGGCTAGCAACCGCCTGGTCGAGGCGTCGGACGTCTACGAGGACGTCCTGCTGCACCTGCGGGGCAAGCTCAGTGACACGGCGACCGCCAACGTGGACCTGGACTTCGGCGACTTCATCCCCAACCTGTTCGACACGGCCCGCGCCGGCGAGGCTTTTTCCATCGGTGGGCTGGGCAACGGCTCCTCGGTGTCGGACTCGTTCTTGGGCGGCAACTTCTCGAACTACCTCTACCAGGCTTACCTGGACGCTCCAGTGAGCCTGGGGCCGCTGGGCGGGGCGTCGGTGAAGGTCGGGCGCTTCGGCACCCAGTTCACCAAGTGGACGCTGAAGCAGGAGGACGCCGACATCTACACCCGGCTCTACCAGACCGACAGCGGCAACATCCTGACCGATGGCGGCTGGCTGGGCTTCAAGCTGGGGCCGGTCGGTGTGCAGGGCTACGCGGGCAAGTTCGACACGACCCCGTTCTCCCAGGCATACGTCGGCACAACGGTTGCGGGTGTCGGCCCGAGCCAGATCGGTGCGCACCCGCTGGGCACGTTCACGACGGCGGGGGCCACGAGGGGCGAGGGGGGCGTTTCGGCGCTCGACATCAACCACGGTGCGCCGATCACGCAGGCGGCGGGCGCCCGCTTCACGCTCGGCTCGCCGGAGAATCTGGTCTTGGGCGCGACCGTTGAGCAGTTCGCGGTTGGCAGCACCATCGTCGGCTCCGGGCTTGGCGCGACTGGCACCGGCGGCTTCCTTGACCCCAACGAACCCGGAAAGCCATTCAACCGCGTATCGGTGTACGGGGCGGACCTGAACGGCGGCCTGCCGTTCCTTAAGAAGAACGCGCTGACCTTCCAGGGGGCCTACACGGTCTCGGCGGAGGGAGCCAACTCCGGCTTCAACAACGTCGGCAACAAGGCCCGCTACCAGTCCCACGAGGAGCTGCTCGGCTTCAACGTCGGCAAGTTGGGCGTTCAGGCCGGCTATCAGTTCGTCGGCCCGTACTTCTCGGCCCCCGGCTACTGGGGCAAGGTCGGGGCGTGGACCAACCCGACCAACGTGAAGGGTGGGGTGTACCTCCTGAAGTACCCGATCACGACCAAGCTGGCGCTCAACGCCGACTACGAGCAGTACAAGGCGGCCTACGGCACCAACGAGAACGGCTCACTGGTCTCCTCGCCGATCAATGGCCGGGACCACGTCAACCGCTACCAGGTTGGGCTGGGCTATGGCCTGACCAGCAACAACGCGGTGGACCTGGGCTATGAGAAGGTGCAGTGGGACCTGCGCAACGGCAATGGCTCACTGGCCACCTCCGGCAAGCCGACTGAGGACTACGTGACTCTGGGCATCGGCCACTCGTTCAACCAGAACACGTCATTCAAGCTGCTGTACCAGATCGTCCACTACAACGATCACGGCACCGGCTTCGGCTCCACGACCGGCCTCACCGGCGGGGACAACAACTACTCGGGCAATGTGGCCGTCGGCCAGTTCTCCCTGAAGTTCTAACCCGGCTTTCTGTAGGGGCGACCCGTCGGGTCGCCCCTACAGAGAAAATCCTAATCCCCCGCGCTGCGCCAGCGGCGCGGGGTTCTTTTCTTGGCACCCGGAGCGTCCGTCCCCGGCATCCCTCCCCCAGCCATTCTTTTCCCTCGACAGCATTGAGGCGAAGTGCGGAGCCTTCCCAATGGCCGGCCGCACCGCCATGACAGCGGTGGCCGTGTTTTTGTGGGCGACTGATTTGGACGCCCGGTAATTTCTATGGTACAATACGGGTGGATTCACCCACATCGCACGTTCGTCAATCGGCAGGAAGTCTATCAATCGGGATGTACACTCGACCTTCGCTTTCCAAACTTTTCGGCTTTTTCGCTGTGTTGTGGCTTGCCGCCGCCGGGGCGGCGCTCTGGCATCCCATCGGGAGTCTGGCACAAGCTGTCGGCGGGGCGCCCGTCCAACATGAGGACGACACCTCCGCCGCACCGAGTCGTACTCAGACACAGGATCAGGCACTGAGTCAGGATCAGGCACTGAGTCAGGATCAGGACCAGGGTCAGACGCAGGATCAAACCACCGTTCCAGATCAGGGACTGGGTAATGCCCAGACCGAGAGCCGTCGGGTCGCTCCCAACGAAGGCCCCGGCGGCGAAGTCCGCGGCCGTATGCGGCGCGTGATTGTCCCTCCCGCGAACCCGCTGATCATGGCGGGGCCTCCGGGTACGGTCGGGAACAGGACGGCGTATTACGACCCGAATGGCCGTCAGAGGCCGGTGAATGGCGGCCAGGAGCCGTCGGACTATACTCAGGAAGACGCGCACCTGCGGGTCGGCCAGGCAGCGAAGCCGCTGCCCTTGTTCGGCTACAGTTTCTTCGAGTCGGCGCGCCAGATCATCCTGGCGCGGCGCGCCTACCTGCGGCGGCGCTACGGGATCAGCCCGCCCGGCAGCCTTACGCCGCCGAACGACCTCACGACCGGCGCGCCGCGCCCCCGGCGCCGCCTCCCCCAGCCGGCTAGGCCGCCCCAGCCGGGCCAGGCGGGGACCACCGGGTCCAACGCACGGGGCTATGATCAGGGTACTGCCGATCAGGATAATGCCTATCAGGGCACCGCCGCTGATCAGGGCGGCCCCGATCAGGGCGGCACCGACCAGAACCGCCCAGGGATAGATACGACTGACCAGGAAGCGGCGGCGGCCTACGCCGCGCGCCGGGCGCGGCGCAGCGACTCGGCGGGCGTCCAGGGTGACGTGCCCCAGGATGAGGTAATGCAGGGCGGTGTGCCCCAGGGCGATGTAACCCAGGGCGGGATGGCCCCGGACACGACGAACGATTTGGGTGCATCCACCGACTTGGGTACGCTCAACAGCAACCCGGAGACAACGGACACGGGGCGGGGGCCGGAGTCGAACGCGGGGTACGACTCCCAGTCCTATGCTCCCGGCTCCCAGTCCTATCCTCCCGGTACTCCCGGACGCGCCCGGCGCGACAGCCTGAACCCGGACCTGAATCCGGACGCGCTCTCCCCCAATGCCGGCACACCCTACGGCGTCCGGCGAGGCCCGAATGCGTCCGACAGGGAGCAGTTCAACGAGTTCAATTACGGTCAGAACGCCACCCCGGCCATCGGCCCGTACTCCGAGGCCGACGTCGCCCCCGGCCCCGTGGACGCCTACCACGAAGTCGCCGACCCGCTCTCCGAACTGTACCGCAACGTGAACGCGACAGTGCCCGCCAGCTATCAGTTGTCCGCCGGCGACGTCCTGACGGTGCGCTACTGGTCGCCGACCATGGAGTCGCGTGAGTCCACCGTCACGGTAGACGCCCAGGACGCGGTGATGATCCCCGGCATCGGCCGCCTGGTCGTGCGCGGCCTGACCGCGTCGCAGGCGGAGCATACGCTTCGCGCGCGGCTGCGGCGGCTATACAACGGCGCGGACGTGACGATCACGCTCCGGGAGCCGCGCACCGTCTCCGTGACGGTCAGCGGCGAGGCCTTCGCCCCCGGCACCTACAACGTCCCCGCCGTCTCCACCGCCTTCAACGTGCTGTACGCGGCCGGAGGCCCGACGACGGACGGCTCGCTGCGCGTGGTCGAGGTACGGCGCGCAGGACGCCTGATCGGGACGCTGGACGTTTACAGGCTGCTGCTGGGCGGCGGCCAGTTCACCGACATCTCCCTGCAGCCGGGCGACCTGATCTCCGTCTCGCCCCGCCAGTCGCGCGTCGCCGTAGAGGGCGAGGTGCGGCAGCCGGCGATCTATGAACTGAAGGACCGCGAGACGCTGCGTGATGCCCTGCGCTTCGCGCGCGGCGTCAAGCCGTCGGGCGTCGTCCAGCATGTGGAGATCAAAACCGTGCGGCCCGGGGCGGCGCGCGTCCTCAAGGACGTCAACCTCACGGACGCCGCGCAGGTGGCGTCGCTGCCGCTGTACGATGGCGACGTGGTGGACGTGTTCTCCGTGCGCGCCACGCTGGCCAACCTGGTGAGCGTGGCGGGGGCGGTGGATCAGCCCGGCGACTACGCCTGGCAGCCGGGGCTGCGCGTCGCCGACCTGCTGGAGCGCGCACGCGGTCCGCTCCCAGAGGCCTACACCACGCGGGCCGACCTGTACCGCTGGAACCCGGACAATACGACCACGCTGATCCCGGTAAGCGTGGACCGGGCGCTGGCCCACGAGCCCGACGCGAACATCCCGCTGGCGCGCTGGGACCGTCTGCAGGTCTACACCCGCCAGGACGTGGCCTGGACCGGGCGGCGGGACGTGACCGTGCGCGGCGCCGTGCAGCGCCCGGGCGTCTACACGCGCAGCGAGAACATGCACGCGCGCGACCTGCTGCTCAAGGCCGGCGGCCCCACCCCGGAGGCGTCCCTGAACCATGTCGTGCTGCTCCACCAGCGCCCCGACGGGTCGTTCGACTACAACTACGTCAGCCTTGCGCCCGATTCGACGGAGGACCCGCTGCTGCAGGACAACGACATCCTTGCCGTCTATACGGCGCAGCAGGCGCAGTTCACCCCCGGCCATATCGTCACGATTCTGGGCGAAGTGGTGGCGCCCGGCCCCTACCCGCGCGGCGACGGCATGCACCTCAGCGACCTGCTGAAGCTGGCCGGCGGCTTCCGGCCCGGCGCCGCCACGCACGTCAGCATCGCCCACGCCTACAAGGCGACCGATGACCCGACCGCCCGGCCCGCCGTCCTCAATGCGAGCTTCGACGCCCAGCATAATTCCGTGCCCGGCGACGACGTGCAGCTTCAGGACGGCGACGTGGTGACGGTGCAGGGAACCGGCGGCTTCCGGGACCACGTCTCGGTGGTCATGGTCAAGGGCGCCGTCCAGCAGCCGGGGCCGGTGATCCTGACGGACAAGATGCGTCTGAGCGACGCCATCCGCGTCGCCGGCGGGCTGCGCGACGTGGCCTATCCACCGGGCGCGGAGTTCACGCGCCAGTCCGAAAGGCTGACCAGTGGGGAGCAGCGGAGCCAGGCGCAGATCATCAGCCGCCTCAACGACCTGCTGAATCAGAGCGCATACCGGCGCGAACTGGCGAAGTCCGACATCGAGCGCATCAAGGCGACGCAGACCGCGACCCAGGGCAACACGGGGCTTATCCCCCTCGGCAACACGTCCGCCCCCGCCGCCGCGCCCAACCCCGCGGCGGCGGCGCTGGCGACCGAGCTGGCCCAGCACGGCCTGGTCTCCACGCCGCGCACCCTGGGCCCGGGCGATCTGCAGCCCAACGGCACTTTGGCCGTCAACCTCGCCGGCGCCCTGAAGCGGCCCGGCGGGGCCGAGGACATCCCGCTGATGGACGGCGACACGATCACCGTGCCGGAGCGCCCGACCACGGTGCAGGTCGTGGGCGCCGTGTTCAACGCGCGCGGCGTGATGTACAAGCCGGGCGCCTCGCTGGATTACTACATCAGCCGGGCCGGAGGGTTCGCCCCCGACGCGGCCTCGGACCGGATCGAAGTCATCCGCGCCGGCGGCGGCCTGATTCCGGCAAGCAAGGCGGGCGCGCTTCAGCCCGGCGACCTGATCCTGGTGCCGACCAAGGTGCTGGCCGAAAAGATCAGTCGGAGCGGCAACGGCTTCGGCGATTTCTTCGCGGGGCTGGCCGGCACCGCCGTCACGCTCAAGGTCTTGAGCAGCCTATTCGGGTTATAAGAGGCGATTATTGGAGCAGGACCTTCCTGACGACGAAATCATCATAGATGGCGCCCTCTTGGGCAGGATCGCCCGGCGGCAGCTCCGCGCGTGGCTGCTGATCGGCCCGGCGCTCTTTGCGGCCTTCATGGCGCTGGGCCTGTGCCTGGTGCCCCAATCGTTCACGTCCACCACGTCGGTGGCCGTTCAGCAGCCCGGCGGCAGCTCCGTCGCGCAGTCTCTGCTCGGCGCCGCAACGCCGCCGAAGCGATACCTGGGCTTCCTCAAGAGCCGCAAGGCGGCGGAGGCGGTGGAGCGCCGGGTCAATCTGCAGCGGCTATATGACTTCGACAGCAGGCGGGACGCCGTCGAGTTCCTGATGAAGCACGTCAGCACCAACGACGACGCCGCCGACGGCCTGCTCTACATTGATGTCACCCTGCCGGGGCCGCCGCTGCTGGCGCCAGCAGCGGCGGCACGGCACCAGGAGGTCAAGGACGCTGCGACCCTGGCCGCCAACGCCTACGCGGACGCGCTGCACGATTACTACGTCAACAGCGACACGGAGCGGGACACGGTCCTGCTGCGCGGGGCGGATGTCGAGCTGCGCCGCGCCAGGGCCGACTTCGACCGGGCCACCACGCGCCTGCAGAATTTCGCCCGATCCCTGGGCCGCTACGACCCCCGTGCCGCCCCATCCCCCGGCGCGGAGGTGCCGGGGGTCGGCCCGACGGGCGCGGGGGTGACGGAGACGGCCCGGCTGTACGATGCGCTGGCGCAGGTCCAGGCCCAGATTCGCGCCGCCGAGGCGGCGCAGGCGGCGCAGCGGCGCGGGGTCGGCAGTCAGCTGAACGCCCTGGGCGAAGTCCCTGACGAGGACCCGCTGCTCGCCGACGCCCGCGACCGGGTGCTCCGCGACCAGACCGACCTGAAGAACCTGCGCGTGCAGCTCGGCCCGGACAACCCGCGCGTCGTTGTGGCCCGCGAGCGGCTGCGCATTGACGAGGCGGCGCTGGACAGGCAGGTCCAGGGCGTCCGGCGCAACCTGACCACGCAGCACGTCCTGAGCGCCTCGGAGCTGGAGAGCCTGCGCGCCCGGCAGGCCACCCTGGAAGGGCAGGTCGCCCAGGCGGACCGGCGGCTGCGGGTGAATCGGACGCTGTCCGCCGAGTTCGGTCGCCTCCAGACCGAGGCGGCGATCCGGCTGGAGGCGCTGAAGGCGACCACGACGGAGGCCGCCAGGGTGCGCCTGGAGAACGTGTCGGCGCAGAGCCGGATGTCCGTCGTGGACGAGGCGATCCCGAGTCGCCACGGCAAGCCGGGGGCGCTGATGCTGGCGGGGATCAGCCTGGCGCTGGTCATGCTGGGCTTCGTGCTGGCGGTGCTCCGGGAGTATCGGAGTCGGGCGCGGGACGGCCTGGCGCCGCCCGGAATCCAGCCGACGCCGACGGCGCCCCCCGCCAACGGCGCGAGGCCGGAGACACGCGGCGCGTCCGGCGGGGCCGATGAGACGGCGGAAAAAACAACGGGACGCCGCCAATGACCACGACCAGACCGGGCCGGGCGCGCCGCCTCACCCTGATCAAGAACGCCGCCGCCAACCTGGCGCGCGGCGGCGTGGCGGCCCTCGTGGCCCTGCTGCTGCCGCCGTTTCTGGTGCGGGCGATGCCCGTGGAGCGCTACGCCGTCTGGATGCTGATCCTACAGCTGAGCGCCTACGTCGCCTACCTGGACTTCGGCATCCAGACCGCCGTGGGCCGCTTCGTCGCCGACGCAGGCGCGCGGCAGGACGCGGCGGGGCGCGACCGGGTCGTGACGACCTCGCTGACCCTGCTGGCCGGGGCGGGGGCGCTGGGGCTGATCCTGATCGCGCTGCTGGCCTGGCAGATGCCGCACCTGTTCCGCGCCCTGCCGCCGCCGCTGCACTCCCAGGCGCGCCTGGCCCTGCTGCTGATCGGCGGTTCGCTGGCGGTCGGGCTGCCCGCCAGCGCCTTTACCGGCGTCTTCGTCGGCCAGCAGCGCTTCGAGCTGCCGGCCGTGATCATCGCGGGCGGCAAGATGCTGGGGGCGTTCCTGCTCATCGCGGTGGTCAGGCAGGGGGGCAGCCTCACGTCCATGGCCACCGTCATCGCGGCGGCCAACGTGATGACGTCCCTGCTGCTCTACGGAGCCTGCCGCCGGTTCGCCGCCGGCATACGCATCGCCCCGGAACTGGCCTCGCGCCGAGCCGCACGGGAGATCGCCGATTACTGCATCGGGCTTTCCGTCTGGCAACTGGGGATGCTGCTCGTCACCGGCTTGGACACGACGCTGGTCGGCATTTTTCAGTTCCCCGCGGTCGCTTATTATTCCGTGGCGGCGACATTGGTCATGTTCATCGCCGGAATGCAGAACATGTTGTTCAGCGTCCTGATGCCGGAGGCGGCGGTGATGAACGCACGGGGCGATGCGAAGCCGCTGGGCGAGATGTTACTGACCGCGACGCGCTACGGCATGTTCATCCTTTTGCTGACGGGCGTACCGCTGATTCTGGCCGCCAAGCCGATCTTGGCGCTGTGGGTGGGGGCGTCATATGCCGCGCAGGCGACGTTGCTGCTGCAAACCCTTGTCGTGGCGAACGTCGTGCGCCTGGCGGCGACGCCCTACGCAGTGCTGCTTGTCGGCACGGGGCAACAGCGCCTGGTCACGATCAGCCCGCTCGCGGAAGGATTCACCAACCTGCTGGCGAGCGTCATTGGGGGCGCACTGCTGGGGGCGACGGGGGTCGCGCTGGGAACGCTGATCGGCGCGGTGGTCGGGCTGGGGTGCCACATCCTGTATAATCTTCCCCGCACCACAGCGATCACAATCAGGACGTGGGACTTCGTCCGGGACGGCCTTCTGCGGCCCCTCGCCTGCGCCGTCCCCTGTGCGGCCCTCGTCGCGGCGTGCGCCCTTCTGCCCGCCGGGGGCGGTGCGTCCCCGGCGGCGGGGGCGGCCTGCGGCCTGGCGACGCTGGCGGTCTTCTGGCGGTGGGGCCTCGTCCCCGCGGAGCGGCGCCGGGGCGCCGCGCTGCTGCGCCCGCGCCGTCAGGCCCTCCGCGACTGAGACACGAGCCATCATGCTGAACACGAAATTCAATGCCGACGCGCGCTACTTCAACCAGATTCATATGCCCCTGCTGAGACTCGCCCGGGGCCGCCCCAAGCGGGTGCTGGAGATCGGATGCGCTGCCGGCCAGTCCTTAATTTATTTTAAGCAGCACGGCGCCGAGTGGGTCGCCGGCGTGGAACTGTCTCCCGAAGTCGCTGAGCGGGCGCGGGCACGGCCCGAGATCGACGAGATCATCACCGGCAACATCGAGGACCTGGAGTTGAGCTACCCGGCCGGCTCCGTGGACCTGATCATCGCCAGCCACGTCCTGGAACACACCGCCGACCCCTGGGCCGTCCTCCGAAAGCTGCGCCCCCTGCTGAGGCCCCAGGGCCGGATCATCGGCACCCTGCCCAACATCCGGCACCTGAGCGTGCTGCTGCCGCTCCTGTTCCTGGGGAGGTGGCGCTACGAGGAGGCGGGCATCCTGGACTGGACTCACCTGCGCTTTTTCTCGCGCGACACGGTCGTGCATCTGCTCCAGTCCACTGGGTTCCGAGTGGAGCGTGTCACCCCTCAGATCATCGGGTGGAAGTCAACGACATTCAATGTGCTGACTCTGGGCCTGTTGCGCAACCTCTGCGGGTTCGCCTACAACTTTTCGGCGATCAGGGCAGACTGAACCGCAGAAGGCGGCAGGACCGATTGGGATCAGGAAGCATGCCCGACACCAACACAATCGGCGTCGTGACCGTGACCTACAACAGCGGGGGCGTCATTGACGATTTCATGCGGTCCCTCCTGGCGCAGACGCACCGGGACTGGCTGCTCTACGTGGTGGACAGCGCCTCCACCGACGACACGCTCGCGCGGGTGGCCCGCCACGGCGACCCCCGCATTGTCGTGATCGCCAACGCCCGCAACGTCGGCTTCGCGGCCGGCAGCAACCAGGGGATCGCCGCGTCGGTACGGGCCGGCTGCGGGAGCGTGCTGCTGATCAACAACGACACCGAGTTCGATCCGTCGCTGCTGCAGACCCTGTCGGCGGAGATGGGGCGACTGGGGGCCGACATGGCTGTGCCGAAGATGTATTACCATGACCGGCCGGACGTGCTGTGCTATGCCGGGGGAGGCTTCGGCCCCCGGCGGGGGTTCACCGGCGTCTTCAGCGGCGTCGGCCAGACGGATCGCGGTCAGTTCGACCGGGCGCGGCGGGTGACGCTCGGCCCCATGTGCTGTATGCTGATCCGGGCCGCCGTCTTCGGCGTGATCGGCGCGCTGGACGAGACCTACTTCACCTACTTCGAGGACACCGACTTCTGCTACCGGGCCATGCGGGCGGGGCTGAATCTGGTGTACGTGCCGCAGGCGGCGCTGTGGCACAAGGTCAGCAGCCTGACGGGGGGCGACCAGTCCGCGTTCACCATCCGCTACATGGTGCGCAACCGGGTGTACTTCATCCGCAAGAACCTGCCCCGGCTGGCCCGCCCCTACTGCCTGCTATACTGCCAGGCGCTGTACTGGGCGCGGCTTCTGCTGCGCCGGGACAGGCCGGCGACCTTTCGCCTCCGGCAGGAGGCGTTCCGAGAGGGCCTGACGCTCTCGCGGGGGCATGTGCCCCCGCAGTCTGGGCGCGCGGTGAGGGGCGTCGCTCAACCGTGGGGGGGGCCGCTGGAGTGATCGACATTCTGAGGCGGTGCCTGCCCCGCCGCGCCCGCCTGCGGATCGGGCGCCTGCTGCACCCGGCCCCCCGCGGCCTGGGGCGCATCGGGCACAGCTCCCTGATCTGCCGCCCGCGGCGCATTGAGGGGGGACGACACATCGAGATCGGCGACCGCACCGTGATCCACGGGCACACGTGGCTCGGCGCCACGGCGCGCCACGCCGGGCACCGGTATGACCCGCGCCTGGTGATCGGCGACGACGTTTACATCGGCCAGTACGTGAGCATTCAGTGCGTGTCCCGCATTGTGGTCGAGCGCGGCTGCGTCCTCAGTGAGTACGTCTACGTGACGGACTTTTCGCACGGCCTGGATCCCGGCGGGGGGCTGATCATGGAGCAGCCGCTGGTGCATAAGGGTGACGTGCGGATCGGGGAAAACACCTTTGTCGGCTATCGGGCCTGCATCCTGCCCGGAGTCACGCTGGGGCGGCACTGCGTCGTCGGCGCCAATTCGGTCGTGACCCGCTCGTTCCCGGACTTCTCGATGGTCGCGGGCGCCCCGGCAAAATTGATCAAAACCTACTGCCCGCGGCGGCAGGACTGGGTCGCCCCGGCGGAGTGCGGGGAAGGAAGCGATCAATGAGCATGAACGTCCTGATCACCGGCGGGGCGGGCTTCATCGGCACGCACCTGGCCCGGCGGCTTCTCCAGGAGGGCTGCGCCGTCACCGTGCTGGACAACTTCAGCCCGCAGATTCACGGCGCGGCCCCGGCCCTGGCCGCCGACCTGGCGGGACACGTCCGGCTGGTGGCCGGGGACGTGCGCGACCGGGACGCCTTCCACCAGGCGCTGGCGGGGCAGGAGGCCGTCGTGCATTTGGCGGCCGAGACCGGGACCGGGCAGTCCATGTACGAGGTGTCGCGCTACGAGGAGGTCAACGTCAAGGGCACGGCTGTCCTGATGGACTTCCTGGTCAATCACCCTGGCAGCGCCGTCCAGAAGGTCGTCACCGCCTCGTCGCGCGCCGTCTACGGCGAGGGCAAGTACCGGTGCCCGCAGCACGGCGTCGTCTACCCGGCCGGGCGCGACCCCGAGGCCATGGCGGCGGGGCGGTTCGAGCCGCCGTGCCCGCACTGCGACGCGGACTGCGCGCCGCTGCCCACGGACGAGTCCGCGCCGTTCGCCCCCACCTCCTTCTACGGCCTGACCAAGCAGGTCCAGGAGCAGATGACGCTGCTGTTCGCCCGCGCGCGCGGCCTGTCCGCCTTCGGACTGCGCTACCAGAACGTCTACGGCCCCGGCCAGTCCCTGCACAATCCCTACACCGGCATCCTGGCCGTCTTCTCCAACCGGGCGCGCGCCTGCCAGCCGATCTACGTGTTCGAGGACGGCCTGGAGAGCCGCGACTTCGTCTACATTGATGACGTGGTGGAGGCGACGTGGCGCTGTCTACGCCCGGAGGCGCGGGGCGTGGAGGCCCTCAACGTCGGCAGCGGCATTCCGACCACGGTGGCGGAGGTGGTCCGGGAGATCATCGCGTTCTTCGGCAGCCGCTCCGACGTCTCCATCACCGGCGAGTTCCGCCTGGGCGACATCCGCCACAACGTCGCCGACCTGGCCCGCGTGCGGCAGGCGCTGGGGTTCTCCCCCCGCTGGCCGTTCGCGCGCGGCATCGCGC
>JAFAZD010000084.1 GCA_019239955.1 Armatimonadota bacterium | reverse complement strand
TCGCGTCCGAGAATTGCTGGCGGAACCGGCATGAGGGCCGGGGCGTTATTGACAATAGAGATAGGGAAGTAGGAACGACGTGCTGGACGATGTCGTCAAACAGACCGAGCAGATCGAGGCGCGGCTGAGACAACTCAGCGGGCCGCTGGACCTGGCCGGCAAGCAGAAGATGATCGCGGAGTTGGAGGCCGAGGCGGCCCGGCCCGACTTCTGGGACGACCCCTCCGGGGCGCAGGCGAAGATGCAGCGGCTGGGGGAGCTCAAGGAGACGCTGGCCCCCTGGCTGGGCGTTCGCAAGCGACTCGATGATGCGCGCACCCTGGCCGAACTGGCCCAGATGGAGGACGACCCGGAGGCCTATGCCTCTGAAATCGCCGGTGAGCTGGGCAGTCTCTCGCAGGTGCTGGACCAGCTGGAGATTCAGACCCTGCTGTCCGGCGCGCACGACGCCGCGCCAGCCATCCTGGAGATCAACGCCGGTGCGGGCGGGACCGAGGCCAACGACTGGGCCTCCATGCTGCTGCGGATGTACCTGCGCTGGGCGGATAGGCACGGTTTCACGGCGGAGATGCTGGATGAGGTGGAGGGCGAGGAGGCCGGCATCAAGAGCACGACGCTCCGCATCGAAGGCAAGAACGCCTACGGGCTGCTCAAGGGCGAGCACGGAGTCCACCGCCTGGTGCGCCTGTCGCCGTTCAACGCCAACAACAAGCGCCAGACGAGCTTCGCGGGCGTGGACGTGGTGCCCGAGGTCGCCGAGGTGGAGGACGTGGACATCCCGGAGAAGGACCTGGAGCGCACGCACACCCTGAGCTCGGGCGCGGGCGGGCAGAACGTGCAGAAGAACGAGACGGCGGTGCGCCTGAAACACAAGCCGACGGGGATCGTGGTGACGTGCCAGGACCAGCGGTCGCAGCTCCAGAACTATGAAAAGGCCCTGCGCGTCCTGAAAGCGCGCCTGCTGGAGATCGCCCGCCAGGAACACAAGGCCGGCATTGACGAGCTGCGCGGCGAGCGCCGGGGGATCGAGTTCGGGTCGCAGATACGCAACTATGTGTTCCAGCCCTACACGCTGGTCAAGGACACCCGCACCGGCCACGAGGCCGGCGACATCCTGCGCGTGATGAACGGCGAGTTTGACGACTTCATTGACGCCTACCTGCGCTGGCAGCGGGAACAGAAACAAGAGTAGATTCATGAACAGGCGATGGGTATGGGGATTGGGAATGGGACTGGCGGTGGCCGTCCCCGCCGTCGCGCTCGGCGCGGCGGCCCAGGCTGCCGCCAAAGCCCCGAAAGACACGGTTCAACTCCAGTCGCCGCTGGATAGCGTCGGTGTCGCCCTCCGCGAGACCACGCTGGGCGACCTGGTGGCCGACGCCGTGCGCCAGACCGGCGGGGCCGACTTCGCGCTGGTCGCCGCAGACGAGCTCACCGAGACCACCATCCCCGCGGGCGGCGTCGCCCCGGCGAAGGTCGTCAGCGCACTGCGCTACGCCAGGGACCCCACCGACACCGTCGTCGTGCTGAGCCTGACCGGCGCGCAGCTCTTGAAGGTCGCCGAGCGGTCCGTCTCTCGCGCGCCGCAGCCGTTCGACGGCTTCCTGCAGGTCTCCGGCCTCCAGATCAAGTACGATCCGGCGCAGCCGGAGGGCAGCCGCGTCGCACTGACGACCGCCGGCGGCGGCAAGATCGCGGCGGACCGCGCCTACCGAGTCGCCACGACGCGCTCCCTCGCGGACGGCAGTTTCGGCTACTTCCGCTTCTGGAGCAAGTCCGACATCACTGAAGACACCCACACCACCGTGGCCGCCGGCCTGACCAGCTATCTCGCCGCCCACAGGACCCTCAATGTCCAGATCGAAAACCGCATCACGAGCAAGTAGACCCCTCCCCGGCCCTCCCCTTACCAAGGGGAGGGTAGGGTGGGGTCTGCTCCTCCCCCTGCTGCTCCTGCCCGGCTGCCGCACCCGGTCGCAGAACGCACCCGCCGCGCCGCCGCCCGCCGCCCGCTCCGCCTTCAGCGGCGACGTGGCCTACGGGATGCTTCAGGCCCAGTGCGAGCTGGGGCCGCGCCCGCCGCAGTCGCCGGCCCATGAGCGGTGCAAGGCCCTCATCCTCCGCAACCTCAAGCCTTATGTGGACGTGACGGTCACTCAGCCCTTCACCTTCCGCGACGACGCCCGCCACGTCACCCTCGCCCTGACCAACATCCTCGGCATCATCAATCCCCAGGCCAAGAGGAAGGTAATGCTGTTCACCCACTGGGACACCCGCCCCACCGCCGATCAAGAACTGGACGCCGCCGACAAGAAAAAGCCCATCGTCGGCGCGGATGATGGCGCTTCGGGAACCGCCGTGCTGCTGGAGCTGGCCCACGTCTTCCATCAGAAGCGCCCGGACGTCTGCGTGGAACTGCTCTTCGTGGACGGCGAGGACTGGGGGCCGGGCGAAGACAAGATGTACCTGGGCGCGATTCATTTCGCCCAGAATCCCGGCCCCTACCGCCCCGAGTACGCCATTCTGCTGGACATGATTGGCGACAAGGATTTGGATATCCACCGCGAGGTGACGTCCCAGGGCCTGCACCCGGAGCTGAACGACCGCGTGTGGAACGCCGCCGCCGCGCTGGGCTACGGGGCACAGTTCCCGAACGACACGAAATGGCAGATCTCCGACGACCACGACTCGTTCAACCGGGCCGGCATCCCCGCCATTGACCTGATCGACTTCGACTACCCCTACTGGCACACCCTCCAGGACACCGCAGACAAGTGCAGCCCCCAGAGCCTCAAGGCCGTCGGCGATGTGATGGCTCAGGTGGTCTACGATGAGAGGTAAGGCGACGGCGGTTTGAGCGCGACAAAAAACAGGCGGTCGGAGCGTTTCTTCGGAGGTTCGGTGGTGTAGGAGTCGTACACAAACGCCTCCGAAAAGCCCGCGTCACGCAGCCATCCGACGATCTCCTCCTTGTGGTAGGCGCGCTGGCGGTGCGTCTCGTGGAACACCTGCCGCTCGCCCGCGCCGGTGTCATAGGAGAAGCGCATGGAGACGACGCAGAGGCGGGCCTCCGGATCGTAGCGGGAGCGCCAGCGGTAGTGCAGGGCTTCACCCTTGCGCGCGCTGCTCTGGTTGAACATGCCCGCCGCCAGCGCGTACTCGGTGTTCAGGTCGAAGATGAACGAGCCGCCGGGGTGCAGGTGCCGCTGGACATGGGCGAAGGCCGATGCCAGCCGCTCCGGTTCCAGGATGTAGTTCAGGCTGTCGAACAGCGAAATCACCGCGTCAAAGCGCCGCTCGCCCAGGTCCAGTTCGGCGGCGTCCTGCTGAACGAAGTCAATCGGCAGACGCTCCAGGGCCGCCTCCTGCCGCGCCCGCTCCAGCATGGCGGCGGACAGGTCCACGCCGACGACATCATAGCCGAGTCCCGCCAGCAGGCGCGAGACTCGGCCCGTGCCGCAGGCGAGGTCCAGGATGCTCCTGGGGGCCAGCCCGTGCCGCTCCCACAACTGCGCCAGGTAGCGCACCCAGAAGCGATAGGGGACCCCAGCCATCAGTTCGTCATAGTACGGCGCGACCGGGCCGAAGGCGGCGTGTTCCGTAGGCATTGCACCCGCGCATTCGTGAATTGCCCGCCCGATTCCTGCCGAATACCGGAGTCGGGGTATAATGGGACCGGGAGAAGTTTATGCATGAAATTACCTACCCTCGCCGCCGGACGCGCGCCGTCCGCGTCGGAAACGTCGTCATCGGCGGCGGGCACCCCGTCGTCGTGCAGAGCATGATCACGGCGGAGACGCGCAACGTGCCCGCCTGTGTCGAGCAGATCATTCAGATGCACGAGGCCGGCTGCGAGATCGTGCGTGTCACCACGCCGACGCTGGCCGAGGCGCACTGCCTGGGCGAGATTCAGGACGAGGTGCGTCGGCGCGGGCATGACGTGCCCCTGGTCGCCGACGTGCATCATCAGGGCAGCGACATCGCCGTCGCCGTCGCCCGCTTCGTGGACAAGGTCCGCATCAACCCCGGCCTGTTCGTCTTCCGCAAGCCCCGCAGGCGCACCGACGACTACACCGACGCCGAGGTCCGGGAGGAACTGGCCGCCATTGAAGAGTCGCTCTTACCCGTGATCGCCGTCTGCAAGGAGCGCGACATCGCCATGCGAATCGGCGTCAACCACGGGTCGCTCGCCGAGCGGCTGACCGTGATGCACGGGGACACGCCCGAGGGCATGGTGGAGAGTGCCCTGGAATATGTCCGCATCTGCGAGGCGCACGGCTACAGAAACCTGGTCATCTCGCTGAAGGCCGCGCGTGTCCCCATCATGCTCGCGGCGAACCGCCTGATGGCGCGGCGGATGGACGAACTCGGGATGGACTACCCGCTGCACCTGGGCGTCACCGAGGCCGGCGACGGCGAGTACGCCCGCATCAAGAGCACGGCCGGCATCGCCACCCTGCTCGCCGAGGGGATCGGCGACACCATCCGTGTCTCGCTGGCCGAGGACCCGCTCAATGAACTTCCCGTCTGCTACGACGTTTTACAGGCGTTGGGCCTGCGAAAGACCAAGGTGGAGTTCATCGCCTGTCCCTCCTGCGGGCGCACCAAGTTCGAGCTGACCTCGGTGCTGCGGCAGGTGAAGGCGGCGACGCAGCACCTGGTCGGCCTGGACATCGCCGTGATGGGCTGCATCGTCAACGGGCCTGGCGAGATGGCCGACGCCGACTACGGCTATGTCGGTAAGGGCGGCGGCGTCATCACGCTCTACCGGGGCCGCGACCCCGTCAAGAACGTCCCGCAGGAGCACGGCGTCGCCGAACTGGTCGCGCTGATCCAGGCCGACGGGCGCTGGACCGACCCGCCGGCGGACCTGCCGCCGCCCCCGTTCGCCCGCGAACTGGCTGTGGTCTCTTAGCATACAATGATGTTGGTTGCAAAAAAACCGTTCTAAATGCCTGTTTCCTGGGTAAAGTACGCCGTCAGAGACGATGTGCCTGCTGACTGGCACAGTTTTTGCAGTGGGGATGAACACAATGCTGTCGCCGTCCACGATCCGCCACCCGGCATCCGCTCAGACAGGAGTGTTCTTCATGGCGTACGTCCGTACCCTGCGTCAACCAACGCGCGCCCGTCAGTCCCGTTCCGTCCCCGGCAGCCTCGCCTGCGCCGCCGCGCGCCCTCTCACGCTGTCCGCTTCAGCCCGCCGCCTCAGTGCGCCCGCCCCGGCGGCCCGCGCCGATGAGACCCAGGAGGACTCCCCGTTCGCGGAGACCGCCGCGTCCCCGGCCGGCGGCCAGGCTTGATCTTGGAAGACCGCCCCGCTGACCCGGGGAAAATCTGTCGCAGGAGTTTTCGACTGATCAACCGTCGGGTCAGGGAGGAATTTTCGTCTTCAATCAGGAACATCCTGCCTCCTACCCTTGCTTGGCACCCTTTCGATCCCCGACGAGGCACAGCGGGGATGCCTCTCTGTTCCATTGGGACATACCTGCTTCTGGCTAAAGATTCAGGGCGACAGCAGCCGATATGGGAATGCGTGACGGCACTCTTGAGGAAACAATTTCGGGCTTTGAGCCGTCTGGAACTGTGGCTCAAGACGATACTCGCACGGGGCCAAGGCCGTTGACGGCTATTGCCCCTCCGCGCCCTGTGTTCGCTCTGTTAGGAGTAGTTATGCCCAACGAGGACAGCGACGGAACATTCGCCGTTGAGACACGTGGCTCAGACATGGCAGCAGACTTTGCGACACCGGCGGCGTTGCCATCTTTGCCGTCTTTCTCTTCACCCGGCAATGGACTGGATGCCGAGAGACCGTTGAGCAAATCCAGGCCGATGGCCGGGAACGAGGACAACATGGAAGCGCTCTCGTTTGAATACGCCCGGACACGTGATCCCCACATGCGGGAGCGGCTGATCCTGCATCACCAGCGCCTGGTACATTACATCGCCGCCCGTTTTTTGGGCAGCGGGGAGACGCTGGAGGACCTGGTCCAGGTCGGCAACATCGGCCTGATCAACGCCCTGGACCGCTACGACCCTCACCAGAACGTCAAGTTCTCCACGTATGCCATGCCCACCATCGTGGGCGAGATCAAGCGCCACTTCCGCGACAAGACCTGGCACGTCAAGGTCCCGCGCTGGCTCCAGGAGCTGTCGCTGAGCGCCCGGAAGGCGCAGCAGACTCTGAGCGCCCGCCTCGGCCGGCCCCCGACGGTCAAGGAGATCGCCGACATGATCGGCGCGTCTGAGGACGACGCTATCGAGGCCTTGGAGATCGGCCAGATCGCCAGCGCCATCTCGCTGGACACGCGCCTGGACCCGCAGGCGGGCGGCGACAGCGCCACCCTGATGGACATCGTCGGCCAGATCGACAGCGCCCTGCACGACATCGAGTCCTACTCCGACCTGCGCCGCGCCCTCGATTGCCTGGACGTGCGGGAGCGGCAGGTGATCCAACTGCGCTTCTTCGATGAGTTGTCCCAGGCCAAGATCGCGCGCAAGCTCAACATCTCCCAGATGCACGTCTCGCGCCTCCAACAGCGCGCTCTGCTGCGCCTGCGTGAGATTCTGGCCGAAGAGGTCCTTACGTCCGCCCGCCCTCCGCGTCACGCCCTCCGCCGCTCCGCCACCGCCTGAAATCATGCCCCGGTCTTCCCCGCGATGCGGCCTCTTGACGCCCGACACTCCCGAAGAGTTGACGGATGCGGTCGTCGGCGGATTCGCCGAACACGGCTGCGACGTGGACCTGATTTCCCCGCAAGATGATTGGGACTTTCGCCCCCACGATTTCTTGCTCTGCTACGGCCCCATGCGCTCCATCGTGCGCGGTGTGGAGCGGCTCAAAGCGATGCCTCACGTGCCGCCCGTCATCGTCTGGTTCACGGAGCAGACCCCGTCGCCCCGTTGGCCCGCTGCCCTGCTTCGTCCTGCCGCACAGGCCCGTTACGCATTGGAAAGCCGCTTTGCGCCGCAGATCGGCAGCAAGGCGGGGCGCCTGCGCGCCCTGGGTGAATTATTGGCCCTGCAGCAGAGTGGCCGCCTCGTCCGCGCTTTCACCTTCACCGAGACCAATCGCCGGGCGCTCAACCGCCTGGGCCTGCCGGCCACCGTTGTTCCCATGGGCTACGGCCCGATGTTTGGGCAGGACTTGGGCCTGGAGCGGGACGTGGACGTGGTGTTTCTGGGCAGCGCTCGTGACTCCCGGCGCGGCCCCATGCTCAGGAGATTGGAGCGGCAGTTGGCCGCCTGCGGAGTCCGTTTCGTCATCAAAGACGGCAGCCCGGAGCGCGGCCACGTCTTCGGCCAGGAGCGGACCCGGCTGCTGAATCGGGCGAAGATCATGCTCAACCTGATGCGTCAGCCCTGGGACGATCCCGTCTTCCGCATCCTCTTGGCCGCGCCCAACGGCGCCATGCTGCTGTCCGAGGCGCTGCTGCCGGCCAGCCGAGGCCCCTACCGCGCCGGGGAACACTTCGCCATGGCGGCCGATGGCGACGTCGCCGGGGCGGTGCGGCATTATCTGGCCCGGGACGTGGAGCGGCGGCGCATCGCCGAAGCCGCGCGCGACTTCGTCACGACCGATCAGACGATGGGCCGGATGGCAGGCCGCATCCTGCAGACGCTGCCCTAGCGCCCCGAATTCCTGCCTTGACTTTGCCCCCGCCGTCGTGCTACCATCACGCATGACTGACCTGCTGCTGACCGGCGGCGCCGCCTACGACGGCACGGGCGCGCCCCCCGTTCCCGCCGACATCGCCATCACCGGCGACGCCATCACCGCCGTCGGCCCGGGGCAGGGCGGGCCAGCGGGGCGCACACTCGACGTCACCGGCCTCGCCGTCGCCCCCGGCTTCATTGACATTCACACGCACTCGGATTTCTCCCTGCTCCTGAACCGGCCCATGCGCAGCAGCATCGCGCAGGGCGTCACCACCGAGGTCGTCGGCAACTGCGGCATCAGCGTCGGCCTGCTCCAGGACGCCCCCATGTTTGCGATGGAAAAGCGCTGGGCCGAGCGCGGCGGGGGAAAGATTGACTGGAGTCGTCTGGCGGGCTACCTGCGGCGCGTCGAGGACGGCGGCCTCGCCTGCAACGTCGCCACCCTCGCCGGCCACGGCACCATCCGCAAGGCGGTGATGGACTTCGAGAACCGCCCGCCGACGGACGACGAGCTGCGCCGGATGCAGCAAATTCTGTCCGACGCCCTGGATGACGGCGCAGTCGGCCTTTCCACCGGCCTGGAGTATCTTCCCGGCGGGTACGCGCGGGTGGACGAGCAGGCCGCCCTCGCGCGCCTCGTGGGGGAGGCCGGCGGCTTCTACGCCACCCACCTGCGCAACGAGGGCGACACGCTGATCGAGAGCGTCGAGGAGGCCCTGGCCGTCGCCGAGCGGGCCGGCGTCCCCCTGCAGCTGTCCCACCACAAGGCCGAGAAAAAGAAGAACTGGGGCAAGCCCCGGGTGACGCTGCCGATGATGCTGGCCGCCCGCGCGCGGGGGCTGGACGTGCTCACCGACCAGTACCCCTACACCGCGTTCATGACCGGCCTATCGGTCATCCTGCTGCCCGCCTGGGCCAACGACGGCACGCCGGCCGACACGGTCGCCCGCCTGCGCGACCCCGCCGCCCGCGCCCGCATCCTCACCGAGATGGAAAAGGAAGATTGGGACTGGGACACGATCCAGGTCGGCGTCGCCCGCAATCGCCGTGAGACGCAAGGGCTGACTCTGGCCGAACTGGGCCTGCGCGAAAGCAAGCCGCCCGCCGAGGCCGCGCTGGACCTGATGATTGATGAAGAGGGCTGGGTCTCCGCCGTCCACTTCGCCATGTCCGAGGAGGACGTTCAGATGGTCCTGCGCGACCCGCACACCATGATCGGCTCCGACGGCGTCGCCAATGATCCCCACAGCCTGCTGGCCGAGGACAAGACCCACCCCCGCACCTACGGCACCTTCCCCCGCGTCCTCGCCCGCTACGTCCGCGACTACGAAGTGATCTCCCTCGCCGAAGCCGTTCGCCGCATGACCACGCTCCCCGCCCAGCGCCTCAAATTGACCGACCGGGGCCGCCTGGCCGTCGGCATGAAGGCCGACCTGACGGTATTCGACCCCGCCCTCATCCGCGACCAGGCCACCTTCGACGACCCGCACCGGTACCCGACCGGCATCCGCCATGTGCTCGTGAACGGGCGGCTGGCCATTGAGAATGGCACCCAGACGGATGCGTTATCCGGCAGGGTGTTGCGGCGATAGTCGACATCCCGAATCCGCTGACCGGGGCGCTACCAGGTGTAGTGGGCGGTGTAGGTGATGGTCTTCTCCTGATCCGGGGCGAGCGGCACGTGAAATTCCATCGTGTGCGCGTCGGTCTTCAGGAACGGCAGGGAGTGCTCGGTGATGGTCCAGTTCAGGCCCCGGTACAGGTGTTCCACGACGCGAATCTCCACAGGTGTCGCCTTGTGGTTGCGGACCTTGATCTCAAAGCTCTCGTCCAGCATACTGTTGCCACTGGCGAGATTGTAGTTGGTCTGGCGGCGCTCGCCGGCCAAGTCAAAGGCGTTGCCGGTATAGACGCGCAGGGTCTCGTCCTTGGGCGTGTGGTCAATCTCGTTCTCGCCGATGAACTCCAGCTGCCCGTCGGCATCCTTGCGGTAGAAGCGGACGCGGCCTTTGGGCAGGGGGATGCCCAGGCCGTTCGCCTGCGAGTTGACGATCTCGCGCATGGTCCAGACCTTCGGGTTGGACTGCGTGCCGTAGGAGGGCTGGCTGCGGATGGTCTCGTAGGTCCAGTTGTAGTATTGGCCGGGGTCAATGTACGCGCCGTCGTAGACATACACGATGGCCGAATGGACGCCCTGGGCCCGCACGAACTCCACCTGCTTGGTCTCCCGGTCGCGCAGCGTGGCGGGTCGCTGCAGCGTGTACAGGTGGTACTCGTCAAAGGCCTTCTCCGTGACGGGCGGCGCCATCTCGCTCCGCGCGGCGAACGCGCCGCCCCCGAAGCCGCCGCCGTACTGGTGCTGGGGCTGGACCTTGTTCACGTCGCCGGCCATCAGCTTGATACGGGCGTTCTCAAAGGTCCTGCCGCTCTGGTTGTCCATCGTCACCCAGCCGACCAGATCTAAATCACTACCCTGCTGCGGCGAGACCACGTTGTAGTCCGCCTTCCAGCTCATGCCCCCTGTGACGTAGGCCAACTCCGCGTTCAGCGGCCCCGCCCGGTCCGTCCGCAGCGTCCAGTCCAGCGTCGGCTTGAGGATGGAGTCGTCCGCCAGCGCCGGGAACAGGGGCGTGCCGGGCAGGGCGAATTGCAGCTTGCCGTTGACCTCGATCAAGGGCTGCCCCCCGCCGCCGTACGCATACGCCGCCTGCCCCGCATAATACGCCTGATCGTAATTGAAGGCGGTGTTGTGCGGGACGTAGCCGCTGCGGATGATCTTGCCCGGCACGATCTCGGTGTGGTCGCCGACCCTGGTTTGGAAGTCAATCGTCTTGCCCTCGTAGCGCGAGAGCAGAAGCTCCTGGGAGATGGGGTCGGCCCGGTAGTTCTGCTCCAGAATTTGCAGGGCGCGCTGGCCCGTGGGGTCGCGCAGGACGACGGAGTCCGGCTCCAGGTGGTACGTGATGTCGCTGAAAGTGAGATGGTTGACGCCCGCCGAGAGACTCAGGGGCACGGTCTCGCGCACGACGGCGAAATTCTGGTTGTAGATGGTGAGCGCCCGCCCCGCGCCCGCCTCACCGGCAGTGGCCGAGGGCGCGGCCCAGGCCCCGCCCATCGCCAGCCACAGCCCCGCCATGACGCCAAGACATCGCTGCACTCGCATTTGTTTGTTCCTCCGAGGATTTCAGACCCCGCAGACGGCCGTTCCCTTCAAGCCTCTTTTCTGCGCCTGCCCGCTCCATTCCTTCCCCTCAAAAATGGGAATTGCGGCGGGAGGAATTCCGTAGAGAAAAAGGTAATTTTTCCACACGGACGCATCATGGCACACGAACCCCTTCAGACCACCCTTCAGGACTTCATCGCCGAGGCAGAGCAGGCACATCGGTTCTTCCAAACCGAGTGCCACGACACGCGCGGCACGACGCGCGCCGCGCTGGCGCAGATGGAGCTGATTCAGTTCTACGGCCAGGCGTTCGCGCAGATGGTCCGCCTGCTGGCGCAGGACCCCCTGCGGACCGACGCGCTGGAGGAGGCCGTCCGGGGCCGGACCATCCACTGGGAGTGGCAGCGCCGCCTCACCGATCTGGTGTCCCCCCTGGAGCTGTATCAGATGCAGGCATGCTGGGACAGCCTCATGAGCCTGGCGGGAGACCACGCATGAAAAAAGGCCGCCCCCATGTGGGGGCGGCCTTCTCCTTCTGCCGACTAGGGAGCCTGCTCGAAGCGCTTGCCGACGACGTCCCAGTTGACCACGTTCCACCAGGCGGCCAGGTAGTCCGGGCGGCGGTTCTGGTACTTGAGATAGTAGGCGTGCTCCCACACGTCGTTGCCCATGATCGGGTAGTGCCCCTCCATCAGCGGGCTGTCCTGGTTGGCGGTGCTGAGGAGCGCCAGCTCGCCCGATGAGTTCTTCACCAGCCACGTCCAGCCGCTGCCGAAGCGGGTCGCGCCGTTCTGGTTGAACTGCTGCTTCATCGCGTCCAGCCCCCCGAACTTGGCATTGATGGCGTCGGCCAGCGTGCCGGTTGGCTGCTGGGAGCCGCCGGGGGCCATGATCTCCCAGAACATCGTGTGATTGACGTGCCCGCCGCCGTTGTTGCGGACCGCCGTGCGGATGTCTTCGGGGATCGAATTGATGTCCTTGAGCAGCTCTTCGGGCGACTTGCCACCGAGTTCCGGGTGCTTCTCAATGGCGGCGTTGAGATTGTTGACGTAAGTTTGGTGGTGCTTGTCGTGGTGCAGATGCATGGTCTGCTCATCAATGGTCGGCTCCAGCGCATCATAGGCGTAGGGCAGAGGCGGCAATTCGTAAGCCATGTGTGAACTCCTCCAGTCGGAACGTGCGAACACGTGTCGCTGACTTGCAAACAGTTACCCGCAAACATGCCGGGCCAAACGGCCTATTCCACAGCCCCCGCCCCGACTCCTCCCCCAAGTCAGGAGGCGCGGGGGATCGTCAGGCGCGTCAGGGAGAAGGGCGGCAGGGTCATCTCGGCATGGCCGTCGGTCAGCCGCAGCGTGGACGGGTGGGGGACGATGCGCTGCGGCTCCTCCAGCGTGTTCTGGTCCCACATCGCGGCCCCGGCCAGCGTCACCGCCTCGGCCTCGGGCGCGCCGGGGAAGCCGGACAGGTCCAGCGTCAGCGTGATCGGGCCGGCGTCGGCGGAGCGGTGCGCCAGCATCAGGATCAGCGCGCCCGCGTCGGCGCTCAACACGGCGATGGCGTCCAGCGCCGGAACGTCGGCGAGCGGCGGCATCCACTGGAACTCCTGCCGTGTGGAGAATGCGGCGCATTGCAGGCGGACGGCGACGGGCGTGCCGCCGGCCAGCGGCGCGGCGAGGGCGTGGGCGTAATGGATGGGGTTGGCCCAGACTCTCTCGCGGCTCTTACGCAGGCCGCCGCCGTGGTTCACCGTCGCCGAGTGCGTGATCATCTCCACCAGCCCCTCCATGCGGATGCACTCGTGGAGGACGGTCGCATAATAAAGCGCCTCGGAGATCGTCGCGGGCGTCGGCATGGTCGTCCGGGAAAGCGCCTCGGCGGGGGCTTTTTCTTCGGGCGCGGGGTCCTGGAAGTGGGCGAAGATCTGCATCTCGGTGATCGCCAGGCGCGGCTCGGCGATGCCCGCCGCCCGCATCCGCTCGGCCACGGCCCGGTAGCGTTGTCCGATACTCACGGCTTGGCCCATAAAGGCGTGGTACAGCTCTGCGGGGCCGGTGCGATGGGTGACGGGGCCGCCGGTCAGGATGTGATCGGTCAGGCAGCGTAGGTCCGGGCCGACGTCGGCGATCAGGCGGCGGTCCCAGGCGTCGTCGGGCCACCAGGGGAAGCCGCAGGCCAGCAGCCGGATGTCCGGGTCCGCGGCCCGCATCGCCCGCGCGAATCGCCTGTACCGGTCCGCGTAGCCGCCCGACGTGGTCCAGTGGACCTGCCACCGGCCGTAGACCTCGTTTCCGACCTCCCAGTAGCGGACGCCGAACGGCTCCCGGTGGCCGTGCGCGGCCCGCAGCCGGCCCATCGGTGTCTCCGGCGATCCGTTGCAA
>JAFAZD010000398.1 GCA_019239955.1 Armatimonadota bacterium | reverse complement strand
GGCAGCGTGTCAGAGCGGACGGAGATGATCAGGATCGGCGCGTCCGAGGGATTGGTCTTGCGGAAGGTGGGCGGGCTCGGCATGTCCTTGGGCAGCTGGCCCTGCGCCGCGTTGATCGCCTCCAGCACGTCGGTTGCCGCGGCGTCGATGTTGCGGTTGAGGTTGAACTGCAGGGTGATCGTGCTCGTGCCGAGCACGTTGATGCTCGTCATCTGCGCGAGCGAGGGAATCTGGCCGAACTGCGTCTCCAGCGGCGTCGCGACGGTCGCCGCCATGGTGTCCGGACTGGCGCCGGGATACTGCGCGGTCACGGAGATCGTCGGGAACTCGACCTCGGGCAGGGGTGCTACGGGCAGGAACGGGAACGCCGCCGCGCCCACCAGGAAGATCGCGGCCATGAGCAGCGAGGTCGCGATCGGCCGGCGGATGAAAGGGGTCGAGATGCTCATGTCGCGTAGTCTGTTCCTCTGGTGATCACTCGGCTTGCGTCGGGGGTAACGTCAGCCTTCCTGGTCCGGCGGCGCCGCTGTCACGCGCGTGCCCTGCCCGAGCCGGGACTGCCCGGAGGTCACGATCTTCGCTCCCGATGATACGCCCTTGCCCACCACAGCCCTCGTCCCGTCGTCGTAGGAAACCGTCACCGCCTGCTGCTCGACCGTGTTGTCCGGCTTGACGACGAAGACGAACAGCCCGTCCTGTCCATGCTGGATCGCGATGTGCGGGACGGTGACGACGCCGCGGATCGTATTGACGAGCAGCCGGGCGTTCACGAACTCGCCAGGCCAGAGCTTGTTGTCCTCGTTGGCGAAATTCGCCTTGAGCTGGATAGTTCCGGTGTTGATGTCCACGGCGTTGTTGGGCGTCAGCAGGGTGCCCTTGGCGAGCTGGGTCTGACCATCCGACGTGTCGGCGAGGACGGTCAGAGGGCCGCGTGTCATCGCCTCCTGCACCTGCGGCAGTTCCTGCTCCGGCAGCGTGAAGACGACGGAGATCGGGTGATCCTGGGTGACTGAGACGATGCCGGTGGCCTGGCTAGCCGCCTCGACAAGGTTTCCAGGATCAACCTGGCGCAGGCTGACCCGGCCGTCGATAGGGGAAACGATGTAGCAGAAGCTCAGGTTGAGGGACGCCGTCTCGATCGCGGCGGTGTCGCCGGCGACGGCGGCTTGCAGCTTGTCCACGTTCGCCTGCTGCGTATCAACCTGCTGCCGTGACGCGAAATCCGACCGCGCGAGATTGGAATACCGCTTCAGGTCGAGCTGGGCGTTCTCCAGCTGCGCCTGGTCCTGCTGGCGGGTCGCCGTGGCCCGGTCGAGCGCCGCCTTGTAGGGACGCGGGTCGATGACGGCCAGCACGGCGCCCTTCTTGACCTCCTGCCCCTCGCGCACGGGCACGTCGATCAGGACGCCGCTCACCTGCGCCTTCACCGCGACGGCGTAGAAGGCCTGAACGGTGCCGATGCCGCGCAAATAGACCGGGACGTCCTCGGTCTTCGCCGCCGCCGTCGTGACGGGAACGGGAGGCGGCTGCTGCGGCTGCGGATCCGCCGCCCGCGCCTGGCTGCCTGCGCCGGCGAGATGCAGCCCAGCCGCGCCGGCGCCGAGAAGAACGACGATGGCCGCGATCAACGCTGGCCTGCCTGCCATGTTCCTAGCTCCCATGAGACTGCTACCCACGACCGTGCGCCGGCCTCATATGCCCGGCCTCATATGCGTTGCCACGAGGCGATGTTGAGGGTGAGGTCGGGAATCGTGCGGTGCGGAATTCGTCATGCTCCTCGCGACCCTTGCTGACTTGACGGCCCCACCCCGCCCGCGCATGGAGACGCGTCATGCGCGTCGCCGCTCTCCTCGTCGCCGCCGGCACCGGGGAGAGATTCCGGGCCGGGCAACCTAAGCAATACGTGCCGATCGCCGGGCGCCCATGCGTGCGGTGGGCGGCGGAGGCGCTGGCCGGCCACGCCGAGCTTTTGCAGCCCGTCGGGGATGCCGGGCCGCTCGCCGAGGCCCTGGGAGGGCTTCATCACCTGCCGCCAGTGCCCGGCGGCGCGGCGCGCCAGGACAGCGTCCGTGCCGGGCTTGAGGCGCTCGCGCCCCATGGTCCCGACATCGTGCTGATTCACGATGCGGCCCGCCCGTTCGTGCCGCCCGGCACCGTTCCCGCGCTGCTCGCGGCACTCGCCGACCTGCCCGGCGCCATCCCCGCGGTTCCGGTCGCGGACACGCTCAAGCGCGCATCCGGAGGCCGCATC
>JAFAZD010000252.1 GCA_019239955.1 Armatimonadota bacterium | reverse complement strand
GCGCTACAGCATCCACATCGCCAATCCCGCCACCGGCGCGGAATTGCAGCGCTATGACTTCCAGTTCTCGCGCGTGGACGCCGCCGGCGGCGGCTACAAGAATCTGGACACCATCCTCCGCTACGGGCGCGGCGCGGACGTGAACGGTATGCCCGACGCCGGGGCGATCATGAACGTCGGCGACGCCCACCAGAACTTCGTCCAGACCTACACCGTCACCAAGTTTGTGGACGCCACGGGCGCGTCCACCGTGCTCGGTACCGGCCTGAAGGTCCCTCCCTACAATACCGGCCCGCGCATCACGCCGCTCTACAACGACCTCAGCGGCACATCCGCGACCAACCGGAACTACGGACGGGCGGTCTCAGGCGCGTCCACGCGCGCCAGCCTGGACACGTACACCCGCGAGACCGTCTACGACCTGCCGGGCGTACCGGCGGCCCCGAACGGCGTCACCACCTTCGCCGGGGTGCGTGAGGACGGCTTCTACGCCGACACGCCGGGCATCTTCGACCTGCTGGACCCGCGCATCCTGATCCCCAGCGGGAGCAAGCCCGCAGGCGTGACCGCGGTGTTCGGGCAGGCCGGCGGCGGCGTGGACGGCTTCAAGGGCTACAACGTGTTCCACTACGCCATCACGATCCCCCTGGCCGACCTTCCGGCCCCGATGCCGTACGCGGCCCCGTTCTCCAACGGCATGGCACCCGGCGTGGACACCCGGATGGGCGTCGGCGTCTACGCCTCCGTCGCCCGGCCCCGCATCACGCTGCGAAACACCAGCGGCATCAACGCCAACTCCGGCCCGTTCATCCAGGTCAACCGTGAGGCCAACCCGCTCTTCAACGAGGTGCTCGTGGCCCTGCGGGACAAGGACAACTACAACCGCGACAGCCCCACCAACGACGTCGCCAAGTACCAGAAGTACGCGCTCAACCCCGAGGTCGGTGTCCTGATCAACGCCCTCTACGGTTCGGCGCTGCCGGGCCCCATCGTGACCACGAACCGTACCGACCTGGCCGCCGTCTACACCCCCGACGTGATCCGGGTGGACACGACCACCGGCCCCGTCCACGCGGCGGGAGAAACCGGCTTTTCCCGCCTCAGCTTCCTGGGCGGGGATACTCTCACGGGAACGGATGCCGGCGGCAACCCGGAAACTGTCCCCGGCGGCTGGCCCAACGGGCGGCGTCTGGGCGATGACGTGATAGACATCGCGCTCACGGCCGTCGCCAGCGGTCCGTCTTACTCCAACATCGTTCTCATCGGCGACAACGTCGCCGCCAACGATCAGGTCTACAACATGACCTTCCCCTACGCCGCCACGCCCTGGGGCGGTACGCACAACAGCAAGGACTCCAGCATCAACGTCGGGTTCTAATGGCCCCGCCGCTGAGGAGGTAGGGGCGACTCGACGAGTCGCCCCTACGTATGCCATGAAAAAATCGGTCCTTTATCCCCGCATCGTGATCGTCTGCCTTGCGCTCGGTCTGGCGGCGATGGCCGCCTGGGCCTTCCGCAAGGAGGGGCCGCGCGCCCCGGCCGGCGCGGCGTCCCACGCCGCCGCGGCCAGTTCCGCCGACGTGCTCGACTCGCTGCCCGCCACGTCGGGGAAGACCCTCAGCGACCAGGCCGTCGCCCATTGGGTGGAGCGCGCGCGCCAGGCCCCCGATGATGACAAGGCCTGGTCCAATCTCGGCGACGCGCTGATGCAGAAGGCGCGCGAGACGGCGGATGTGGCCTACTACGGCCACGCAGAGCGCGCTTATCAACAGGCCCTGGTCGTCAACCCCAGGAGTGTGCCGGCCCTGAACGGCATGGCCTGGGTCAATGGGGGCCGCCACGAGTTTGAAAAGAGCCTGGACTGGGCCGGCAGGGCCGCCGCGCTCGACCCGCAGGACAACGCCGCCTACGGCCTGATGGGCGATGCCGACGTGGAGATGGGCAACTACGACCAGGCGTACGCCCACTACCAGCAGATGCTTGACGTCCGCCCCGACATCTCCTCGTACAGCCGGGGGGCGCACTTATTGTGGCTGACCGGCGACACCCGCAAGGCGCTCTGGCTGATGATGAAGGCGGTCAAGACGGGCGCCCCCTACGCGGAGAACACGGCCTGGTGCCGCGCCCAGATCGGCCTGATGCTCTACAACGACGGCGCGCTGCTCCCCGCTGACCAGGTGCTGAAGGCGTCGCTGAAGGTCGCCCCCCATAACTACCAGCTGCTGGCCGCGATGGGCAAGGTGAAGGCGGCGGAGCGGCAGTACCCGGCGGCCATCAACTACTACAAGCAGGCCATCGCCGTCGTCCCGCTGCACGACTCCGTCGTCGCCCTGGGCGATCTATATCGGGTGACCGGCCGCCCCCAGGAGGCGGAGCGGCAGTACGCGCTCGTGGAGGTCATCCACCGACTCATGCAGGCCAACGGCGTCCGGGGCGACTGGCAGGTCGCCCAGTTTGACGCCGACCACGACCGGAACCTGCCGGAAGCCCTAAGAATGGTCCAGGAGGAGTACAAGACGCGCCCCAACGTCTACGTCGCCGACACCCTGGCCTGGTGCCTCTACAAGAACGGGCGCTACGCCGAGGCGCAGGCCGCCGTCCGCAAGTCGCTCAGCCGGCACACGCCGGAGGCGGGCTTCCTGTTCCACGCCGGCATGATCGCGGCCAAACTGGGGCAGCGCTCCGCCGCGCAGATGGACCTGTACCGGGCGGTGAGCCTGAACCCCAACTTCAGCCTGCTCTACGCCCCCGTCGCCGCCGCCACGCTCAAGCAACTGGGGTCGCGCACGCCGGAGCCGCCGAAGGTCGCGGCGCGTTGAGCCGAGGGGAGTCAGTCATGGACGTCCGAAGAGGGGAGCGAATCGTCGCCGTGGCGTGGCTGGCCGTGCTGGTATGGCTGGCGGCCGGGCACGGCGCGCAGGCGCACCCGATGGGCAACTTCTCCATCAGCCACTACGCGCGGCTACAGGCGGATGGGGACACGCTGTACGTCCGCTACATCCTGGACCTGGCCGAGATCCCCACCGTCACCGAGAAGGAAGCGCTGGACGCCGACCACGACGGAGTCATCAGCCCGCCGGAGAAGGCGGCCTACCTGGCCGCACAGGAGCGGCAGCTGCGCGCGGGCGTGACGCTGACGGTGAACGGCCGCCCCGTCCCGCTCCATCTTCAGGACAGCGACCTGCGGCTGTCGCCCGGCGCGGGCGGCCTGGAGACGATGAAGATCTTCCTGGACTGGCAGGCCCCCCTGCCGCCGGCCCGCGCCGCGCCGGTCGTGGCCTGGGCCGACCGCAACTACCCGGACCGGACGGGCTGGAAGGAGATCATCGCGGTCGGCGGGGCCGGGGACGCTCTGCAGGCCTCGTCCGCGGCCACGGAGGACCGCAGCCAGGGCCTGAGCGTCTACCCGCGCGACGTCATTCCGCCCCAGGACACCCAGGCGCGCTTCACTGTCGTGCCGGGGAGTCTGACGGCGGCTGTGGCGACGCCCGCGATGACTCCAGCCCTTCCTGCGCGCGATGCCACGCCGCGCGACGCCTTCACGCAGGCCATTGCCCGCCACACGCTGACACCCGGAATCATGCTGGCCGGCCTGCTGCTCGCCTTCCTCTTCGGCGCGTTCCATGCGCTCTCGCCGGGGCACGGCAAGACCATGGTGGCGGCCTACCTGGTCGGCTCGCGCGGCACCCCCCGGCACGCCGTCGCGCTCGGCACCATCGTGACGGTCACGCACACCTTCGGCGTCTTCCTGCTCGGCTTCATCACCCTGTTCGCCGCGCGCTACATCGTGCCGGAGAAGCTGTACCCGGTGCTCAGCGTCGTCAGCGGCCTGTCGGTGTTTGGCGTCGGCCTCTGGCTGCTCTGGTCCCGCCTGCGCGGCCTCTCCGACGGCCATTCTCATGACCACCATTCCCATGACCTCGAGCATACGCATTCTCACGACCATGAGCATGGCCCCGACGAGATCCATCTGCACGAGCATACGCACGACCACGAGCATGGGCACACTCACGACCACGAACACTCGCACGGCTTTGGGCATCACCACCATCACCACGTCCCGGATGGGCCGATCACGACGAAGGCGCTGGTCGCCCTGGGCGTCTCCGGCGGCATCGTGCCCTGTCCCTCCGCCCTAGTGGTGCTGCTGTCCGCCATCGCGCTGCACCGGGTCGCCTACGGGCTGCTGCTGATCAGCGCGTTCAGCGTCGGGCTGGCGTCGGTGCTGGTCGCCATCGGCCTGCTGGTCGTGTCGGCCCGGCGGCTGGCCGACCGCTTCCCCAGCAGCGGGCCGGTCCTACAGCGCCTGCCGCTCGCCAGCGCCGCCGCCATCACGCTGATCGGCCTGATGCTGGTCGTCCGTGCCTTCACCCCCGGTGGGTTCTAGACGCGGTCCCCGCGTCACCGCCTTCCCGAAGTTGTCGCCCTGGGCGCTTTCTCCGGGATCGCCTTCTCTGTTTGGGAGGCATACTCCTCCAGGTCGGCCGTAGAGATGCGCGGCAGGTCGAACTGCCGGTAGACATCCCGCACGGCATGGATGAGAATTTCCTCGCCCAACGCTGTCTTGCTCCGGCCCAGTTTCTGCGCGATGCGGTACAGCATGAGGTGCGTCATGACCGGGATGCGGAGCGAGAGGTTCCGATCCGGCAGGCTCACCTCGCCGCTGTCCTCCTGATCCTGCACCGCCAGGTGGGCCAGTTCATGCTCGATCCAGCTTTGAAGCTGATTCCCGCTCCGAAAGTCGTGTCCGTTTATCGGCATCTCTCCCCCGCCTTCCTGATTATCCTGCATCACGACGCCCTCTTTCTGCTTCATCGCCACCGCCAGCCAAAATGATGACACATTTTCTGGAAAAATCAATACGATCCTGTTGACTGAGGATCGGTGGCACGAAAGGCATTCCTCGACAGAAGAAAGGCTGCGTGGGAATATGTCGCAAAGGATGATCTAGAACCCTGATGAGGAGTCCAAGATAAGTTCAGGTATATTGTAATATTATATTAAGATTTATGCCGTAATAGTGCTTGACTTTGTGTTGGGAGTCGTGTTATAACGAGTCGGCAAACACTCAGTTGGCGTCGATGTGGCAAGTTTCAAACTGGCACGCCAATAGTGACTCAGGAGAGCCTACTATGACACATCGGTCGCCATTCAGTCCACGCTTTCTCGCCCTGCGGCTCGCCCTGGGGGCATCATGCATTCTCCTCGGCGGGACGGCCCGCGCCGGGACGACGGGATACTTACGGTTCTCCGTGAAAGACGCCGACACGGAAAAGCCGCTGGCGGGGGCGACGGTCACGCTCCACGACAGCGCAAAGAGCCGCCCGGATGTCCCCCTGACCACTGACGCCCAGGGCGGCGTCACCAGCCCGCCGCTGGAGGCCCACGCCTGGCGGGTCGAGACCGAGGCCGATGCGTATCAGTTGGACACCCGCACCATCACCGTGGCGGAGGGTACTACGGACGTGGAGGTGCTGCTGGAGCCGCAGAAGGAGAAGGTCATCAAGATCACCGTCGAGCGCTCCAACAACTTGCTTGGCGTCGCGGACAGCGCGACACAGGGCACGGTCGGCAGGAAGGAACTGGACAGCAAGCCTCTGCTGCGCACGGGCGAGATCGTGGAAACCGTCCCCGGCGTCATCGTGACGCAGCATAGCGGAGGCGGCAAGGCGAACCAGTACTTCTTTCGCGGATTCAATCTCGATCACGGCACGGATGTGGCCTTCTATGTCGATGAAATGCCGGTGAACATGCCCACCCACGCGCACGGTCCCGGCTACGCGGATTTGAATTTCGTCATCCCCGAACTGGTCTCCGAGATCAATTACCGGAAAGGCTCGTATAATGCCGAGCAAGGCGATTTCTCCTCCGCCGGCACGATCAAGCTCGACTATTTCACGCACATACACCCGAGCATCCTCGAAACAAGCTTCGGAAATTTCGGCGAGCGGCGCTTGCTCACGGTCGGATCGCCCCACCTGGGGAGCGACAGCCTAGTCTACGCTCTCGACCTCTACCACTATGATGGGCCGTGGGACCACCCGGATGACTACCACCGCGCCAACGGGGTGCTGAGGTACACGCACGGAAACGAGCGGCATGGCTGGGACGCGACCGCGATGGCCTACGACGGGGTCTGGAATGCCACCGACCAGGTCCCCGATCAGGCGATCAGCGAGGGGATGATTGACCGCTTCGGTTCGCTCAATCCCAGCGACGGCGGGAGGAGCAACCGGTACAGCCTGTCCGGCGAACTCCACAGCCGGGACAACCAGGGCGTCACTCAGTTCAACGCCTACGCGATTAAGTATCGCCTTGACCTCTTTTCTGACTTCACCTACTTCCTGTTTTATCCTCAGCAGGGCGACCAGATCGAGCAGGCCGACGATCGTGCGGTCTACGGCGGCCAGGTCTCCCGGACGGTCGCCGGCAAACTGGCGGGACGGCCCATGACCGACGAATACGGCGCCCAGCTTCGCTACGACGACATCTACAAGATTGGGCTGTACAACACCGAGGACCGCGTCCGCTTCTTCACGGTGAGCCAGGACTCCGTCAAGCAGCTCAGCTACGCCCCCTACGTGGAAAATCGGATTAAATGGTCCAATTCTTTCCGGACCGTGGCGGGACTGCGGTGGGACTTCTACAATTTCAATGTCAACGCGAACCTTGCCGCCAATTCCGGGAACGTCTCGGCCAACATCGCCAGCCCCAAGCTCAGCCTGATCTTCGGGCCGTGGAAGAAGACCGAATACTATCTCAATCTTGGCCAGGGATTCCACAGCAACGACGCGCGCGCGGTCACCCTCAAGACCGACCCGAACCCGGAAGATGGGCCATCGGCCTATCTCCAGCCCATTGCGTCCGACAAGCCCCTGACCCGGTCGAACGAGGCGGAGATCGGCGTGCGAACGGCGGCGGTCAAGAACCTGCAAAGTACGCTTTCCCTCTGGTACCTGCACCTCGACTCCGAACTGGTCTTTGATCCCGACCTGGGCAGTTCCGTGGCCGGTGACCCCAGCCAGCGTGTCGGGGTCGAGTTTACGAACTACTACACGCCTTATCCCGCGCTGACCGTTGACGCCGACTTCGCCTACTCCTGGGCGAAGTTCACCGACAACCCGCCCGGCGGCGACTTTATTCCCGGCTCAGTCGAGGGGGTGATTGGGACAGGCATCTCCTATACTCCGAAGACCCGGACATACGGCAGTCTGCGCCTGCGGGTGTTCGGGCCTGAACCTCTCACCCAGGACGACACCGTCCGCTCCCATGCGAGCGAGCTGATTGAAGCGCAGGTCGGCTATAAGTTAGCCCCGAACTACAAGATCGCATTGCAGGTATTTAACCTGCTGAATGGCTCCGTCAACGACATCGAATACGACTACACGTACCGCTTGCCCGGCCAGCCGGCCACAGGAGTTTCCGGCATCGTGGCCCATCCGGCGGAACCGCGGTCATTCCGAGTGGGCCTGACCTACAGTTTTTAACTGCGGCCTGGGGCCGTGGAGAGAACGATGTCAAACTTACTGCACTTCATCCACGGCGGTGGGGTTGTGATGTACCCGCTGCTGGCGCTCTCCCTGGCCACCGTCGTCGTCATCGTGGAGCGCCTGATCGCCTTCCGCCAGTACGGCGGCACCGCCCCGGGTCTCCTGGACAGCGTCCTGCTGTTGAGCCGCCAGGGCCGCTATGACGACGCCTTGGAAGCCTGCCGTGGGCGGCGCGGCCCGCTTGCGGCCTGCCTCGCGGTCGTCCTGGAGCATCGCCAGCAACCCGTCCGAGAGATCGAGCGGCTTGTGGAGGAGACCGGGCAGGACTACTTCATCAGGCTGGAACAGATGCTGCCCGCCTTGGACACCACGGCGACCATCTCGCCGCTCTTGGGCCTGCTCGGCACCATCGCCGGCATGATCGGTGCGTTCAACGCCATCGCCCTCCAGACCCACCACGGCAACACCGACTCCGTCTTAAGCGGCGTCGGCGAGGCGCTGTACGCCACGGCGACCGGCCTGATCATCGCCGTGATCTGCTTCGCCGCCTACAACTACTTCACGGCCCGCTACCGCACCATCACGGCACAGACGGAGCAGGCGGCGACCAAGCTGATCAACGTCCTGGTGGAGCGCCACCACGAGGCGCGTGCCGGGCATGGACGCGACAACCATGTCGCGCAGTCGGCCGGGGAGGAAGAGGGCCATGCAGTTCAAACAGCGACGTGAGCTGAAGCGCACCAGGATCGAGATCATCCCGATGATCGACACAATTTTTTTTCTTCTCGTGTTCTTCATGCTCTCGTCGCTGGCTCTGGTCAAGCTGAACGGCCTGCCGGTCAACCTGCCCAAAGCGGCGACGGCGCAGACGCGGCAGGCCAACGACCTGACCATCACGATTGACAAGAACCGCCAGGTCTACGTCAACAAGCAGCCGGTTCGCTTGGACGAACTGGGGCGGACGCTCGTGGCAAGGGCGGGAGGTCCGACGGTGGACTTGAGTACGTCCTCGGTCGTCATTAACGCCGACCTGAGCGTACCGCACGGCCTGGTGGTCGGCTGCATGGACGAGGCGCGCAAGGTCGGGGTCACTCGCTTCGCCATCGCCACGGCCCCGGAGGATCAGACGGAGACGCGCGGTGCCGTCCCTTAAGCTGGAACTGCCGCCGATGCCCCCGCCGGAGGACGCGGTGCCGGAATCCGCGCCGCGCGCAGGCGCACGTCTGCCCCCAGACGTGCCCGGACGGCGCCTGGGCTGGGGCCTGCTGATCTCGATCCCTGTCAACGCCATCCTGTGGTTGACCGCCGCCGACACCGTGCGACGCCACGTTCTCGCGCCGGCAGCGCCCATCGAGATCACGCGGATCCTGTTGCCGACGGTGAAGCCGCCCCGGAAGGCCGTTCACAAGAAGATCATTCATAAAACACCCCCGAAGCCGAAGCGCATCGTCATGCCAAAATGGATTGCGCGGCACATTCCCCTCATCAGACCCAGGAGGATTGCAAAGCCGAAGCCGCGCCTCAAGCCCCGGCTTGTGATAAAACCGAGGCCGATTGTCAAGCCGGTCGTCAAACCCCATGTGGTCATCCGGCCCCGAACGATCTCGAAGCCGAAGGCCGTCAGCGCTCCGGCGCATCCGGCAGCACACCATCACGTTCTGACCGCACGAAGCCCGTCCTCCCAGAATCGGGAATTCACGGTGCCGCAAGGCGGCCATGCAACTCTCGGCAAGCCTATCGAGCATCAGTCATCGGATAGCGGCGACCACAGCGATCAGAAGCCGGAGACAAGGCCGGAAGGCAGACCGGAGGCCAAGCCGGAAACAAGACCCGAAACCAAGCCGGTTCCTCCGGCGGATGCGGAGCCGTCCGGGCCGACCCAGGACGCGGAGCCGAGCAACCAGATCAAGCCCGAAATCCCGGATGAGCTGAAGCAGGAAAGCTTCAAGACCTTTGTGCGGGTGAAGGTAGACATCGAGGCAGACGGCGGTTTCTCGGTGACTTTGCGCACGTCGTCCGGCAACTCCGAGATTGACCGGCGCGTCATCGAGGCACTTCAGCGCTGGAAGTGGAAGCCGGCCCTGCGGGACGGCCGGCCGATCAGAAGCACACAGCGGTTCCGGTTCGAGTTCGAGGTAGAATGAGAGTCCGTCAACGAAAGTTTCTCATGCCTGATTTCCCGAATGGTCGCCAGGGGAGCCTCAAGACCAGGGCCATCGCCTTGCTGTCGGGCCTGGTCGGCGTCAGTGTCCTGGTCTGGCTGTTGACCTGGGGCGCGTCGCGCCACTATGCCCTGCTGCTCTCGACGGGGCTGCTGGCCTACGGCTTCGGGCTGCGCCATGCTGTGGACGCTGACCACATCTCCGCCATCGACAACACCACCCGCAAGCTCATGCAGGACGGCCAGCGGCCCCTGGGCGTCGGCCTCTTCTTTTCGCTGGGTCATTCCACCGTCGTGGTCCTGCTCTGCGCGGCCCTGGCGCTCTCCACCGCCTACGTCCAGAGGCACCTGCCCGCCTTGCAGAGCACCGGAGCGGTCGCGGGAACCCTCATCTCCAGCGTCTTCCTGTATGTCATCGGAGTCATCAACCTGATCGTGCTGTGGGACTTGTACCGGGCGTTCCGGCAGGTGGCGGGCGGCGGGGACTATGCCGACCAGAAGGTGGAGGATTTTCTGGCGCAGCGGGGCCTGCTGGGGCGCTTCTTCCGCCCCGTGCTGCGCCTGATCCGACACTCCTGGCAGATGTATTTCGTCGGCTTCCTGTTCGGCCTGGGCTTCGACACGGCCACGGAGGTGGGGATTCTGGCGATCTCGGCGCGCTCGGGCCAGTCAGGCGTCCCCTTCGGGACCCTCATGCTGCTGCCCCTGCTGTTCACGGCGGGGATGTGCCTGGTGGACACGCTGGACGGGGTCCTGATGCTGGGGGCCTACGGCTGGGCCTTTGTCAAGCCGATCCGCAAGCTCTATTACAACCTGAGCATCACGACGCTCTCGGTGCTGGTGGCCTTCGTGGTGGGGACCTACGAGCTGCTGCAGATCTTGCAGCAGGAGTTCTCGCTGCGGGGGCGGTTCTGGGGCGCGGTGGGGCGTCTGAGCTTCGACAGCCTCGGCTACGTCATCATCGGCACGTTCCTGCTGGGGTGGGTCGTGTCCGTATTGGTCTACCGCCTCAAGAACTACGAGGCGGCCTGAACATGGGCAGGGGGGCGATCCAGGGTCATTCCGTTCTCGCCTGGCGACTGAAGTCGCGGCTATCCGGGGCGCTGTCGGCCTGCGCCGACGCAGACCCGGCCTGCCCCGCACGCAGGGCAAGAAGTCCGCGCCGGCGGCAAGAACGCCCCCGGGGGGCCAAAACGTCCCCGGAGGGGGACAGTGCGCTGAATAGCCGCGACTTCAGTCGCCAGGCACGAGAACGGAATGACCCTGGGGGCGATCCAAGCACTCTCTCTATACACTTTGAGCAACGGCCTCGCGCCGCGTCATCAGCCATGAATACCATTCCTGGATGCCCTGGCCGGTGCGGGCGCTCAGGAGAATCCGTGGCGCGCCCGGATTGACCGCGTCCAGGTTCCGCAGGAACAGCGCCAGATCGAAGTCAAGATGCGTCAGCAGGTCGGCCTTGTTGACCAGCACCAGCTCGGCGGAGCGGAACATGAACGGGTATTTGAGGGGCTTGTCCTCCCCCTCGGTCACGGAGGCGACCATCACCCGCGTGTCCTCTCCGAGCCGAAAGCCCGCCGGACACACGAGGTTGCCGACGTTCTCGATAAAGAGCAGGTCAATCTCCTGCAGCGGGAGCGACGGCAGCCCGCAGCGCACCATGTTCGCGTCCAGGTGACACCCGCCGCCCCACTCCGACCCGGTGTTGATCTGCACGGTGGGGACGCCGAAGCGGGCCAGACGGTCGGCGTCAAGCGACGTCTGCACGTCGCCCTCCACGACGCCCATGCGTAACTTGCCGCCGAGCGCCTCCAGGGTGCGTTCCAGGATCGTTGTCTTGCCCGCGCCCGGCGAGCTCATCATGTTGATGACGTAGGTGCCGGCCTGGTCGAACTTATCCCGGTTGGCCTGGGCGAGCGCGTCATTGGCATCCAGGATGCCCTCCATCACCACCGTCTTGGTCGTGCTCTCCATCGTGTCTTTCCTCCAGTTCCAGGGAGGCGACTAGCAGCTCCTCCCCGGCCACGATCTCTAAATCAAATGCCCCGCAGGACGGGCACTGCAAGGGAAACAAGTGCAGCTCGCTGACGGCCCCGCAGCGGCGGCACGCGCCCCGGGCCGGGATGGCCCGGATGTCCAGGATGGCTCCTTCCGCCAGCGTCCCGTGGGCGACCACCTCAAAACTGAAGGCCAGGGCCGACGGGACCGCCTGCCGCAGCGCACCCACCTCCAACTCCACCCGCGTCACCCGCCGCCCCGCCGCGTGCCGGAGGGCGATCTCGACGACCGAGGCCGCCAGGGAGAGTTCATGCATACCTGTCAGCCGCCCCTCACGAGCTCCTCGATCCGGGCGCGCAGGACGTGATAGACCGACGCCTGCGCCTCCTGAATCCGGGGGATGTAGTCCGAGCGGATGACCAGCGCGCCGTCAGCCAGCCGCTCGCTCACGACCTTCCCCCCGTCATAGCCCGCTAGTCCCACCGTGTAAAGCCCCCGCTTCCGCGCCTCCGCCAAGGCGGCCAAGATGTTTGCCGAGTTGCCGCTGGTGGAGATACCGATTGCTACATCTTCGGGCCGGGCCTGCGCGATGAGCTGGCGGGCGAAGATGGCCTCCGTGCCGATGTCATTGGCGACGGCCGTGATGTTGGCCGGCTCCGCCGCGAGCGAGATGGCGGGGATGGCCGTCCACCCCGGCGGGGGCATCACGCAGTCCGCCACAAGATCATTCGCATCGGTGGCGGAGCCGCCGTTGCCGAACGCGATCACCTTGCCCCCCCGCCTCAGCCGCTCGGCCATCTCCCGTGCGATCTCAGCCATTGCCTCTGTCTCCGTCTCCGCCGCCGTCGTCCGCAGGCGGTTCACCTCCTCGGCCTTTTGCCGCATGGACCCCTGAACCTCGGCCACCACGCTTTCCAGGCGCTGCTCACGCTTGCCCAAAAAGGGATAGAGGAATGCGGACGCGCCCACATCATGCCCCTGCTCCCGGTGCTCGAAGTAGACGTGAACGGTCTCCCAGAGGACATGGTAGAGGACCTCAAACACCTCCTGGCAGACAAATGGGTCTTCGTCGGGCGACGCAAAGGAATACTCCGCCGCCTCCCCGGCTAACCCAAACGTCAGAGCCCCCCGCGTGCGGGCCGCCTGTAGCGCGCGCTCGACGGCGGCCTCCGGCGCGGGGAACGCGAACCCCATCACCATGTCCTCCGGACGCACCAGGACCGGCAGGCGGGCCTCAAAATCCAGGCCCAGGTCCAGCGCCGGCAGGGCGCGCTTGCCGACGATGACCGGATGCACGAACTCCACCGAGACGTGCTGGGCGTCCGTCGCCGCCGCCCCGTTCCCGAACGCCAGCAGCCGCCCTCCCGCCAGGAACCGGCGCGACATCTCATGGCAGGCTTCCGCCAAGCGGCCCGCCTCCGCCTGAAAGAAGGCCTCAAAGATCGCATTGCGCCGGAGCAGGTCCTGCCGACTGCGCGCCGCCAGCCCCGTCATGCTCTCCTGCATCTTGATCTACCCCCTTCGTCCCGGCGCATCGGAGGTGAGGACTTCCGGGGTCTTGGCGCTCACCAGGGGAGTTCCGCCGAGCACTCTTCCACCGGCGAACGTACCCCCTCCCGGATGGACTCGCGCATCCCTCATAAGGAGATTCTACCCCAAACCGGACTTGCCGAGGTGCCCCACCGCATTCCGCTCCCTTCTGCTCCCTGGGCCGCCGAGTCGCTGTCGAAACGCTGCGGCAGGCGGTTTCGCTGTCCCCCAATAAAGCCTTAGCCGGTGCGGGGGCGGCCCAGCCAGCAGGGGAGGTCGAGCCGGGCCGGCAGCGGCCGGAACAGATTTTGGGATAAGCCTTCGCCGGGCGCGCCTCAGAGATGGCGCACCAGCAAAGCCGCCAGCCCCGCCGCCAGGCCGGCCCCCGGGATGGTCAGCACCCAGGCCAGCACGATGTTGGCGGCCGTGCCCCAGCGCACCGAATGGGCGCGCCGCGTCGCCCCCACGCCCAGCACGGACGAGGCGATGACATGGGTGGTCGAGATCGGCAGGTTGAGGTGCGTGGCGGTCAGAATCACGGCCGCCGCCGCCGTCTCCGCCGCGAAGCCGTGTGCGGGCGAGAGGTCCACCAGTTTGCTGCCGAGCGTCTTGATAATGCGCCAGCCGCCGATGGCCGTCCCCAACGCCATCGCCGTCGCGGAGGCGAGAATGACCCACAAGGGAATGGGCGCCTGGCTGCTCAGGAAGTGCCCGCTGACCAGCGCCAGGGTGACGACGCCCATCGTCTTCTGCGCGTCATTGGAGCCGTGCGAGAAGGCCATGAACGCCGCCGACGCCAGTTGCAGCCGCCGGAATGCGCGCATCGTGGGGGTGAACGGCCGGCTGGCGAAGGCCCACAGCAGCGCCCGCATGAGCAGGTAAGCGCCCAGAAATCCGGCGATGGGCGAGGTGATCAGCGCCGCCACCGTCATGATCAGGCCGGATGGATGGACCGAGCGCGGCCCGAAGGAAAACAGGGCCGCGCCCACGATCCCACCAATGAGAGCGTGCGAGGACGACGACGGCAGGCCGTAGTACCAGGTCAGCAGGTTCCAGCCGATGGCCCCGACCAGGGCCGCCGCCACCACCGGCAGCGTGACCAGGTGGGCGTCCACCAGCCCCTTGCCGACGAAGTGGGCGACGCCCGTGCTGACGAGGGCGCCGATCAGGTTGAAGAAGGCCGCTATCAGCACGGCGCGGCTCATGGAGAGCGCGCGCGTCGTGACCGTGGTGGCGATGGCATTGGCGGCGTCATGCACGCCGTTGGAGAAGTCAAACGTCAGGGCCAGGACGACGACGATCCCGATCCAAAACAGCGTATGGTCCAAGCGCAGGTCCTCTTCGGAAATAGGTCATTTAGCTGTTCTTGACGGCGATGCTTTCCAGCACGTCGGCCACGTCCTCACACCGATCCAGGGCGTTCTCCAGGCGGTCGTAAATCTCACGCCACTTCAGGATCGTGATGGGGTCCATCCCGTCGCTGAACAGCGCCCTGAGCGCCTGACGGTTGATGACATCGCACTGGTTCTCCAGCTCGTTGATGCGGACGCACGGGTCGAGGATGCCCCGGATGTCGCCGAAGTTGCGCAGGCCCGTCACCCCCTGCCGAATCTGCTGGCTCGCCCGCACGAGCAGCGTGGCCATCTCCAGCGCATGGGGGATGGGCCGGTCAATGCCGTAGAGCAGCATCCGGTCCAGGGAGGAGTCGGCATAGTCGAGCACGTCATCCATGACGTGCGCCAGCGCGTGGATGTCTTCGCGGTCCAGGGGCGTCACGAACGTCTTGTTGAGCCGGTCCATCACCTCATGCACCAGGCGGTCGGCCTCGTGTTCGAGGTCGCGCAGCCGCGCCTTCGCCGCCTCCGCCTGGCTGAAATCTCTCAAGACATCTTCCAGCATCTCCGCCCCGATCGTGACCTTCTCGGCCAGCCGGTCGAACAGATCGAAAAACTTTTCCTCGCGTGGCAGCAGTCGCATGGGCGCGCTTTTTCATCCTTTGATGGTGAATCGTTAAGAGAATGTTAAGGGATTATGACACGGGGAGGGGGCATTCAAAACAGCGGGCGGCCCCGGAACGACAAAAAAGCGCGGGATGATCGAAATCATCCCGCGCTTTTTCGCAAAAGGCTTGCTGTGAGGCTAATGGATGGAGGCCACGGCGGCCAGGGCGCGGCGGCGCACGCCGGGCGGCAGCGGCGCGTACTGCATGGAGGGCGCGATGCTCTGTCCGCTGGTCAGCGCCCACTCCAGGAACTGCTTCATGGCGGTCTTGGTGCCGTTGCGGTAGACCAGCAGGAAGGTGAAGCCGGTGATGGGGTAGCCGTTGGGCGCGGACGTGTTGACGGCGACCTTGCGGAAGTCGGCGGGCAGCGAGACGCCGTCCACGGCCTCGGACGTGTCCTCCACGTTGGGATAGACGAACCGGCCGGCGCGGTTGCGGACGGCGGCGTAGGGGATCGAATTGGTGACGGCGTAGTTGAGCTCAATGTAGCCGATGCCGCCCTCGTTGGCCTTGATCAGCTGCGCGACGCCCGCATTGCCCTTGCCGCCCAGGCCGACCGGCCAGCGGACGGACTTGCCCGCGCCGACATCGTCCCTCCAACCGCTGCTGACTTCGCTCAGGTAGGTCGTGAAGATGTTGGTCGTGCCCGACCCATCGGAGCGATGGGCGACGAAGATGTTGGTGGCGGGGAAGCGGGTGCCGGGGCTGAGACTCGTAATGCGCGAGTCGTTCCAGCGGGTGATCTTGCCCAGGAAGATGTCGGCGATGACGGGGCCGGTCAGGTGGATGCCGGGGCCGACGCCGGGGATGTTGTAGGCGACGCAGACCGGGCCGGCCACGGTGGGGATGTGGACGATGCCGGGGGCTGCCGCCAACTCGGTGGCGTTCATGGGCGCGTCGGACGCGCCGAAGTCCACGGCGCGGGCGGTGATCTGCTTGATGCCGCCGCCGGAGCCGATGGGCTGGTAGTTGATGCGGACGCCGTGCGACTGTCCGTATTCCTGGAACCATCGCTGGTAGAGGGGGGCCGGGAAGGTCGCCCCCGCGCCGGTCAGTTCCTGCGCCTGGGCCGCGCCCGCCAGGGCCGACAGGCCCGCGGCCACGCCCGCCGTCAGTGTGATAATGCGCTTGAAAGATAACATCGCGTCGTGTTCCTCCAGGTTGTGCGCGCTTCTCACCCTGACGGGGGAAGCGGCCTGCTTGTTGCAGAGGTCAGTATACTCGGCGTATGTTAAGTGAAGACTAAGGGAATGTTAAGACGGCATTAAGATTGGGCTGGGTGGCAAAAAAGGCCGGGGCATGACTGCTCATGCCCCGGCCCGGAGAGGAACAGGCTCAGAACTTCACCTGAAGTTCCGTGGTGAAGAGGCCGATGCGCTGCGGCGTCGGCGCGTTGTAGGCGTGCGCGACCGCGAACGGCTGCTCATACCAGACGCGCAGGCGGGTGGCTCTGTCCAGATTGTACAGGACGCCGTACCCGAGGTTCGTGTCGTCGTAGGAGCCGCCGCCGGAGCTATAACCCTCTGTGATGCTGTTCACGGTGCCGGCGTAAATGTTGCCGGTATCGTTGTGCGCACTGTGCGAACGGTACAGCGCGTCGTAACTGGCCGCCAGGGTCAGGGGATGTGCCCCGGTCTGATTGAAGGTCCAGCCTCCCTGGACGTAGTAGCCGGCGATCTGGTTGTTTTTGACGTAGGGATCAGTCACGAAGGTCGCTAAACCACTCGCATTGGGCGGGCCGAAGTAGCTGCGCGTCTCGTACTTGCCCGTCTCGTATTCAGCGTTGAGGAAGAAACCTGCCGGGGTTTGCAGTTGTCCATCCACCCCAAACAGTTGTTTCTTCGGCTCGCGGAACGTGGTGCCGGTACCGTTGGAGACCTCGCCATCGTAATAGGAGACGCCGAGGCCCAGTTCCTTGTTCGGTGTCTGGTAGTTGGCGCGATAGATGCTGTCGATGTGGCGCGTTTGATTGTCGGTCGCGCGCCCGTTGGGGTTGACGGCAGAGTAGGAGAGATGCAGGCCGCTCGGCAGGAAGACGAGCTGGCGCTGGGTGTTGTAACCGATCTGGGCTCCCAGGACATAGTCCTCATTCGCCCAGATGCCCTGGCCGCCCTCATTGAAGGCGAGCGGGCGCTCCGGAGAGAGGATGTTGGCGGCGGAGGAAAACAGCTGATAGCCATACGGGTTGGCGAACAGACCGGCCGTCACCGTGGGATTGAGGGTCGAGTCGCCGTTGCCGAAGGTGTAAGCGACATAACTCTCGCGGACAGTCACCTGCTGGTTGGTCGGGGACACGGCCGCCCCCGTCGCACCGGAGGTGTCAATTTGGATGCCGTACTTCGTGTTGCCGGTGATCGCCCCGGCGACCTTCAGGCGGGCCCGGCGCACCAGGAATGACTGCGAGTTGTTGCCCTGGTCATACGTGCCGTTGTAGGAGCCGGGAGCGAATGCGCCCCCGCGCGGGAACAGCGTGTTGTTGCCGCTGCCGGTAGACTCGTAGCGCGCCTGGACGTAGCCGCTGATGGTGAACTTGCGGTTCGCCCCTGCGCCGTAGGAGTTGTTGGCGGTGTCCTGGGCCTTGTTCGCCAGGGCCTTGGTGTCCAGCACGTCCTGGCGTAGCGCATCCAGTTGGTCGGTCAGGTTGGTGACGTTGCTCTGGATCGTGTCCAACTGGGCCTTGAAACTGTCCACCAGCGCCTGAATCTTGTTCAGGTCGTCCTGGGTGACGGGGGTGCCCGTCGGTGTGGTCGGGATCGCGCCGACCTTGGTGTTCAGGTCGTTGACCGTCTGCACGATGCGGTCAATGACGGTGGCGAACTCGTAGCGCGTCAGGTCGCGCTTGCCCAGGAACCTGCCGTCGGGGTAGCCCTTGACGTAGCCCTTGTCGGCCAGGTCCTGCACCGCCTGGTAGGCCCAGTGGTTGGCGGGCACGTCGGGGAAGGTGGTCCCCTGGGCCTGAGCCGGCAACGTGCCGAGCGCGGCCCCGCCCGCCAGCGCGCCGCAGGCCAGTGCGGCAGTCCAAATCTTCATGCGTATCCTCCTCAAAGGTCATGGTCTTGAGATCGTTGTCTCAACTTAACGCGGCTTCTGATGACCGCGTCGCAGATGCCTGGATAACATGAGGGCACACGGCTTTGTGATGACTCAATTATAGCCCGCGAAATGTTGCCACTCAGTTTCCAAAGCAACCGTGAGCCATTGTAGCACAGGAACATTAACAAAATGTTAAATTCTTGAAAAGACTTTGCAATTTTTTTACTGGCAAAAGCCGCCAAAAGAGGAAGCCTTTGCCGAGGGCGGACCAGAGAGCGCTATTCGGAGGAAGAGGAGGCGACCCCGCGCCGCGCCGCAGGTTCGGGAGAGGCGACGGCGACGGGATGCAGGTAGATGGGGTTGGAGAATATCCAGGGCTTCGCACCGAGACACAGGCGGCCCAGGCGGTGGCGGTACAGATAAACTTCCACCCGATACGCGCCCGGCTCGGTCGCCCGGTAGTCCAGCCGGCCCCCGCGCGCGGCGGCGACCAGGCGGCCGTTCCGGTAAAGGCGCAGCAGGGACCGGGTGCGCGGCGCGCTCGCCGTCAGGCCCACAGCGCGCCGGGCAGGAGCGCCCGACGCAGCCGGAAGGGCCACCGAGTCGCCCATCAACGCAGGCGTCCCCCCGGCATCGCCCGGGGCGGCCTCGAAGACGAAGCCGGTCGAGTCGCCGTAATTGTCGTAGGCGATGTAGCAGTGGCCCGCCGCCAGCGCCCCATGGACCAGCGCCTGGTCGGCCCCGGCGTCGCCGCAGAACGGGCGGCCCGTGACCACATGGGTGCGGAGCGTCCGAAACAGCTCATCATACGTCGGGAGCGCGTAGGCGCGTCCGGCGACCTTCATGACGCCGTGGGCGTCCAGCGAGCCGATGCCGGCCACCCGCGTCGGGCCGCCGTCCGGCGCGGGCGCGGCGGTCAACTGGTCCCACAGCCGCAGCTCGCGCGCCGGACGCGCCGAGACCCAGTGAAAGGCCCGCTGGGGCCGGTCGCCCTTGTAACGCAGCCAGACCAGCATGAATCCCGGCAGGCTGATCTTGGCGCGCGCGATGGAGGAGAGGTTGAACACCTCCAGCCCGACGCCCTCGCGCCGCAGCCCGAAGTCGCGCCAGTGGTCCTTGAGGTCGCAGGGCAGGGCGATGAAGCCGAAGCCGCCGCTCTCCTGGATCGCCCGCTGGGTGTCGGGCGCATGATCCGGGGCGGGCAGGAACGAGAGCGGCACGTCCAGCGCCAGCAGGTGGCCCGAGTCGGTGGTCACCTCCGTGCCGACCAGCACCAGCGTCCGCCCGCGCCAGCCGTTCTCGCCGTTCCGGCGCGCGTCCAGGCTGGAGTGGTCGCACAGGATGACATAATCCAGCCCCGCGGCGTTCGCAGCTTCCGCGATGTCCGCCACCGTGCCCATGCCGTCGCTGTAGGTGGAGTGGACGTGCAGCGCGCCGGCGTAGTCATGGTAGCGCGGCATGGCCGGCGGCCTGGCGGCGGATGGCCCCGCCGACGGCTCCCCGCGCCAGCGCCTGGGTGCCCATTGCAGGCGCTCGCGCAGGGTCGCAAACAGCCCCTCGCAGGTCAAGATCGAAAACGCCAGCCGCACCCGCGACCACTTGATCACGTTCCTACTTCTCCGCCCCCATGGTCTTTCCTATTTTAACATGAATCCCGCCGATTTGTTCCGGGCGATTGGGTCGGCCGGCGAGGAAAAGTGGTATAACTTCCTCATGCAGACAGAGACACCGATGCGGGCCATTGAGCAGTTGCAGGCGCGGCTGGCGGATGTGAAGGCCGTCCGCGGCGCCGCCTCCGTGCTGGGCTGGGACCAGCAGACCTACATGCCGCCCGGCGGGGCCGGGGCGCGCGCCAACCAGTTGTCCGTCCTCAGCAAGATCAGCCACGAGATGGCGACCGGCCCGGACACCGAGCGCCTGCTGGCCGAGGCGGAGCGGGAAACCAAAGACGCCGACCCCGACTCGGACGAGGCGTCCTTCGTGCGGGTGGCGCGCCGCGACTACGATCAGGCCGCCAAGCTGCCCACGGCCCTGGTCGCGGAACTCAGCCGCGTCACCGCCCTGGCCCACGAGGAGTGGGCGCGGGCCCGGCAGGACAGCGATTACCCCCGCTTCGCCCCCTGGCTGGAGCGGATACTCGACCTGACGCGCCAAGTCGCGCAACACCTCGGCTATCAAGATGTGATGTACGACGCCCTGCTGGACCTGTACGAGCCGGGCATGAAGACGCGCGAGGTGCGGGCGATGTTCGACGCCCTCAGGCCCGCCCAGGTCGCGCTTGTGCAGGCCATCATCGCCAAAGGACCCGACCTCATTGATGCCTCCCCCTTGCAGCTCGATTACGACGAGGCGACGCAGACGCAGTTCGGGCTGGAGGTCGTCCGCCGGCTCGGCTTCGACTTCGCGCGGGGCCGCCAGGACCGCGCCGTCCACCCCTTCTGCACCTCGTTCAGCCGCGACGACGTGCGGATCACGACGCGCTTCGACAAGAACTGGCCGCCGATGTCTCTGTTCGGCTCGATCCACGAGACCGGCCACGCGCTCTACGAGCAGGGGGTGGACCCGCGCTACGACGGCAACACCCTGGAGGGCGGCACGTCGCTGGGCGTCCACGAGAGCCAGTCACGGCTCTGGGAGAATCTGGTCGGACGCTCGCGCCCGTTCTGGCAGTGTTTCTACCCGTCGCTGCAGGCCGCCTTCCCCGGCGCGCTCAGTGACGTGCCCCTGGAGTCCTTTTACCGCGCCATCAACCGGGTGTGGCCCTCCCTCATCCGGGTCGAGGCAGACGAGGTGACTTACAACCTCCACATCCTGCTGCGCTTCGAGCTGGAGAACGACCTGCTGGAAGGGCGGCTGTCCGTCGCCGACGCGCCCCAGACCTGGAACGCCAAGATGCGGGAGTACCTCGGCCTGACGCCGGAGAATGACGCGCAGGGAATTCTGCAGGATGTCCATTGGTCCGGCGGCTCCTTCGGCTACTTCCCCACCTACACCGTCGGCAACCTGCTGTCCGTGCAGCTCTTCGAGAAGGCCGACGCCGACCTAGGCGGCCAAACCGCGGACCAGGTCGCGCGCGGCGACTTCGCGCCGCTGCTGGCCTGGCTGCGCGAGCACGTCCACCAGTGGGGCCGCAAGTACGACCCGTCCGACCTGATCCGCCGGGTGACGGGCGGCCCGCTTGACCCCGCGCCCTACCTGCGCTACCTGCAAAGAAAGTACGGGGAGATTTACAGGATGTGAGGCCGCCTACATCCCTGCTTCGTCCGTGCCTCACTCTGCGGCATCCTCCCGCCCGGCACTGGCAACCCCGGAGGGGCGGCTTTTTCCGCCTACCGCTGGCAATCTCGTCGGAAATCTGGTACAATTATCTATAGCACTGTCGCTCGCGCCGCGCAACAAGGACTTGGCACCCCGTGGAATCAAACGCGCCCAAAAATGGGCATGACATCATCGTGATCGGGGCCTCGGCGGGCGGCGTGGAGGCGCTGGCGGCGCTGGCGCAGGGCCTGCCCGCCGACCTGCCGGCGGCGGTTTTCGTGGTGCTGCACGTCCCGGCCTTCGCGCCCAGCGTGCTGCCGGCGATCCTGAGCCGCAAGGGGCCGATGCCCGCCCGCCATCCCAGCGATGGCGAGTCCATCCGGCCGGGCCACATCTACGTCGCCCCGCCGGACCACCACCTGCTGGTCGAGGCCGGGCGCGTCGGCCTCTCGCGCGGCCCTACCGAGAACGGCCACCGGCCCGCCGTGGACGTGCTGTTCCGCACGGCGGCACGGGCCTACGGCCCCCGCGTGATCGGGGTGGTGCTGTCCGGCGCGCTGGACGACGGCACGGCGGGCCTGCAGGCGGTCAAGATGCGCGGCGGCCTGGCCGTGGTGCAGGACCCGGAGGAGGCCCTGTTCTCGTCCATGCCGCGCAGCGCCCTGGAGAACGTCGCCGTGGATCAGATACTGACCCTGGCCGCACTCGGCCCCGCCCTGGCCGACCTGGCGCGTACGCCCGCGCCCGCGGAGTCGGAATACCCTATGCCAGACAGGATACAGACCGAGTCTGAGATCGCGGAGATGGACATGGCCGCCATCGAATCCCGTCGGGACGGCACCCCCAGCGAGTTCACCTGCCCGGACTGTCACGGCTCGCTCTGGGAGGTGCAGGAGGGCGAGCTGGTGCGCTACCGCTGCCGCGTCGGCCACGCCTACTCGCCCGATAGCCTGCTCGCCTCCCAGGTGGAGGGCCTGGAGGCCGCCCTCTGGATCGCGCTGCGCGCCCTGGAGGAGAGCGCCGCGATGGCGCGCCGCATGGGCGAACGGGCCGGACAGCGCGGCCACGTTCTGTTGGCGGTGCGCTTCGGCCAGCAGGCCGAGGATGCCCACCAGCGCGCCGCCATCATCCGGCAGGCCCTGGCCCACGAGCAGGCCGAGGCCGCCAGGGGGGACGATCCATCGTCCCTCGCGCCCTAAACGCCCTCCACGCCCCATGCCTCTGAACGGATGCCGGGAAGAAGCCATGAGTCGCACTGCCGAGATCGATCCCGAGTTCGAGAATCTGCTGGAGTCCCTGAAGCGCGAGCGCGGCTTCGACTTCACCGGTTACAAGCGCGCCGGACTGGCCCGCCGCTTCCAGAAGCGGATGCAGGCGGTCGGCGCCCCTGACTACGCCGCGTACCGCGCCTACCTGGTAGAGCACCCGGACGAGTTCGGCGCGCTCTTCAACACGATTCTGATCAACGTCACCGGCTTCTTCCGGGACCCGGAGGCCTGGCGCTACATCGCCGACGTGGTGCTCCCGCTGCTGCTGGAGGAAAAGTCGCCGCACGAGCCGATCCGCGTCTGGAGCGCCGGCTGCGCCTCCGGCGAGGAGCCGTACACGGCCGCCATGCTGCTGGCCGAGGCGCTGGGCGTGGACCAATTCCGCGATCGCGTCAAGATCTACGGCACGGACGTGGACGAGGAGGCGCTCGGCCACGCCCGCCACGGCTCCTACAGCCTGCGCGACGTCGACGGCGTCCCCGCGCCCCTGCTGGACAGGTACTTCGAGCGCACCGACTCGCGCCTGCTGTTCCACCGGGAACTGCGCCGCAACGTGATCTTCGGGCGCAACGACCTGGTGCGCGACGCGCCCATCTCCCGGGTGGACCTGCTGATCTGCCGCAACACCCTGATGTACCTGAACGCCGACGCGCAGGCGCGCATCATCTCCCGCTTCCACTTCGCCCTCACTGACACCGGCTTCCTGTTCCTGGGCAAGGCCGAGATGCTGTTCGCGCACAGCAACCTGTTCCTGCCGCGCGACCTGAAGTGGCGCGTCTTCACCAAGGTGCCGTCCCGCAGCCTGCGCGACCACCTGCTGCCGCCGGCCCGCGCCGGCGAGGAGAAGGAGACCTCGCTCCAGCGCCAACTCCTCATCCGGGAGGCCGTCTTCGATAGGGGATCCGTGGCGGAGGTGGTGGTGGACGCCAATGGGGAGCTCGCCCTGGCCAACGAGCAGGCGCGCGACCTGTTCCGCCTGAGCGCCCGCGACCTGGGACGCTCGTTCCAGGACCTGGAGATGTCCTCCCAGCCCGCCGAGCTGCGCGCTCTGATCGAGCGCGTTTGTGTCGAGCGCCGCCCCGCCAGCCTGAAGGAGAGCAAGTGGCTGGCCGTGGGTGGCGAGGTCAAGTACCTGGACGTGCTGGTGATGCCCCTGCTGGACTCGCGGGGCGCCCTCCTGGGCGTCAGCGTTGCCTTCACCGATGTGACTCGCTACAAACTGATGCAGGCGGCATTGGAAGAGGTCAACCATGAGATGGAGGACACTAACCGCGAGCTGGAGACGGCCTACGAGGAGCTACAGTCCACCAACGAAGAATTGGAGACCACCAACGAGGAGCTGCAGTCCATCAACGAGGAGCTGGAGACCACCAACGAGGAGCTGCAATCGTCCAACGAAGAGCTGGAGACCATGAACGAGGAGCTGCAATCCACCAATGAGGAGATGCAGACCATGAACTTGGCGCTGCGCCAGCGCAGCACGGAGCTGGACGGCGTCAACGCCTTCCTGGCCTCAATCCTGACCAGTCTGCAGGCCGGCGTGGCGGTCGTGGACCCGGACCTGCAGGTGCTGGTCTGGAGCCGCCACGCCGAGGACATGTGGGGCCTGCGCGCCGACGAGGCGCAGGGCAAGCACTTCCTGAATCTGGACATCGGCCTGCCCGTGGACCGGCTCCGGCAGCCCATTCGCGCCTGTCTGATGGGCCAGGCCACGGAGGATGTGGTCCTGGACGCCATCAACCGGCGGGGCCGCCCGATCCGATGCAGGGTCACCTGCAACCCCCTGCTCGGCTCCGGCGATGACATGGGGGGCGTCATCCTGCTGATGGAGGAGCTGAACCACGCGGAGTAGCGGCGGCCTGAGATCGGCGTTCGCTCGGAATGGGAATCGTCATGTTTAACCGTGAGGCCCAGGCGGGTAAACCAAAAATAGGCCTCTTCGCCATACGCCTCTTCGCCATACGCCTCTTCGCCATACGCAGGAGATCCGCCCTGCCCCAGAAAGCCGGCAAAAACCATGAACAAGACCATGGGCATGAACTTGAAACCGTTCACCGAAGAGATCACTGACGCGCACGCGCGCATGGCCGACCTCCGCGACTTGGTCGGGGAGGAGGGAGCGCAGCGGGGCGGCCTGTTGGCGGATTCGCTTCAGGAGCTCGGCATCTCCCTGGAGGAGCTGCGCGTCGCCGAGGAGGAGCTGCACGCGCAGAACGAGGAGCTGGGCAGGACGCGCCTGGCGGTCGAGGAGGAGCACCGGCGGTATCAGGACCTGTTCGACTCCGCGCCCGACGCCTACCTCGTCACCAATATAGACGGCAGGATTCTGGAGGCCAACCGGGCCGCCGGCAGGCTGCTGGGCATCCAGTCCCGGCACCTGGCGCGTAAGCCGCTGGCCGCCTACGTTACGCTGGAATCCCGCCAGGACTTCCGCTCCCGTCTAAGACAGATGCAGCAAGAGGATGCTCGGGCCGAGTGGGAGGTAGTGCTGCGTCCGCGCCGGGGGGCCGCCCTCCCCGCCGCCCTCTCCGTCAGCGCCGTGCGGGGGCGGGACGGCGCCCCGATCGGCCTGCGCTGGCTGGTGCGCGACATCACCGAGCGCAAGAACTGGGAGGCGCGCCTCCAGCAGATGAACGCCGAGCTGGAAAGGCGCGTCCAGGAGCGCACGGCGGAGCTGGAGGCCGCCGAGCGCCGCAGCCGGGAGCAGGCCGCGCTGGTGGAGGCGCTGCTGTCCGCCGCCCCCGTCGGCTTCGCCCTGCTGGACCGCGACCTGCGTTACGTGCGGGTCAACCCTGCCCTGGCCCGGCTCAACGGCCTCCCGGCCGAGGCGCACCAGGGGCGACGCCCCGCCGACGTGATCGGGGCGGACGCCTGGCGGGCCCGGGAGCCGCTGTGCCGGCGCGCCCTCGCGGGCGAGGCCGTGCTGGACCAGGACCTTTCCGGCGAGTCCCCGGCCTATCCCGGCGAGATACGCCACTTCCTGGTCTCCTACTACCCGGTGCCGACCATGGGCGAGGCGACAGGGGTGGGCGTCGTCGTCCGGGACATCACGGAGCGTAAGCGGGCCGAGCTGGCACAGGGGCGGGACCTGGACCGGACCCGTCGCATCGCCGACGCCCTGCAGACCGCACTGCTGCAGACCGTCTCCGAGAACGCCTTCCCCGGCCTGGCCGTCTCCACGCTCTACAAGGCCGCCTCCGACGAGGCCAGGGTCGGCGGGGACTTCTTCGACGCCTTCACGGTGGACAGCGGCAAGGTCGCGCTGGTGGTCGGGGACGTGTCCGGCAAGGGCCTGAGCGCGGCGACCCACACCACCGAGATCAAATTCGCCCTGCGCGCCTTCCTGCGCGAGACGCCCCAGCCGGGGCGCGCCCTGGCCCGCCTGAATGACTTCGTCTGCGAGGCCCAGCGGCAGGACGACTGGGGCAACACCAACATGGTCGTGCTCGCCCTGGCCCTCATTGAGCCGAATACCGGCGAGGTCACGTACACCTCCGCCGGGTCCGAGCCGCTGCTGGCGCTGCCGCCCCCGGACGCGGAGAGCGACGCGATTCAGGAGGTCGGCCTGGGCAGCGGCCTGATCCTGGGCGTGTCGCCGGGCCAGAGGTACCGGGAGACGACGTTCCGCCTTCCCCCCGGCGGGATGCTGCTAATGGCGACCGACGGCATCACCGAGGCGCGCCGCCCCGGCGGGCCCCTGCTCGGCCTGGACGGCCTCAAGCGCCTCGCGCGGGCGTGCCGCGACTGCGGTTCCGTCGGCGAGATCAGCCGGTCCATCCTCGACGGCGCGCGCGCCTTCGCCAGCGGCCCCCTCGCCGATGACGCCTGCATCCTGCTGGCGCAGCGCCGCTGATGCCTTCTTAACCCAAATTTAACCGCGATTTAACAGTTCGTTAACGGAAACAGGCGGGCGGGCACAGGTACTATTTCGGGGAAGCATCGTTCCCTGGAGGACACCGTGAAACTTCGCCCCGCCCTGCCCGCCGCGCTCGGCCTCGCCTTGCTGGCCTCGGCCAGCCACGCGCAGCCGCCCGCCCGGCCCGCGTCCCCTGCTCAGGTTCGCGCCGTCACCGTCGCGCCCGCTGCTCACGTCCTGCTGATCAGCGTGGACGGCCTGCATGCCTCCGATCTCGCCTACTACATCCAGAACAATCCGACCTCGACGTTGGCGTTTCTTGCCGGCAAGGGCGTCATCTACCCCAACGCCGCCACCACGCGCCCGTCGGACTCGTTCCCCGGCACGATGGCGCTGCTGACGGGCGGCGACCCCGTCACCGAGGGCGTCTACTATGACGTCGGCTACGACCGCTCCTACCTGCCGCCGACCAACCAGGGCTTCGTCCAGGGCATCGACCCGACCAGCGGCGGCCCCGGCTCCTTCGACTACGTCGGCATGAACGCCCCCACCTTCGCCGCGGGCATCGCCATCACCGGCACCCAAGCCGAGTACGACGAGTTCATCGAGTACGACTTCCAGCACCTGGACGGCGGCGCGAGCCTGAACGGCGGCGCGGTCCTGGACCCCACCCGCGTCCCGCGCGACCCGAACAACAACAACCTCCCCGTCACCCCCAACAACTTCGGGCGCAACAACACCATCTTCCAGGTCGCCCACGCCTCAGGCCTGTACACCGCCTTCAGCGACAAGCACGCCGCCGCGTACACGATCGCCAACGGTCCCGACAAGTACGGGCCGGGCGTCAATGACTACTACAGCCCGGAGATCGCCGCCTACCTCGCCGTGGTCCCTAATCCGGCCAACGGGAACAGTCCCCTGCTGGACTCCCGCGGGCTGATGGAGGTCGTGGACCCCACCACCGCCTCGGCCACGACCCTGGCCGACTCGAACTTCACCGCCGGCAAGAGCACCGGCACCAGCAGCATCCTCAACGTCGAGGCCTACGACGACCTGAAGGTCCGGGCCATCCTGAACGAGATCGACGGCAAGGACCACACCGGGACGACGACGGAACCTGTGCCGTCGATCTTCGCCATGAACTTCCAGGCCGTCAGCGTCGGGGAGAAACTCACCAAGGAGCCGGCCCCGGTGGCCGGCGCGGCGACCGACGCCTTCTACAGCGCGACCACCCCCATGACGGGCGGCTATACCGGCGCCAACGGCACGCCCGGCCCGCTGCTCAGCAGCGCCCTGAGCTACATCGACAATCGCCTGGGCAAGTTTTACGCCGAACTCCAGAGCCAGGGCCTGCTCAGCAGCACCACGATCATCGTCACCGCCAAGCACGGCCAGTCGCCGATCAACATCAACACGCTGCGGATGATGGCCGGCGGCACGACCAAATCCCCGGTCGGTCCCGTCACGCAGTCCCCCTTCGGCGACCTCGGACACACCTACGTCGCGCACGGCATCGAGGACGACATCTCGCTGATGTGGCTCCAGCCCGGCGCCAACACCATGTCCGCCGTCCTCAAGCTGACCATGGACCGGACTCAGGACGCCATCCAGACGATGCTGTACGGGCCGCTGATGCAGTTCTCTTTTGACAACCCAGCGACGGACCCGCGGACGCCGGACATCATCGCCCAGCCCTACCCGGGCGTCATCTACTCGGGATCGGGCAAGAAAGTCGCCGAGCATGGCGGCTTCACGTCCGACGACACCAATGTCGCCCTGCTGGTCGCCGGCGCCGGCGTGACCGCCCCCGGCACCTCCAATCCCGTGCAGGTCCACACGACCCAGGTGGCGCCGACCATCCTGAAGCTGCTGGGCCTCAACCCGCAGAGCCTGACGGCCGTGCAGGCGCAGGGCACCCAGACCCTGCCCGGCTTCTGACCCAAACCCAAAAAAGGAACCCGTTCCATGCGCTCCCTGATGAAAAGCTTCGCGGCGGCCGGCCTCGCGCTCGGCCTGCCGCTCCTGACGGCGCCGACCCGGGCCGCGACCCTGCCCCTCCCGTACACGTACAGCTTCCCGCCCGGCACCAACGGCTACATCGAGCAGATGACCATCACCGACCCGTTCAGCTTTCCGCTGTCCAACCTGACGATCAACGAGTCCCTGCTCTCCAACCCGACCCTGGCGTTGAGTACGACGACCTTTCTGGACGGAATCACGCCCCTGGCTCTGAACCCCGGCCAGACCATCCAGTCGGACACGGGCAGCGGACTGAACCTCCCGAACACGTTCGCCCTGCCGTTCGGGCCACAGCCGCAGAATGTGCTGATTGACCCGAACACGCAGAACCCACTGCCGTTCGTGATCACCGCGACGGCGACCAACCTGACCAACGGTCAGAACTATGGGTTTTCAATCATCCAGACCTACAACGCGAACGGCGTGCCGAACTCCACCGTCCCCGAATCCGGCACGATGGCCCTGCTTGCCGCCGGCCTCGGGCTGCTCTGCGTCGCCGGCCTGCGTCGCCGGCATGTGCGCTGATCGTCGTCGTCGCTCCTCGGCCCCCGCCTCCGCCGGAATCGGAGGCCGGGGGCCATTGTTTTTTGCCGGCCCGCCGTGCTATAATAGTCCGATTGCTGAACGAGGACGTTTTCCGACGGTTTCGTTCCTCTCTGCCCCGGCTCATCATGGCAGCCACGCCGGGGCCTCAACCCATTGCCCATAGGGAGGAAAACTATGCCATCCATCGCCATCACGCGCCCTTACGAGGCGGTCTACATCCTGGACCCCGACTCCGGCGAGGAGCAGATCGCGGCCGTCACCGGCCGCTACAAGGGACTGGTCGAGTCCAACGGCGGCCAGGTGCAGAAGATTGATGTCTGGGAGCGCCGCAAGCTGGCCTACGAGGTCAAGGGCCGCACCGAGGGGATTTACGTGGTGATGCAGTTCACCGGCCAGGCCAACGTGGAGGCCGAGCTGCGCCGCATCTTCCAGATCAGCGAGGACCAGATTCGCTCCCTGATCGTCCGGCTGGACGAGGACGGCGCGCCGGCCGCCCCCGCCGCTCAGGTGGCCGCTCCCGCCGCGCAGACCGCCGGCTCCCAACTGGACGCCGCCGAGATGGCCGCACCCGAGGCGGCCACGACCGCCGCGTGACGCGCGGCACTTTGATCCGACGAGTAGTGAGACACTGACTTGGTGTAAGGAGATTTGAGACCATGGACTACAACCGCGTGATTCTCATCGGCCGCCTCGCCAGCGACCCCGAGCTGAAGTACACCCCCAGCGGCATCGCCGTCACCCAGTTCCGGATGGCGGTCAACCGTCCCATGTCCGCCGAGGCGCGCCAGAGCGGCCAGGAGAAGCAGGCCGACTTCTTCTCGATCGTTGCCTGGCGGCAGTCGGCGGAGTACGTCGCCAACTATCTCGGCAAGGGCCGTCTTGTGATGGTCGAGGGCCGTCTCCAGGTGCGCGAGTACGAGCACAACGGCCAGAAGCGACGCGACACGGAGATCGTCGTGGACAACCTCAAGTCGCTGGACCGGCCCAAGGAGGCCGGCGAGGGCGGCGGCAACGGCGGAGGCGGCTATGGCCGTGGCGGCGGCCAGCACGACGACTTCCACGACGAGTCCGCCCCCGCCCGCGAGCCCGCGCCCGCGCGTGAGGCCCCCGCCGCCCGCGCCGCCGCACCCGCTCCGGCCCCCAGCCGTCGCCCCGGCAACTCCGCCCCGTCCGGCGGCAGCCGCTACCAGGCCCCCCCACCCGAGGACGACATGGACGACCCCTTCGCGGACAGCTAGAAGTTCCTCGGAAAGAAGCCCCGCCGGCCAAATGTCGGCGGGGCTTCTTTGTGCCGACTCCACCGGCGGCGCGTGAAAAACGTCACAGCCGAGCATGGAGCGCTCAGGAATGCCGTCACAGAAATTTGTCCTGTGGGAAACCAGCCTTCTGTGGTAAAATCAGCAGTGTTTAGGCTCAAGCAACCACAGAAAGATCATCCCATCAGAATGCGGAACAGAACTCTGCTCGTCGCGGGCCTGGGTGGCCTCGCCATGCTCGGCGGCGTGAGGCCGGGACACGCCCAGGTCGTCCCCGGCGACATCGACAAGACCAACATACGCCCCAGCGCCCACGCCCTCGGCCTGGGCGGCTCGTACCTGCTGCTGGGCGATGACTCCTACGGCGTCATCTTCAACCCGGCCGCCGCCGCGCAGGCCCGGCAGGCCGCCGGCCTGGGCCTGGCCGCCGAGGGGCAGACCAGCAACATCAACATCGGCGACGTCACCAAACTGGTGGACCGGCTGAAGACCCTGCGCGACCAGATCAACAACAACCCCAACAACCCCAACAACCTCCAGGGCGCGCAGGGGGCGTTCAACGACGTGTACAACTTCGCCACGGCCGCCGGCGCGAGCGGCGCCTCGCCAGCGCGCCTGACCGGCAGCGTTTCCGCGGGCATCGGCGGCAGCGGCGGCGGGCTGCTCAGCGTGATCCACCTGCACGGCCTCAGTTTCGGCGCGGTCGCCTACGGCGGCGTCAGCGCCGACGCACGGATCACCGCACAGACGCTGGGCGATGGGAGCCGCAACATCACGATCAATGGCGGCGCGGTGGGACTGACCAGCATCGGCATTCCGGTCGCGTACCTGCTGCCGAACAACGCTGGCACGGTCGGACTGACGCCCAAGATCGTGCGCGCCGACTACGCGGGCTTCAACGACAACGCCACGGAGAACGCGACTCAGACCGGCGGCAGCATCACGGGCGCCGCCTTCGGGGAGGTCAACAGCCAGCAGTTCGACTTGGACGCCGGCTACATCTCCCCGACTCTGACCGTCTCGCCCGCCCCGGGCGCGCCCCCCGTCGCCGTCCAGGGCGCGCTCGTCGTGCGCCACATCCTCAGCCCGTCCTTCAGCCTCGCCAAGAACATCAACAACGCCAGCGCGGGCTTTCAGGACACGGCGCCCGCCAATTTCAACTTCAGCCTCCACCCGGAGGTGGACCTGGGCGCGGGGGCCTCGGCCTACGGCGCTCGCCTGGTCGGCGAGGTCCACAACATCGGCGGCGAGAACGGCGGGGGACACACGTTCCACGTCGGCGCGGAATACACGGCGTTCAAATACGTCGTCCCCCGGATCGGCTACGACAACGACCGATTCGTGTACGGCCTGGGGCTGAACTTCGGCCCCCTGCGCTTCAATGCCGCCGCTGGCACGGACCCGCAGCAGCGCGCCGCCGCCGACCTGTCGCTGAACTTCGGTCTCTAGTGGGTCACTTGTCATGGGCGTAGCCTTTCGGCCTGGACCGCCGCACGGGCCGGAGCGTGCAGGCGCCGGAGCCGCCCAGCGCGTGCCGCCGCTGCCGCGCCCGCTCTCGCCGGGCCTGGCGCTTGCCGCCCCACACGAACGGC
>JAFAZD010000248.1 GCA_019239955.1 Armatimonadota bacterium | reverse complement strand
GGGGCATGGCGCGCCATGCCCCTACCAGGCGCGACCGGCTTGGTAGGATCTACGCCCGTAGCCATTCCAGAATCTGCTGAAGGTGGTAGCCGTCGTGGCTGGCGATCATCACGGCCTGCGTCTCCACGCTGACGGGGCCGATCTCCGAGTGGATGCCGACGCGCTCCCACTGCCCCGGCGTCACGCCGCGCAACGCCGCCAGCAGCTCCTGCCGCCCCCGGCGGAAGCGGACGCGGCACTCGGCGGGGTCGGCGTGGGCGTAGTCACGGTCAAGGGCGAGTTGCCATTCATCCAGGCCGATCAGGGCCGGGTTGTCCTGGGCCAGCGTCTGCCGCAGGCGCTGCAGAAAGACCGCCTCCCAGTCCGCCAGGTGCGCCAGCACCTCGCGCAGCGTGAAGCGTTCGGGATCGGGCCGCCGGTCATAGACCGCCGGGTCCGTCACCTCCCCCAGCAGCCGATCCAGCAGATCGGGCGTCACTTCCAGGTCGCGCAGAAGATACGATTTAATTCTGTCAGGTAGCATATTTCAACGTCTGTTCAATCTTGGTCGCGGCAATCGTGTGGCAATGAGGAGCAACTCACGACTGGTCTGCCTCGGAAGCAATACGTCGTGCCTGATCCAGCATCTCCTTAACTCTCACCGGCTGCTCACTGCCTTGTGCCTGCTCCCCCACCTGGCGAGCGGCCTCCTCAAAGGCATTCACTTCCGCAACATCCAGGATGCTGGCCGCACGGGCGCGGACCGCTGCTTCGGGATCATCTAGCGCGGAGAGTACGGCCTGAGTTGTGAGTGCCTGATAGTGTCTGCCTCGGATGGAGACGGCAAAGCGCCGATGAAGGCGATTATCATGCTGTAGTGCTGATGATACCTGCTCTTTTGCCTGCTTTTCGCTGTGCCGCATGGTCAGACTTCTTCCACAGGTCGCCCGAAACAGAGCATCGAGACTCCACCGTTTGCCGCTGCCCGAATCACCGCGAGGCGGCGTGGGTGGCGGGCGGCGGGGCAGAGTCGTTGGCGGGGACGGGGATGTCCGCACCGGCGGCGGGGATGATCTGCTCCACCGTGCCGCCGACGCGGACGCTGGGGCCGCCCTCAATCACGTGGACCTCAACGGCGGTGGCGAAGGGGGTCAGCGGGTTGCCGGTGCCTTGCAGGAGGGCGGGCTTGCCGTCGCGCCCGACGAAGACGGGCGTGCCGGGGCGCAGGTCCATCCGGGTGGGATAGACGAGGCCGGAGGCGGCGACGAAGAACACGGTGTAGCGGCCCGGTTGGGGCAGGGCGCCCGCCCGCAGGGTGCGGCCCAAGTAGGCGGCGACCTGGCCCTCGGGGATGTGAAAATAGCGGGCGAAGCGGCGGCGGGCGGCGGGGTCGGCCTGCACCTCCTGGACGAGCTGGGGCACGCTGCGGGCCTGCCGGTGCAGGAAGGAGCCGGCGGGGGCGGCGGGACGCGCCTTCGCCTGGACAGCGGGCGGCGCGGCGAGGATGGCCGTGCCCAGCGCAAGCGCGGCGAGAGGGCGAAAGAACCACATGGCTATCGAATTCCTTTGCGAAGAAGTGATGGATCAGTCGTCGGAAGCCTGATCGCCCTGTGCGTCCCGTTTCGCGGCCGGGGCGTCATCGGCCTCCGTGCCGGTGGCGGCGGGCGGCGCGGCCTGCTTCTTCGGCAGGGTCTGCGCCGTCGTCGCGGCGGTGAAGTGCCGATGGCCGACGACGGCCACTAACCCGATCAAGCCCGACACGAGGGCAAGCACCAGCAGAAAGGTGATGACACGCTCGGCGCGGGCGCGGCGTACCGAGACCCCTCGTCCGGCAGAGCGGGCGCAGCGCGGACATTCCGGGTCGGTATCGATCATCACAGAGCCGCAGATGGGGCACTTCATGGCCGGCTCCTCCTGTCACACAGCGACCTGCCGACAGTGTACCCCAACTGGAAGGATTTGGCGGTGATTCAGCCGTCCTGACGCGGCGGAAGCCTACCGGGTTTTTCGGATGCATCATCACATGATGCTCCCCATTCTGCAGCGTGGTCAGACGGAGGTAATCGCCCGTCTGCCGGGTCTGGACATAACTGAACACGCGGAGAGCATTGGCAAGGCGCTGCCCGCAGACATCGTGGGGAAGCCTCAAGCGGCCAGCACCTCATCGCTCACCAGATGCAGGCGCAGCACTTTGGGGGCCTCGCCCTCCTCGAAGTGACACTGCGCGGCGTCGCGGATGTTGGCGCGCAGCTCCTCCAGCGTGTCCGCCTCGGTGAACATGGAGCACGTAGACGCTGACACCGGGTATGGTGAACAGGATGCGGTACACGTCCCGGCCCTTGCCATAGAGAAGTTGGCAGACTTCCTCCTGGAAGGCGGCATTTTTGGATGCCAAGGCGCAGTGCTTGGGATGTTCTTCCAGGGATGTCAGCGCATCCATCAGGCCATTGTACCAGTGCCTTTCCAGACGAAGGTTTCCAGGCCCTCGGTCTCCGCCTCGCGGGACAGTTCAACGAGGTATGCGATGCTTTTCCCGTATCTCGGTATCGAACTGCGCCATCGCCTTGGTCCGGCCAGCGTCCGCGTCCTGCAAGCCGCGCTTGATCCCTTCGATGGCTTCCAGGCGATCAATCAGATCGAGAAGGCGCTGGTACGACTGCGCGTCCTGCACGACCAGTTCGGCCTTGCCGTTGATGGTGAGGTCGACGGGGCGGCCCGTTTCCCGGAGTTGTTGGATGAAGTCCGGCGTGTTGCGCTTGAAGTTGGAAAGCGAGTAAATGTCTTGGCCTATGTCCGGCATGAAAACCTCCTGCGTTTAATTTGCATCGGATAAGATGTTACTCGGAATGGCAGGGGAGTTCAATGCTGATTTCATGAAAGTGCGCTAGGGATTGGCCGGTGCGGGCGCGAGGACCTGGGCGCTGCGGCTGGGGAGGTAGATTTGGACGCTCTGGCTGCGTCCGTACATGGGGACCGATTGGCGGGGGTAGAGGGTGTCCGGCGCGACGCGGCCCAACCCCCCAAAGCGTGCGTCGTCCGAGTCCAGAACCACGCGGTAGTCGGCGGCGTCCGGGACGGGGATGCGGAGGTGGGCGTAGGACTCGGAGGGGTGGAAGTTGAAGGCAAACACTAGGGGGCCGCGCCGGTAGACGAGCTGGCGCGTGTCTTCGTGCAGGGCGAGCTGCTCGATCAGCGGGTCGGGGAGCAGGGAGAACTCGGTGTCTAGGGCCATCATCGCCTTGTCAAATTCATTGAGGCCCTGATAGCGGAGGTCCGGGTTGTCCGCAAGCGACCACTGGCGGCGGGCGTGGTGGTAGGAAAAATTGTTGCCCTGGCGGGGGAAATCCACCCATTCGGGGTGGCCGAACTCGTTGCCGATGAAGTTCAAATAGGCCTCCCCGGCCAGGCTGAACGTGAGCAGGCGAATCATCTTGTGCAGGGCGATGCCCCGGTCAATGACGAGGCTCCGGCTGCCCTTGCCCATGTTCCAGTACATCTCCTGGTCCATGAGCTGGAAGGCCAGCGACTTGTCGCCGACCAGGGATTGGTCGTGGCTCTCGGCGTAGCCGACGTGCTTCTCGCCGGGCCGCCGGTCCAGCAGCCGGTGGTAGAGCGCGCTCAGGTTCCAGCCCTCGTCGGGCGCCTCCTTGAGCAGCTTGATCCAGTAATCGGGGACTCCCATCGCCAGGCGGTAATCAAATCCCAGCCCCGCCTCGGCGACCGGCCGGGCGATGCCTGGCATCCCCGAAACATCTTCGGCGATGGTCACGGCGTCGGGGTTGACCGAATGCGCCAGTTCATTGGCGAGCTGCAGATACGCGAGGGCGTCCCCGTCCACGTTGCCGCCGAAATAGTCCCCATAGCCGGTGAACACGCGGGCCAGGCCGTGATCGTAATACAGCATGCTGGTGACGCCGTCGAAGCGCAGGCCGTCGAACCGAAATTCCTCCAGCCAGAAGCGGACGTTGCTCAGGAGGAACCGCTGGACTTCATATTTGGCATAGTCAAACACCAGTGAGTCCCACGCCGGGTGCTGGCCGCGCGGCCCGGCATGGAAGTATTGGTAGTCCGTGCCGTCGAAATGATTGAGTCCCTCGGCCACATTCTTGACGGCGTGGCTATGCACGATGTCGAGCAGCGCGCGCAGGCCGAGGCCGTGCGCCGCGTCAATCAGCCGCTTCAGGTCTTCGGGCGTGCCGAAGCGCGATGAGACGGCGTAAAAACTGCTGACGTGGTAGCCGAAGGAGCCGTAATACGGGTGCTCCATCACCGCCATCAGTTGGACGGCGTTGTAGCCCAGCGCGGCGATGCGCGGCAGGACGCGCTCGGTGAACTCGGCGAACGTGCCGACCCGCCCCTCCTCCTGCGCCATGCCGACGTGGGCCTCATAGATGCGAAGTCCGCCTGCCAGGGCGGGGGAAGTGTGTTCAAACTGGAAGGGCGGGGGCATCCAGTATTGGGCGGTGAAGTCGTGCGTCTGCGGGTCCTGCACCACGCGGCGGGCGTAGGCGGGGATGCGGTCCAGGGCGTGATGGTCGGTGACGACATGGACTTTGAGGAGACTGCCGTGCGTCAGGCGCTCGCCGTATTCGTCGTCCGGCAGGAACAGGCTCCAGACGCCCCAGGGGTCGCGCTCCATCAAATTTTTATCACGTTCCCAACCGTTGAAGTCGCCGGTCAGGCTGAGCTGGCGCGCGCCCGGCGCCCACTCCCGATACCAGACGCCGGGCGCGCCGTCCCGCGCGCCGCGCGTGAACCCGAAGTAGTGATGCCCCTGGCTGATCGGCCCCAGCAGCCCGCCGTTCTGGTCAAGCGCCGCCCGCGCGGCGTCATAGTGGGCCTGCCGCCGCCGAATGTCTTCGGCGTAGGGGGCGAGCCACGGGTCGAGGGCCACCAGGCCGGGAGGGTTGTCCGTTTGCATGAGGGCATTATACCAGACACGGGCGTGGCTCCGTCGGTTCCCGCATCGCGCCGGGCGACTGAAGTCGCGGCTGTCCAGCACGCTGTCGGCCTCCGCCGACGCAGAGCCGGAATGTCCTTACCCCGGACAGTGTATCGCAGACCGGCGCGACAACGCAATGACTCTGGGGGTAGAATGGGGCTATGATGCGACTCATCTTGTTTGTCTTGTCGGCGGTGACACTGGGGGCGCCCGTGGCGGGCCGTCCCGCGCCGCAGCCAAGTGCGCCCGCCCTGCTGCCCGCCGGATACCTGAGCGTGCTCGGCAGTCAATTCGTCGGGCCGGACGGCAGGCCCGTCCGCGTCGCCTGCGTGGGCGGGTTCGGGACGGTCATCGTCGGACATCCCAGCGATCCCGGCGATCTGTGCCTCAGCTCCTACGGCCCCTACAAAGGGACCGACGCCAACATCGCGGCGGTGAAGTCTGTCGGCTTCAACTGCATCCGGGTCGACTTCATTGACAAGAGCGTGGGCGATCCCGTGCTGATGGCCGAGTTCGATCAGCTCGTCGCCGCCTGCAAGAAGTACGGCATCAAGATCATTTTCGACAACCACAACAACGAGGCCACTCCCGCGGACTGGGCCAACGCCGCGCAGCAGAAGAACGGCCTGTGGTTCGACACCGGTCCCGGCACCGACGGCACGGACGGGACCGGCACCAAGGGGACGGTCAGCGCGGCGCAGTTCCAGCAGGACTGGGTGACGTTCGCCCGCCACTGGGCTCACAACCCGACCGTGATCGGCTTCGACATCCGCAACGAGCCGTTGGCCGGCTCCAACACCTCGCCCTCGCGCCCCGCGGCCACCTGGGGCGGAGGCGGCCCGACCGACATTCACGCCATGTACCAGGACGTGGGCAACGCCATCCTCGCCGTCAACCCGGACGCGCTGATCATCTGCGAGGGCTTCCAGGACTACGGGGCGGCGGCCTATGAGGGCAACTTGGCCCCGGCGCGGACGCTGCCCGTGGCGCTGCGCCGCCCGCGCAAGCTGGTCTACTCCGTCCACGAGTACCCGCGCGAGATCGGGGGCTACCCCGGCGCGGAGTCGGGGCCGGAGTACGTCGCGCGCATGAACCGGACGTGGGGGTGGCTGGTGTCGGAGAACGTCGCCCCAGTCTGGATCGGCGAGATGGGCGCGTCCATGCAGTCCGCTGCCAGCCGGGCCTGGGGCGAGACCCTGCTGGCCTACATGAATGGGGAGTCGCCGGGCGGGTTGACGTTTTCCGGGAATCAGCAGCCGGCGAGCGGGGACTGGTGGTGCTGGGGAGACCGGAGGAGCGAGAACCCGGACGGCTGCCTCAGCGCCGACGGCAAAGTGCGCCCCGAACAGGCGCCATTTATCGCTCAAATGCTGTTCCGCCCGAAGGGGAGCACTCAGAAGGAGGCCGCCCGCGTCCCGGTCGTGTTGCTCACCGACGGCATCCCGGGCGAGGGCATCCACTTCCATCTCGGCGGCGGTCCGTCGGATAACAGCGTCTCGCTGGACTACCTCTGCGACCAGCTCCGCCAAGTCCTGCCCCACCCGGAACCCGTCGCTGTCAAATGACGTTGTTACGCCACCGGTTGGATGTCCGATGCCTGAATACTGTACGATCTATAGCCCACGCCTGGATTACTCTGGGATCGTGAATGTTTTGGAGCAAGTCTCTGAGCGCCCCATCATCATTGATGGCGTACGGGAGAAATGGCAGAGCCTTGTGGTGAATGGGGACAAGAGCAACATCACATTCAACGCCATGTCCAGCCTGCCGGGACAATTCACCGACTTCTCGCGTCTCGCACTTGGGACGTATAACCACTTCAATAAAATTAACACGGTGGCTGAGGCAAACAAGGAGCGAGTCCTGAAACTGATCAGTGAGTGTCAGATGGCGATCGGTATAATGGTCCCATGATTTAGGACAGCAAATCGGGCACAATTAAGGTGGATGTAACCGCCGATGAGTACCACCCGAAAACAGCACT
>JAFAZD010000231.1 GCA_019239955.1 Armatimonadota bacterium | reverse complement strand
CGGCCCTGCGGCTGACCTACCTGTCGCTCGTCTGGATGACCATTGAGGGCGTCTCAGCCCTCTGGCTCGGGTGGGCGTCATGCAGCCTGCTGCTGGAGGGGTTCGGATTTGACAGCGTCCTGGAACTGGTCAGCGCCGCCGTGCTGCTCTGGCGTCTGCGCGTGGAGGCGCGGGGGCAGGCCGATGAGGTGACGCTGGACGACGCGGAGCGATGGGCCGCCCGCCTCGTGGGGTATACTCTGCTTGTCCTGGCGGCCTATGTCGCGCTGAGCTCGCTGTATGGGCTGACGCATCACCGGGTCACGGACACGCGCGAGAGCGCCTGGGGCATCCTCATCGGCTTGGTCGCAAAGATCGGGATGCCGATCCTGGCCGGGATGAAGCTGAAGGTGGCCGGTCGATTGAACTCCCGCGCGCTGCGTGCCGACGCGATGGAGGCGATTACCTGCGGCTATCTGTCCGTGGTTCTGATGGTCGGCCTCGCGGCGGCCCGGCTGTTTCCCGGCCTGTGGTGGCTGGACAGCATGGCCGCGCTGGCCTTGATCCCGTTTCTTTGGAAGGAGGGCCGGGAGGCGATCACCGGCGAGTGCTCCTGCCATGGGGGGTGCGGGGGAGGAGACAATCATGCACGTTGACTGGCAAACAATCATCGCCCTGAGCATCGTCGCCGTCGCTGCCGCTGCCGTCGCCCGCCGCCTCTGGGCGCAGGTCGCCGCCTTCCGCGCTCCCCGACGCCGCCACTCTTCTCCAAGCGCGCGCCCGATGCCGCCCTCCTCATCGCCGCTGATCCAGGTGCAGCTCACGCCGCCGGCCCACCTCAAGCGCCCGCCCGCCGATGAGTCGTAGCGTCGTGACCGCTGCCCTGCTGGCCCTGCTCGCGCTCGATGGGTGCGCCCCTCGGAAAGACGCCCCGCCTGGGGCCACCCCGGTCAACCCGAATCTGCGGATCGCGTTGGCGACCCGCCCGCCCGTGCCGCGCCAGCTGGATCCGACGCAATTCACGATCATGGTCAAGGACGCGCACGGGCGGCCCATTTCCGGCGCGACGGTCACGGCGGACCTGACGATGCCGGGCATGGACATGGGCGAGAACAAAGTTGCCCTGACGCCGCAGGCACCGGGGACCTACGCCGGCGCGGGCCGCTTCACGATGGCCGGTTCGTGGCGCGTTACCGTCACCGCCGTCCGAGCCAATGATAGGTCGGCCCAGTCCTTTCCCATCACGGTGCAATGAACGACACGAACAATCACAGCGTCGCCGGCGGCTGGCTGGGAACCTACCACTATCGCGGCCTTCTGGCCGGAGTGCCGCCCGTCCGCTTTGAGGCCGCCTTCCGGGTCGCCGCCGAGGGGAAATTCTCCGGGACCATCCTGGATGACGGCGGCGGGTGCGAGGCGCGCGCGACCGGCATACAGACAGGATCGCAGGTGGCCTTCACCAAGGTCTACGTGGGGCGGCGACGCTCCTACGCCCTGCCGGTGGAGTATGAGGGCGCGCTGGCGGGGGATGGCAAGACCATGCGCGGGACATGGCGCATCGGGGAGGCGCGCGGCGTCTGGGAAGCGCGCCGCCTCTGGTCCGAGGAGAGCAGAGGCGAGCAGGAGGCCGCCGAAGAGGCGCGGGGCCGCGCGGAGGAATTGACGGCCGCATGACGTACGCGCCGATCTACGGGCTGGCGCTGGCGTGGGGGCTGGCGGGGGGCTTCTCGCACTGCATCGGTATGTGCGGCGTCTTCGTGGTTTCCTACGCCGGGATGCCCGGCAGGGGCGCCCCGCGCCGCTTCGTCCACCTCGAGCGTCATATTTTGTTTCACGGTGGGCGGCTGCTGTCGCTGGCCGCACTGGGGCTGGTCGGCGGCGCGCTGGGCGACCTGACCCGCCGCTGGGCCTCCGCGCAGGGCCTCCTCAGCGTCGCCGCCGGGGTCACGCTGCTCGGCCTGGCGCTCGGCTTCGCCGGCATCCTGCCCCGCTTCAAAATTCCCGAACCCGACGTGCTCGGCACGGGCGGCGGCCGGGGGCGGCGGCTGTTCCTGCGCGTCCTGCAATCGCGCCACGCCCTGCGGCCCCTGCTCATCGGCCTGTTCGTCGGCCTGCTGCCCTGCGGCCTGACCTACCAGGCGCTGATCCCCGCCGCCCTCACCCGCAGCCCGTGGGCGGGCGCGGCGACCATGCTCTGCTTCGGGCTGGGCACCGTCCCCGGCCTGCTGACGCTGGGCCTGTTCGGCAACGCCCTCTTCGGCGGCCTGCTGATGAACCTCAAGTTCCGCCGCGCCATGACCGGCGTGGCCGCGGCCCTGATGGCCGTGATGGGCCTCGCCTTCCTCTGGCGCGGCCTGCCCAATATCTGATCACGCCGGATGGGGAGCGAGGCGATGCGACTTTCCCTGCGGAGAGCATGGTTCTGGATGACCTGGCTGGGACTGATTTCGGCTCTCGGTGGGGTCTCTGCCCTGGCCGCACCCTCGGATGTCCAGTTGGAGGAGATGGCCGCCCATCGGGCTTTCCTGTTTTTCTGGAACGAGTCGAATCCCGTCACGGGCCTGACCAAAGACCGGGCGCGAAATCTCGGCCGTCCCGACGCCAACACGGTCGCCTCGGTGGCGGCCACGGGCTACGCCCTGGCGTCACTCCCCATCGCGGCCCAGCGCTACTGGATCACTCAAGACGCGGCGTACCGGCGGGCGCTGCGAACGCTCCGCTTTGTCGCCCAAAGATTGCCGCAGGATCACGGCTTCTTCTATCACTTCGTGGACTGGCGGACCGGCACGCGCGTCTGGCAGTGTGAGCTCAGTTCCATTGACTCCGCCCTGCTGGTCCTGGGCGCGCTGGCGGACGGCCAGTATTGGCCCCGCACGGAGGTGGCGTTACTCGCCGAGGCCCTCTACGAGCGCATGGACTTCGGCTGGATGCTGACGGACGGGGGCGACCTCCCGCAGTCGCTGACGCTCTCGATGGGCTGGAAGCCGGAGACGGGGTGGCTCGGCACGCGCTGGGCCGGCTACAGCGAGGCGTCGTTCCTGTACCTGCTGGCGCTGGGGTCCCCGACCCATCCAATCGCCCCGCGCTGCTGGGCGACATGGGACACGCCGCTGACGCGGGTGGAAGGTCACCCCGTATTCGGAGGGCCGACGCCGCTGTTCATGGCGCAGATGGCGAGCGGCTATTTCGATCTGGGCGGGATGCGCGACGGCCAGGGACGCGACTGGTGGGCGAATTTCCGCAACGCCCACCTCGCCAATCACGCCTACTGCGCGCGCAACCCCCAGCATCGAAAGACCTATTCCGGCGCGATCTGGGGGATCACCGCCTGCGACCAGCCGCCGCCCGTCGGCTACGGCGCGCAGGTGCCGGCGGACGGACGGAACGACGGCACGGTCGCGCCGACGGCGGCGGTTGGGGCGATCGTCTTCGCGCCGGAGCTGGCCCGCGCCTCCCTGCACGCCCTTTACCCCGAATATCGGGGCCGTATTTGGGGCCGCTACGGGTTCTCGAACGCCTTCAACGCGGACAAGAACTGGTACGACCGCGACGTGATCGGCATTGACCTCGGCATGATGCTGCTCGCCCTGGAAAACGCCCGCAGCGGCCTCGTCTGGAGGCTGATGCGGCGCGTGCCCGGAGTCAAGAGGGGTCTGGCGGCGGCAGGATTTCATCGGGCGCAGGCGTAGGGGCGACCCGCCGGGTCGCCCTTACAGTCCCGCAGGGACTTTCCTTCCCGAAAGAATAGCCCGGCACTGAAGTGCCGGGTCTTAGAGGCGGGTTTCAACGCCGGTGGCGGCAACGCCGTCGGTATCGGGTATACTGTCCAGAGCAAAGCCATCGCCGTTCAAGGAACCGCCCTATTGAAACCGAGCACGCTCACGTCGGAACAGAAACGGGACGCCATCGTGGCCGCCGCCGAGGACAAGAAGGCCAACTACATCACCGAGATTGACCTGCGTGGCAAGACCATCATCGCCGACTTCTTCATCATCTGCTCCGGCACGTCCAACATCCACATCCGCTCCGTCGCGGACGGCGTCGTGGAGGGGATGGAGAAGCGGGGCGTCCGGCAGAACCGGATCGAGGGCTACAGCGAGGCCAACTGGGTGCTGCTCGACTACGGCGACGTGATCGTCCACATCATGTCGGAGGAGCAGCGCCACTTCTACAAGCTGGAAAAACTGTGGGCGGGACAGGAGACGCCGGGGCAGGCCGTCCCCGTGTCCCCGGAGGAGGACGTCGCGGCGGAGGACGAGGATGCCCTCGCCGCCTGATCCTCTCCCCCAGAATTGGGGGCCGGGGGACCACTATCAGGCGGAGGCGGAGGCCCAGCGTCTGCTCACCACCGCCAACATCCTCCTGCGGCGCGGCCAAGTGGCGGAGGCCGAGCGCGCGGCCCAGGAGGCCCTGGGCAAGCGGCCCGCCGACGCCGGGGCGCACGAATTGCTGGGCGACATCCGGCTGGCGCAGGGCGCGTTCGACGACGCCCGCGCCGCCTACAAGGAGGCCCTGACGCGGGAGCCGGGCCGCGCCACCGCCGAGGCCAAGCTGGCCCGCGCGATCCTGCGCCAGTCCGAGGACCAGCGCCGCGCATCTCTGGGCGTCGCCTACGCCGCCTCGGGGGCGTCCCTGATGGGAAGCGCGGGCGAGGACGACCGGGGGCGGCGGACACGCCAGGCGGTCTTTACGGCCCTTCTGCCTGGCCTCGGCCAGATCATCGGCGGCGAGTTCGTCAAGGGCGGCATCATCGCGGGCGTTTACTGCCTCGGCTGGCTGCTCTTCAGCCTGACCGCCGGCCGCTCTACCCTGACCGCGCTCGGCCAACCGGCCCGCCTGAACATTGGCGCGCTCGGCGGCCTACCCCTGTTCGCGCTGCTCCTGCTGACGGCGGACTGGCTGTACGCCGTCGTAGACTCGGCCGTTCTTTCCGGCCGCAAGCATTCAAAATAAGAGGAGAACTCAACAGACATGCACTTGCACTTGGGCCGAAGCGGGGCCGCTTTGACAGCGTTTCTGGCGGGGGCGACGCTCCTGGCCGGCTGCGGCGGCAGCAGCGTCGGCAATACCGCGACTGGCCGAATCCGCGTTGTGGACGCCTCCCCGAACGCCGGGACCGCCGACATCCTCATCAACGGCGCGTCCGCCTACGGCGACATGGCCTACTTCACGACGGCGGGCAATGCCAGCCAGCCGGCCAGCCCCTACCTTTACATCGGCCCGCAGACCGGCGTCCCCTTCACCTACACGACCAGCCAGAGCCTGCCCTCGGGCGCGTCGGCCACCACCAACAATTTCGATCTGAGTCAGAATCAGTACTACACGGCCTTCCTGATCGGCCGCTACGATACTTACTCTTCCTCCCCGTCCGACCCGCGCTTCCTGCAGGTCGTCGTCCCTGCCCCACGCGCATCGGCCAACTCAAGCCTGGCGACCCTGCGCGTGCTGAACGCCGCCCCCGATGCCGGCTTCACCACGCCAACCGTTAACAACGTCGCCACGCCGACCGCCGGCTCCGTCAACGTCAGCGTCGGCGCACCGGCCACCTCATTCAACGGCGTCACCTACGCCACGGCGTCCAGCTATCAGACGCTGGCCCCCGGCAGCAACATATCCGTCACCGTCACCCTTCCTGGCGGCGGACCAGTGACGACGGGCACGATTAACCTCAGTGCCGGCACGGTTTACACGCTGGTCGTGGCGGAGAATGCCATCCCCAACGGCGTCACCCCGGCGACCTACCAACTCCGGCTCCTGTCCGAGTGATGTCCGCCAACAAGGGCCGCCGCCTCTTCTGCGAGGCGGCGGCCCTTCTTTTCCGCGTCACGAAGCCAACTGGGTCAACGCCGCGAACTCGTCGTCCGCCAACTGAACGCCCGCCGCCGCCACGTTCTCCTCCAGGTGGGCGACCGATGACGTGCCGGGGATCGGCAGCATGACGGGCGAGCGCCGCAGCAGCCAGGCCAATGCGAGCTGCGCCACGGTCGCGTCATGGCGCTGCGCCGCCTGATCCAGCGGCCCGCCGGGGCGGGCGAGGTCGCCCGCCGCGACCGGGAACCAGGGGATGAAGCCCAGGTTGTTCTTCTCGCAATAGTTGAGCACGTCCTCGGACTTGCGGTTCGCCAGGTTGTAAAGGTTCTGCACCGAGACCACGTCCACAATGCCCTTGGTGTGCTCGATCTCCGCCACCGAGACCTCGGACAGCCCGATGTGGCGGATCTTCCCCGCCTGCTGCATCTCCTTCAGCACGCCCAGCGTCTCCTCCACCGGCACCCTCGGATCAATGCGGTGCAGTTGGTACAGATCAATCTTGTCCACCTTCAGCCGGCGCAGGCTCATCTCCACGCACTGTTGCAAGTATTCAGGCCGGCCCACCGGCTTCCAGATGTCCGGCCCCTGCCGGGTCAGGCCGCCCTTGGTGGCGATGACCAGGTCGGACGGATATGGACGCAGCGTCTCCGCGATCAGGTTCTCCGACACTTCGGGGCCGTAGGAGTCGGCGGTGTCAATGAAGTTGACGCCCAGCTCGATGGCGCGGCGCAGCACCCGCCGGGCCTCATCCGGGTTCTTGGGATCGCCCCAGATGCCGGGGCCAGTGATCCGCATCGCGCCGAAGCCGAGGCGGTTGACGGTCAGATCGCCGCCAATGGTAAAGGTGCCGGAGGCCGCCGCATTCGGCGTCTTGTTGTCGGTCATGGATTTATCCTTTGTGCGAGTTTGACCAGCCATTACAGAGCGTTCATTCCCGCCCTCCCCGGCGCGCAAACAAACGCAATGGCCGGGCGGCTCGGATCAGGTCTTCACTGCCAGAACTGGTAGGTGGGGGTGCCGGTGCTGATGCCCCAGATGTTGAGCAGGCTGCCCTCCACGAACTGCCCCAGCATCAGGCCGTAGAAGAAGGGCAGGCTCTGCTGGTACATCCTCATGCCGCCGTAGCGCAGCAGGGCGCTCTTGACGACCCAGGCGATGAGGAGCGGCATCCAGACCAGGTTGATCTCGAACGAGGACGAGACCGCGTAGGCCAGCGGGTGGAACGGCCACCAGGAGAAGCGCACCCGCATCGCCTGCAGCGCGGCCGCGAACAGGAATCCGACGAGGCTGGCGACCATGACGGAGCCATTGGGCGGCTTCGGCTGCTGGAGCCAGTTCGCCAGCCGGTTCCACGTCTCGGTGCCGAATGCCATCATGGCCCCCCGGTCCGCCTTCGCCAACGCGCCGAACTGGTACGTCAGGTGCAGCATCGCCCAGAAGCCGCACAGCGCCCCCACCCCGCCGGCCAGCAGCAGCGCCCAGAACCAGCCGCGCAGCTCGCGCCGCCCGCCGGAGGCGTCGGCCATCTTGAACGCCTCCAGCTGGATCGGCATCGGCTGGCAGCGGTAGGCGCGGTTGAACCAGTAGAAGACGCTGAAGACCCCCAGGTCGTGCCGGCCCAGCGTACTGGGCCCCAGTAGGGCGGGCAGCAGGTTGTCCGGCCCGGTCATGTGCAGGTCGTGGATCGGGGTTCCCAGCTCGGCGCGCATCCGCGTGATGGCGAGCGCCAAGCCCAGATAGATCAGGAAGAAGAGCACGGCCAGCCACCAGGCCAGCCCCAGAGAGACTGAGAAGCCGATCAACAGCAGCAGGCCGCCGGCGATGCCCAGCAGCGCCGTCCGGTAGCGCAGCGGCTCGTCCCGGTCATCCAGCTCCGAGGGCCGCCCCAGGGCGCAGCGCAACACCTGCCGCAGATAGTGCCGGGCCAGCCAGAGGCTGGAGACGCAGAACAACATGTAGGCCCCGAACGACTGGTAGTTGGCGTAGGGCATCTGCGGGTCGGCGTCCCAGGCGTTGGCGACCACCAGCACGCTCTGCATCTTCCAAAAGAGATAGAAGAACCACAGGGAGAACAAAAAATCCATCGGCATCAGCATCCCCAGGCCGACCAGAAAGGGGTAGAACGAGGCGGGCGTCCAGCCGACCGCGTTCCAGGGCTTGTTGACGATGAACTGGTGCAGATCCCAGAAGCTGGCCCCGTTGCCGGGCGTTCCGAGCGGCGGGATGGACGGGAAGTAGTAGTTGAGCGCGTTCACGACGTCCGCCGCCGCCGTCAGCGCGAAGCCGAGCCAGAAGAGTTTTTGGCGCGTCAGCGGCGTCCCGCCCGGCCCGCCGGGGGCCTGGGCCGTGATTTCTAAGGGCAGGCGCACCAGCGGGTAGGTCAGCCGCTCGTTGTCGGTCCACTGCTGGCGCAGGATAGTGTTGACGCACTGGAGGACGAAGAGCAGCGTGAGCAGGAACAGGGTCCAGGCGGCAACAGGGACGGCCCAGGCGCGCAGGTGGTCCGGCGTGTACAGGGTCGAGTTGCCCTCGAAGAAGCCGCGCGCCGCGTCGTGGTCGGTCAGGGTGAGCCAGCGGGGGTAGGTCCCGGCGAAGAGCGTCGCCCAGTGGTTGCCGGTGCTGGCGTTGTAGACCGGCCATGCCAGCATGGGGACCAGGACCTGAATCGAGTCGTGGCCGCACAGCGCCGAGCCGATGCCGAGCATGGCGTAGACCAGTAGCAGCTCGCCCTGGCCGAGCGCCCAGCGGGGCCGGAGTCGCGTCAGGCCGGCGTTGAGCAGGGTCAGTACGACCAGCTCGAAGACGCAGTTGAAGAACAGGGAGAGCGTGGTCGGGTGGGCGGAGTAGCGGATGACCTCCATGCACACGACCCAGTAGGCGTTGAGCGGCAACAGCAGGACGCCGAGGCAGACGGCGCGCGGCGTCACCGTGCGGCGGCGCGGCGGGGGCGTCGCGGAGAGTTCTTCGGCGCGAGTCGCGGGCGTGGCTTGCGTGTCCATAGACGGCCTCCCCGAACCATAGTACCCGAACCATAGTACCTGCTCGCGGGCGCGATTGCAAACGTTTATGCCCACCGGGTAGGATAGGTCTCATGGACACGCAGAAACGACAAAGCGCCGCCGCCGCCTGGGCCGCCTCCCTGCTGCGGTCAACGCTCGACCTGTGGCTGGCGGCGGCTGCCAACGATACAGGCCTGTTCCACCCGTACCTGGATCGCCGATGGAAGCGCCTGGGGGATGGCCCGCTGACGCTGGTGAGCCAGTGCCGCCCCATCTACAACTTCTATCGCGGGTATGAGCTGTTCGGGGATACTCGCTATGCCGAGGCCGCGCGGGGAGGGCTTACGGCCCTCCAAACGTACTTCCGCCTGGCGCCGGGCCGCTGCCGCTGGGCGGTTACGGGCGACGGCGAGGAGGCGGACCCGACGCCCGACGCTTACGGCCACGCCTTCTCCCTGCTGGCTCAGGCTACGGCCGCCCGCGCGCTGGGCGATCCGGGACTGATGGACTCGGCGATGGAGACCTGGCAGTACATGTCGTCGGCCTTCACCGACGACCACGGGGGCCTCATCTGGCGGCTGGACGGCAGGCCGCCGGACGCCGCCCGGCGGTCGCAGAACCCCGTCATGCACACCTTCGAGGCATTGATGGCCCTGCATTCCGTGGACGCAACGGGTCGCGCCCGCACGGCGGCGAGTGACGTGCTGGCGTTCATCGGGTCCCTGGCCGGCTTCACAGCGGGCGCGCTCATCGAGGAGCACACACCGGACTGGACCCCGCTGCCGGTGGGGCAAGGCGGCGTGGTCAACCTCGGCCACGTCTTCGAGTGGGCCTGGCTGCTGTCCGAATGGCACACGATTACGCGGGAGCCGGACGTTCTGCTAACGGGCATGGCGTTCCTGAACGCGGGACTGGCCTGGGGCCTGGACGCCGACGGCGGCGTCCGGGAGGCGTGCGCGCCGGACGGACGGATCACGGCGTCCGGGAAGGGCCTGTGGCAGCAGTGCGAGGCGATCCGGGCGATGAGCCGCTACGTGACCGCGCACGGGCAGACGGGGGTTGAGGCCGATCTCCAGCGCACCCTGTCCTTCTTCCGGCGTCACTTCGTTGACGAGGAATATGGGGGCGTCTTCGCCAGCCCGGAGGGTCTCGGCTATCCGGCCAGGCTGGACAAGGGCGACGCCTGGAAGCTGGACTACCATACGGTCAACATGTGTCTGGAATTGATTGGTTGAGCGAAGGGAGAGAGCCATGGCCCGTCGGGTGAGGGTGTTTCTGGTCATCCTGATCGCGCTCTGCGGCGCGGCGCGGGCCGCCGCACCCATCAAAGACCCGCCGCCGAGCGGGCTGCACGAACTGTGGGTCATTCCGCACGACGGCCTCAGCCCCGCCGAACAGGCGCTGGCTGGGACGCTGGAGGGGCTGGCGAATCGCAGGCGGCCCCAGGTCTGGCTGCGCGCCCGCAGCATGTACGCGGTCGTGGAGGGTCAGCTCCGGCGTGAGGGCGTCATATTGCACGAGGCGGCGACCGTCTGGGACCTGCTGCGCCCGTTCCGGCGGCAGGTCCGGGGGATGATCGTCTACCGACTCGGCACGCCCAGCCTCAATGTCGCCACGTCGCTCTGCGGGCCGCTGGACGCCGTCGCCGTGGACGAGTCCCTGCTGGGGCGGGCACGGGCGGCGGGGCTGCCCGTCGTGCTGGACGCGCGCGGGATGGATGACCGGCAGACGTTCGCCCGCTACCATGCCCGCTTTGCCCACGGGGTCGCGGTGGAGCAGGCACTGGAAAAGCCCGGCTTCGACTTCGCCGTCGCCCGCAACGCCTTCACCTTCTCCACCCATGACTCGGCGTTCCGAACACAGGTGGCGTGGGCGGTCGGGCCGCAGGCGGTGGTGTACGGCTGGGGGCCCGACGAGTACGTCTGGATCAGCGACCTGAGCCGCGCCAACGCGACCGGCAGGCCGTGCGACTGGGCGTTCAACCTGTCCGCCCTGCAGCGCCTCCCCGCCGGGACGCTGCGCCGCCCCCGACGCCCGCTCCCCCCGATGGAGGACGGCGTGCGCTACGTCGCCTTCGTGATGACCGACGGGGACAACATCCAGTGGCTCCTCAGCAACTTCGTGGACCACCCGTTCTACTGGGCCAGCCCGCTGCGCGGCACGTTCCCCTTCACCTGGGAGGTCTCGGACCTGCTCCCGGACGTGGCCCCGCGCGTGCTTCAATACCTCTACGCCACGGCCAAAGGCACCGAGGGGTTCGTCACGGGCGCGGGCGCGCCGGGGAACACCTACCTGCACTTCCAGACCGATCCCGACGTCCTCGCGCGCCAGGCCGGCCCGCTGCTGCGGCGCGCCGACCTGAACATCGTCAGCGTCGCCAACGCCAACGCCGGGACGCTGGAGGAGACGATCCCGTTGCTCAAGCGCCCCGAAGTGGACGCCGTGCTCTATAAAGCCTACGCCCCCTATCACCGGGAGAAGGGGCGCATCTTCTGGTACCGCGGCAAGCCGTGCGTCTCGTACAAGTTCTCGCTGTGGGAGAAGGTGATGGGGCCGGAGGAGATCGCGCGCGGGGTGGCCGCCATGCCGACGTCCCCGCGCACCGATGAGAACAGCTACGCGCTGGTGAACGTCCACGCCTGGTCCTATTCCAGCATCGGCGGGCCGCTGGAGGCCACGCGCCGCACCATCGCCCTGCTGCCCCCCGCACCCGCGTCATCACCGCCGACCAACTCATCGCCCTGCTGCGGGAAAACTTCGCGTCCCGCCACCCGTGAACACGGACGCCGTCACGTCCGCCGCGCCATCCTGCGCCGGCAGCCAGGCCCAGAAGGAGTCGCCGCTGCGCTCCACTCGCAATGGCGTCGGGCGGCCGTCCACCGTGGCCGATGCGGGGCGGACGGCGAACGGCCCCAGCCGGGTCTCCAAATGGGCGACGGGTCCGTCGGCGTGGAACCGCAGGGTGAGGTCATCGGGCGTCCGGTGCAGGGCGTACTGGACATGGCGCAGGACGCCCCGCCCCCCGGCTTGCGTCAGCAGCGGGTAGTCGCGGATGCCGATGCCGATCCAGCCTTCGGGCAGGCGGGGCATCAGGCGGGTGCGCTCGGGGCGGTTGTCGTCCACGCCCACCACCAGGCGCAGCACCTTGACGGCCTCGCCCTCCTGGACGCCGTTGCCCAGGTCACCCGTCCGATACCAGAAGCGGCCCGCCGGGTCCAGTTCGGTGCCCTCGGGGACGATGTAGGGCTGATGGCGCGGGTAGTAGGTGACTTTGGCGAGCCAGTCCAGCATGGTCGTGGCATCGGCCATGCGGTCCAGCAGCAGCGCGCCCTCGGTGACGAAGCCCTGGCCGTAGCCCATGGCGACGCCGTAGTGGGTCACTTGTCATGGGCGTAGCCTTTCGGCCTGGACCGCCGCACGGGCCGGAGCGTGCAGGCGCCGGAGCCGCCCAGCGCGTGCCGCCGCTGCCGCGCCCGCTCTCGCCGGGCCTGGCGCTTGCCGCCCCACACGAACGGCG
>JAFAZD010000105.1 GCA_019239955.1 Armatimonadota bacterium | reverse complement strand
TGCCGTTGGAGATGGCCTCCACCCCGGTCATCGCCGTGCAGCCGCTGGAGAAGGAGCGCATCAGCAGCCACAGGGTCACGCCCGCCGTGGCGGCGGGCACGGCGGGCGGTGCTTCCACCGGCTGCGGCTGACCGTGACTCAGGAGCGTCCGCGCCAGCCCGACCAGCAGGGTCAGCCCCAGCGTCCCCACGAACAGGTAGGTCGGCAGGATGAATGCCGCGCCCGACTCGCGGACACCGCGCAGATTGACAAGCGCAATGATCGCCAGGGTGAGCAGGCAGAGGGCCAGGATGTGGGGGTGCAGGACGGGCACGGCCGAGACCAGCGCCCCCACGCCCGCCGCAATGCCGACCGCGACGTTGAGGATGTAATCCAGGAGCAGGGAGGCGGCGGCCAGCAGCCCGGCGCGCGTTCCCAGGTTTTCCTTGGCGACCGTGTAGGATCCGCCTCCGGTCGGGTAGGCGACGATCGTCTGGCGGTAAGAGAAGTACAGGATCGTCAGCAGGGCCAGGATGACGATCGTGATCGGCCCGATGTAGGCGAGGCCGAGCACCCCCAGCGGCAGCAGCACGGTCAGCGCCGCCTCCGGCCCATACGCCGCCGATGACAGCGCGTCCAGACCGAGCATGGGGACGCCTGCCAGAGCGCCGACTTTCTGCTCCTCTTCCTCGGCCGAGGCCAGCGGCCGGCCTAACATTCGATCCAGCACGGACATGGGCTTCTCCTTTGGGTAGCGGCTTACTCACGGATGTCACGATGTTACGCAAACGCCTGTCGGTGGGGAGAGCCAGCCAAGGAAGCCGCCCGTCCTGTGTCCGCGAAGGCGGACACTCCGCCGCAGGCGAGCGTCAGTCCCTAGTGTGTCTCGTCCGCGGCGGGCGGAACGGCGGGCAGCGTCACCGTGAACGTGCTGCCCCGCCCAAGTTCACTCGCCGCCGTGATGTCGCCTCCGTGCGCCTGCACGATTGTGCGGGCGATGGACAGCCCGAGGCCGGCGCCGCCGCGCGTCGCCCCCGGCACCTGGACGAAGCGGTCGAATATCTGCGGCAAATACTCCTTCGGGATTCCCACGCCCGTATCTTCTACGGTGAAGGTGACCGAGTCCTGCGTCGCGTGAGACCGGATCGTGACCGTCCCGCCCGGCGGCGTGTGCCGGAGGGCGTTGCCCAGCAGGTTGAGCAGCACGCGCATCATCTGCGTCCGGTCCGCGCGGACGTCCGGCAGGCCCTCGGGGACATCTTCCCGCAGGGCGACCCCTTTGGCCTGCGCCTGGGCGGAGACGCCGGCGACGGCGCTCCGCGTCAACTCGCGCGGCGGGACGATCTCAAAGCGCGGCGGCACGACGCCTGACTCCAGCCGGGTCACGTCCAGCAGGTCGCGCATCATGCGCTCGAGCCGCTCCAGGTCTTCCCGCTGGGCGGCGACCACCTCCCACTGCTGCGGGGTCAGTTCCCCCACGGCCCCCTCCTGCAGAAGCTGCACCGAGAGCAGCAGGGACGTGACCGGGGTGCGCAGCTCGTGGGAGGCGACGCCGATGAACTCCGTCTTGAGCCGGTCCAACTCGCGCAGGTGCGTGACGTCCTCCAGCACGGCGACCGCGCCCAGCAGCGCGTCGTCATCGCGCATCGGGGTCGCCCGCAGGCGGTAGGTCCGCGTCGCCCCGCCGACCTGCAGCGGAATCAGTGCGGCCTCGCCCTCGCCGGCGGAGACGCGCTCCTGATGGATCGCGCAGTCCACCGCCTGCGTGATGCGCGCCTCGCGCACGACGTCCACCAGGGGCGCCCCGGCCGCCCGCCGTGCGGGGCCGAACAGTCCCTCCGCCGCCCGGTTCAGGTGGACGACGCACGCGGACCCATCGGTCACGATCACCGGGTCGTACAGGCTCTCCAGCGCGGCGTCGGACATGCGCTCGGCCCGGTGCAGGCGCTGCTCCTCCAGCCGCCGCGCCTCGGTGAGCTTCTCGGCCATGTCGTTGAAGGAGGCCGCCAGCGCGCCGATCTCGTCCTGCCGCGGCAGGGCGATCCGCTGGTCCAGGTGCCCGGCGCCGATCTCCTCCGCCTGGCGCGCGAACGTGCGCAGCGGGGTCAGCACCGCGCGGATCGTCCGCCCGGCCAGCAGCAGCGCCAGCAGAAGCGCCGCTGCGGTGACGCCGAGGCCGGTGAGCGAGGCGCGGCGGGCCTCGGCCTTCGCCCGCCGGTCCGCGCGCACGATGGCGGCCTGGTTGACGTCGAGCACGTCCTGGGCGCGCTGCTTGAGCCGCAGAAACGCCGGCTCCAGCGTCGAAAAGTAGTAGGCGCGCTGTCGGACCGGCGGCATCGGCGGGCGGGCGTACAGCAGCCGCTCGATGGCCCGGCGGTAGGCCGGGAACTGCGCCTCAATGTCGTCGGACATCTGCTGCTCGCCGACCTCGGTGATGTTGTGCGACTCCACATCCGCCCAGTGCTGGAAGACCGGCCAGTTAGCCTGATACTGGTCCCGCGCCTTGCGCGTCTGCCCCGCCAGAAAGAACGTCGCGGCGCTGTCCTGCCGCTCCAGCGACTCCTTCATGTTCTGCGCGGCGATCACGCTGTCATAGTTGTCCCGCAGGATGCCCTCGATGGAGTGGCCGAGGCGGGAAAAGTTGATCAATGCCCCGCCCATGACCCCTGCCATCAGCAGCCCCAGCAGCAGGTGGCTGACCAGCAGTTGGACCTTCAGGCTTCGCATTTCAACCGTTCTTGACCATCTATAGATGCTCCACAACCGGCCCCCGCGCCCAGCGACTCTCGGCCCGTCCGTTTATTTCTTGGCCGGCGCGGCCGGCATCGGATGGGCCTTGTCCAAGGCCAGGTTCAGCGCCAGCACGTTAACCGCCGGCTCGCCCAGGAATCCGAGCGAACGGCCCTGCGTGTTCTGCGCGATCAGCGCCTTGACGTCGTCCACGCTCATGCCGCGCGCCTGGGCGACGCGGGCGGCCTGGAGGCTGGCGTTCATCGGGCTGATGTGCGGGTCCAGGCCCGACGCCGAGCGGGTGACGGCGTCCACGGGCACTTTGGCGTCCGCCGGCAGGGCGTTGGCCTTGCGGTAAGCCGCCGCCAGGTCCTTCACGCCGTCGAAGTCCGACGGGTCCGGCTTGCCTTTGGCGATGTCGGGCTTGTGGACGCCGTTGATGAGCTTGTCGCTGGTCGGCCCCAGGTTGGTGCCGCCGCTCTGGGTCGGGTCGTAGCCGCTGCCCGCCGCCGAGGGCCGGGGCTGGAAGTACTCGGGCCGGCTGAAGTTCTGCCCCAGCAGTTCCGAGCCGACCACCCAGCCCGAGGCATTGGTGACGAGGCTGCCGTCCGCCTGGTGCCTGAACGCGGCCTGCGAGATCCCCCAGACGATCAAGGGATAGACGCCGCTGACGAGCAGCAGCAGGACGACCGTGATGCGGATCGAGACGACTAGTTGTTTTGCCATTGGTTTTCTCCGAAAGAGCCTAACCCTGCCGCTGTCGCGGCTGTCCCTTCCCTGGCAGGGAGGGGACAGGCCGCTTGCGGCCAGGGGTAGGTCAGTGCGCCGGGGCGCAGTGCAGCAGCACCAGAATCTGGTCCAGCAGCCAGATGAACGGGAACGGAGCGATGATGCCGCCCAACCCCCAGACCGCCAGGTTGCGGCGCAGCACCTGGGCCGCGCCCATCGGGCGGTACGCGACACCCCGGAGGGCGACCGGGATCAGCGCGATGATGACCAGCGCATTGAAGATCACCGCCGCCAGCACCGCCGAGTAGGGCGAGTGCAGCTTCATGATGTTCAAGGCCCACAGCGGCCCGTGCGCCTGGCCGGACAGCAGGTACAGCGTGGAGAACATCGCCGGGATGATGGCGAAGTACTTCGCCACGTCGTTGGCGATGGAGAAGGTCGTCAGCGCCCCGCGCGTCATCAGGAGCTGCTTGCCGATCTCGACGATCTCGATCAGTTTGGTCGGGTTGGAGTCCAGATCCACCATGTTGCCCGCCTCTTTGGCGGCCTGCGTCCCCGAGTTCATCGCCACGCCGACGTCGGCCTGCGCCAGGGCGGGCGCGTCATTCGTGCCGTCGCCCGTCATCGCCACCAGCCGGCCCTCCCCCTGCTCCTGCTTGATCAGCGCCATCTTGTCCTCGGGCTTGGCCTGGGCCAGAAAGTCGTCCACGCCCGCCTCCTGCGCGATGGCGGCGGCGGTCAGCGGGTTGTCGCCGGTGATCATGACCGTCTTGATGCCCATCGCCCGCAGGTGGTCGAAGCGCTCGCGCATGCCGCCCTTGACGATGTCCTTGAGGTTGATGATCCCCAGGGGCCGCTCGTTGAGGACGACCGCCAGCGGCGTGCCGCCCTGCTTGGAGATGCCGTCGGCGATCTCCTGCAGCGCGGCGGGGACCTGGCCCCCGTTCTGCCTGACGTAATCCGCGACGGCCCGGACTGCCCCCTTGCGGACGTGCGTGCCATTCATGTTCAGCCCCGACATGCGCGTCTGGGCGGTGAAGGGGATGAACTCGGCCGTTTCTTCCAGATGCCGCCCGCGCAGGCCGTATCTTTCTTTGGCCAGCACGACGATGGAGCGGCCCTCGGGCGTCTCGTCGGCCAGGGACGAGAGCTGCGCGGCGTCGGCCAGTTCGGCCACGTCCACGCCGGGCAGGGGGAGGAACTCCGCTGCCTGCCGGTTGCCGAGCGTGATCGTGCCGGTCTTGTCCAGCAGCAGCACGTCCACGTCCCCGGCGGCCTCCACGGCCTTGCCGCTCATGGCGAGCACGTTGTACTGCATCACCCGGTCCATGCCCGCGATGCCGATGGCGGACAGCAGGCCGCCGATGGTCGTCGGGATCAGGCAGACCAGCAGGGCGATCAGGACGGTGATGCTGGGCGCCGCACCGGACAGGCCCGCGCCCTGGGCCTGGCCGACGTTGTAGAGGGCGAACGGCAGCAGGGTCACGGTCGCCAGCAGGAAGATGATGGTCAGGCCGGCGATCAGGATGTTCAGAGCGATCTCGTTGGGCGTCTTCTGCCGGGACGCGCCTTCCACGAGGCCGATCATGCGGTCAATGAAGGTCTCGCCGGGGTTGGCGGTGATCTCGATCTTGATGTGGTCCGAGATGACCTTGGTGCCGCCCGTCACGGCGCTGCGGTCGCCGCCCGCCTCCCGGATGACCGGGGCCGACTCGCCGGTGATGGCCGACTCGTCCACGCTGGCGATGCCCTCGATGATGGTGCCGTCGCTGGGGATGACGTCGCCGACCTCGCAGACCACGACGTCCCCTTTGCGCAGCGAGGGCGCGGGCACTTCTTCAATTTGCCCGCCCTTGCCGAGCCGCTTGGCGCGGGTCGTCGTGCGCGTCTTGCGCAATTCATCCGCCTGCGCCTTGCCGCGTCCCTCGGCGATGGCCTCGGCGAAGTTGGCGAACAGCACGGTGAACCACAGCCAGAGCGCGATCTGCCCCGTGAAGGAGCGCTCCCAGGCCCCCATGTGGACGCCGGTGGCCGACGGGGCAAGGCTGCCCAGGAAGATCAGCGTCGTGACGACGCTGCCGACCCAGACCACGAACATGACGGGGTTCTTGGCCTCGGCGACCGGGCTGAGCTTGACGAAGGCGTCCTTGACCGCCCGGCGCACGATGGGCGGGTCGAAGAGCGGGCGCGCGCGGCTGGTGTGACGGGTCGGTGGCACGTCGCCGCCCTGGCCCGCCCCCGGCGGCGCCTGGAAAGTTGGTTGTTGTGTGACTGCCATTGTTGTTCCGGTCTCCTGAGACCCCCTCCGGCTCGCCTGAGGCTCGCCACCTCCCCCGAAACGGGAGAGGAAAGTTGTCAGAAGCGAAAGCCTCTTGACCCTGTTCCCTTCCCGTTTCGGGAGGGGTGGCGAGCCTCGGCGAGCCGGGGTGGGTTCCTAAAACGTCTTGCCGCTCTGTAGCAGGAAGTGTTCCACGACAGGCCCCAGCGAGACGCCGGGGAAGTAGGTCAGCGCGCCGACGATGATGACCACACCCACCAGCAGCCCCGCGAACAGCGGGGTGTCCGTGGGGAACGTGCCCGGCCCGGCGGCCACGCATTTCTTACGGACCATGCTGCCGGCGATCGCCAGCAGCGGCACGATCATCAAAAATCGCCCGACCAACTCTGAGAGGCCCTGGGTCATGTTCCAGTAGGGCGTGTTGACCGAGATGCCCGCGAACGCGCTGCCGTTGTTGCCTGTGGTCGAGTCGTAGGCGTAAAGGATCTCCGAGAAGCCGTGCGGGCCGCTGTTGTTGGTGTTGGCCGAGGCCAACGCGTTGACCGACGGCGGCGTGCCCGGCACGGTGTTCCAGTAGGTGGCGGGGTGGGGGACGTGCGTGACGCTGGACAGGGCCGTGAAGCACAGCACGTCGGCGGCCAGCACCAGGCTCGCCAGCATCGCCATCTTCACCTCGTAGGCCTCCACCTTCTTGCCCAGGTACTCGGGGGTGCGCCCGACCATCAGGCCGGCGATGAAGACCGCCAGGATGGCGTACATCAGCATCCCGTACAGGCCCGCGCCGACGCCGCCGAAGATGACCTCGCCGCTCATGATGTTCGCCATCGGGACCAGCCCGCCGAGCGGCATGTACGAGTCGTGCATGGAGTTGACCGCCCCGCACGAGGCGTCCGTCGTGACCGTGGCGAACAGGGCCGAGCGGGCGACGCCGAAGCGGACCTCCTTGCCCTCCATGTTGCCGCCGCTGTCGCCCAGCACGGAGGCGCGCGTCTCCACACCCTGCTGCGCGATCAGGGGATTGCCCTTCGCTTCCTGCGTGTAGCAGACCACGACGCCGATGAACCACATGGCCGCCATCGCGCCCCAGATCGCCCACCCCTGCCGGGTGTTGCCGACGTACAGGCCGAACGTGTAGACGATGCCCGCGCCGATCAGGAAGATGCTGATGATCTGCAAAAAGTCGGTCAGCGGCGTGGGGTTCTCGAAGGGATGCGCCGAGTTGGCGTTGAGCGGGCCGCCGCCGTTGGTGCCCAGCATCTTGATCGCCTCCTGCGAGGCAAAGGGGCCGCCGGGGATGATCTGGGAGCCGCCCTCCACTCCCGTCACGGCCCGGTACGCGTGGAAGTTCTGGATGGCCCCCTGCTGGCAGAGGATCAGGGCGTAGACGATGCAGATCGGAATCAGGATGTAGAGCGTGCAGCGGGTGATGTCCACCCAGAAGTTGCCGATGCTCTGCGCCGACCGGCGGCCCAGGCCGCGGCAGAGCGCGATGGCGATGGCGATCCCCGTCGCCGCCGAGAAGAAGTTGTGCGACGCCAGCCCGACCATCTGCGAGAAGTAGGACATCGTGTTCTCGCCGTCGTACGCCTGCCAGTTCGTGTTGGTCACGAACGACGCCGCCGTGCCGAAGGCCAGGTCGGGCGTCATGGCCGTGGCGTAGGAGGGCGCGTTCTTAGCGTCCCCGAAGTGCATCGGGTTGAGCGGCAGGAACGCCTGCCAGCGCAGGATCGCGTAGGTGATGATCAGCGTGACGACGCTGAACAGCAGCATCGCCAGCGTGTAGACCGTCCACGGCATCTCCTGGTCCTCGTGGACGCCGCCGGCTTTATAAATCAGGCGCTCGACCGGCCGGACGATCGGCGTCAGCCACGTCCGCTGCCCCTCGAACACCTTGTACATGAAGGTGCCGAAGGGCTTGGTCAGGGCGAGGACCACCCCGATGAACAGCAGAATTTGAAACCATCCGATGATTGTCATCACGAATCCTCCCTAGAACCGCTCGGGCCGGAGCAGCGCGTACAGCAAGTAGGCCGTCAGCCCGATCGTCGCCAGGCCCGCGAGCCAGATTTCCATTTCCGTGTCTCCTTACAGCCGGTCGCAGCCGTGGGTGTAGCCGATGGCGAGCGCGAAGAACGCCACCGTGATCGCCAGAAACCAGAAGTCCTGCATGAGCGCCTCCCGTGCCTCCCTGGGGCACGCCTTATGGTATCCGGAGGGTCATAAAGAACGTGTAAAGAGGGGCGGCCTTCCCGTAAAGATTACGTAAAGATTTACGAGCGCTTGCGGTACTTGACCGTCATGCGGACGCGGTAGCAGTAGGTGCAGGGGCGGGACGAGTAAAGACTTCGTGAAGATTCGCAAATCTTTATCATCTCTTTATGCGGGGTGGCGCCTCCTTTACATAATCTTTATGCGGCGCGAGATACCATGGAATCCAGCCGGAGGGAAGGAGGGTGATGGCAGGTTTGTGACGCCTCCCTAACTGTGTCGTTCGGGGCTTCGCTTTCACGGTCATCCAAGCCGGCCATGCGAAGGAACTCAGTCATGCGAAGGAACTCAGTCATGCTGCTGTTCTACAAGGCAATGCTTGCTCTGGCGATCCTCCTGCTGATTTCGATGCAAGTGCGCCTGAACGCTGCGCGGAAGGTGGGCCGGAGGCAGGAGTGGTGGATGCTCCGCTGGTTCGTCCTGGGGCTGAGCCTGACGGCCTGCTCCTATGTGTATCGCATCCACGACATCTCGCTGGGGGCGCATCCCTCCTACGGAGGCTTCCTCTTCTGTGTCGCCGGGACGGCCGCGCTGAGTGTCGCATACCGGGAATGGGTCAAAGTGCGCTTCGGGCGCGGGGAAACGCGGCCCCGTCCGGCGGGGGAGTGGCCGGGAGAGAGGTTCTTTCCTGAGTCGGGACGGGCGGGGCGCGTCGCCTTTCGGTTCAGCGCGTGTGCGTATCAGGCGCTGCTCCGTGCGCAAGGCGAAGCGCGGGGGTGTGGACTGGATCGGGTGGACACGGATCATCTGCTGCTGGGGCTTCTGGGGCAGCGGCAGGGCGGCGGGGTGCATCTCCTGCGGCGTCTGGGCATCTCCCCGGTGAGCCTGCGCATGGCCCTGAGGACGGAAACGGCACACGGCGCCCGCCGCGAGCGCGCCCCGGCAGCCGAGGATGAGCCGCGGGCGGTCCTGACGGATCGGGCGTGTCAGGTGGTGGACTTCGCCGCTCAGGAGGCCCGGCGGTTTGACAGCGCCTGCATCGGGACGGAACACCTGCTGATCGGTCTGGTCCTGAAGGGCACGGGGCCGGCCGCCCACGCCCTGTTCGGGCAGGGCGTCACGGCGGACAGGGTGCGGCAGGAGCTGCTGCAAGACCGCCCCAGCGGAGCCGGTGAGGTCCCGTGAGCCGTTGAACAAGCGCCTGCCAACCCTGTACCGCCACGTCATGTACAACCTGCGCGGCGGCTTCCTCGTCCGCCCCCTGAGCATCGCCGTCTTCCTGGGCGCGGCGGGGGCGCTCCTGTCGGCGCTGGAGGAGGAATGGCCGGGCCTCAGCGCCTGGGTGCCGGAGGGCCCCTTTCCCTCACGCGCCGACCCCCAGGTGGCCCAGGCCATCCTCGGCGCCATCGCCGCCTCCATGATGACCGTGGTCTCCATCGTCTTCGCCATCCTGCTGATGACGCTGACGCTGGCCTCCATGCAATACTCCCCGCGTATCCTCCTCGCCTTCGCCCAGGATCGGGTGACGCAGCAGACGCTCGGCATCTTCCTGGGCACCTTCACCTACTGCATCGCCGCCCTCCCCGCGGCGCGGTTCGCCCCACGTCCCTTCGAGCCGGTCCTGACGGTGCTGGGCGCCATGACGCTCGCCCTGGCCTGCGTCGGCTGGCTCCTCTTTTTCATCCACCACATCTCCCAGGCCATCGGCGTCAACTACATCGTGGATCGGATCGCCCGGGAGACGGAGGCGATCATTGATGAGACGATGCCCCGGCCCCGCCGCACCCACCGCCTGCCCGACGGCGGCGCGCCCGCGCCCGACGCCCGCCAGGCGGCTCTGCTCAGTGACGCCTCGGGCTACGTCCGCTACATCGACACGAAGCGTCTCGTCGCTCTGGCGAAGTCCTCCGGGCTGACGGTCTACGTCCTGCGGCGCGTCGGCCACTTCGTCCCGGAGGGGGTCCCGCTCCTGACCGTGTCCAAAGGGGACAAGCTGTCGCCCGGTCGGGCCGCGGAGCTGCGCGCGGTCTTCGACGTCGGTCCGACCCGGACTCTCCAGCAGGACGTCGAGTTCGGCATCCTGCAGATCGTGGACATCGCGCTCAAGGCGATCTCGCCCGCCGTCAACGACCCCAGCACGGCCATCAGCTGTGTGGATCAGCTCAGCCGTGTGCTGATCCGCTTCGCCTCCCGCGAGCCGCCGGAGTCGCTGTACTATGACCCGCCCGGCGTCGTGCGCGTGAGCATCCCCTGGCTGGGCTTCGAGCGGCTGGTGGACTCGGCGTTCGAGCAGGTCCGCCTGTACGCGAAGTCGGACGTGGCCGTCAGCCTGCGGATGCTGCGCGCCCTCGGCGACATCGCCGCGACACTCCCCGAGGCGCCGGAGCGCCGGGCGCTGGCCGAGCGCGGGCGGCGGATCGTCGCGGGCTGCGCCGAACAGTTGGGGAAGGGCGAACTGGGCGAGATGCGCAACCGCCTGGCGGCACTGGAGACCCTGGCGGACGAGAGCGGGATTGAAAGAAAAATAACATGAAATCAGAAGTGTTTGATGGCAACGCAGAAAACAATGATGGCGATGCCCGTGCCGGGAACGGAATCTCGGAAGTCGTCTGGGCGCAGCCCGTCCGCTGGGACAAGATTCGCCGTCTTTACGAGAACGACGCGCGTGGGGTCGTGGATGAGATGCTGGTCGAGGACGTCGGCCTGGCCCTCTACCTGCGGTGCCGGAGCATCCTGACCGTCATGGCGGCGGCGGGCGGGCAGGTGGCCTGCCCCCGCTGCGAACGCGAGGGAGTGACAAGCACGATCGTCCGCATCGGCAAAGACAACAGCGCCGCCAGCCGGGCGGAGGAGCTGCGCTGCGCCCGCTGCGGCTGGTGGACGACCTGGGGGCAGTATTGGCAGACGTATCGGAACAGGCAGCTCTATGGCGCCGGGGGCGTGGAGGCGTTCCGCACCTTCCTCGCCGGCTTCGACCGGGCGCGCTCCGCCCGCGACAAGGTCCACGCCATTGACCGGCTCATCCACTCGTTCCACTACAACCTGAAGGCCGGGGCGAAGGAACACACCCCGAGCCGGCCGGCCGCCGCCAACGTGATTGAGGGGAGTCTGGGCGAGGTCGTCGCCTTTCTGGACCAACTGACCTACGGCGATGCCGTCACGGAGGAGATGCGCCGGACACGCGCCGCCTATGAGGAGCGGCTGCCGCACACCTGGGCGGGCGCGCGTTACTCCCCGCCCAAGTAGCTCAACGGCACGGGTTGTGGAAGAGAAACTCCCGGACCCAATGGCCGCCGTGCCGGCGATAGCCGATCAGGTCGCCGTAGCCGGGCGTCAGGTGGGCGGGGCGGTCGGCCAGGTAGGAGTCCAGCGGCAGCCCCTCGCACAGCGCCCCGATCAGTCCGATGACGCCGTAGTGGGTCACGGCAAGGACGGTCGCCCCGCCGCAGGCCGCGACCGTCTCCCGCAGCCACGCCTCCACGCGCGCCAGGTGTTCCCGGATGCTTTCTCCCTGTGGGGGGCGCGCGTCGAGGCTCGCGGCGGCCTCCCGCGCGTAACGTTCCCGCTGCCCCTGGGTGACGGAGAGGGGCAGCCGGTCGAACACTCCCCCGTCCTGTTCCTTGAGGCGCGGCTCCAGGACCGTCGGGACGCCCGCGAACCCATACTCGGCCCACGTCCGGCGGGTGCGGACGGCGGGGGAGATGAAGGCGACGTCGAGGCGGAGGCCGCGATCCCGCAGGTACGCCCCGGCCGCACGGGCCTGCCGCTCCCCGACCTCCACCAGAGGGGCGCTCTCCTGGAGGAAACTCGGCAGCCCCACGGGTAACTCACCCTGCCCACGCTGGTGTTCCTCGAACGCCACATTGTGGACAGCCTTCCCGTGGCGTGCCAGGATCAACCTCATCCCCGTCCCCCTCCCGCGCCGGAGACGGCCCCGCGCCCGCCGCGCAGGGCCTGCTCCCCTCCATCTTACCCCGTCAGGCGGGGTACCAGGGGAGGTGGAGAGGAAAAACGCCGTGGATTATCCGGCAAGTCATGCGGGAAACCGAAGGCGGCTGATGGGGAGGTGTGCTTTCGGTCGGACGCCGCTCACGAGAGGTTTATATCGGGGCACTGCTCCTGGAGCCACGACAGGCAGGCGTCGCGCGCCGCCGCTTCTGGGGTCAGGCCGCTCCCGAAAACCTCGAACGGGGCGGCGCTCGCAGGCCGAGGGGCATAGGCGAGCAGCGAGAACAGGTAGTCGACCGGCGCCGCTTCATACTCGCCCAGCGCGTTGAGGTACTGCGGCGTCACCTCATAGCGCATTTCGAAGACGCGCTCGCGGACGGCCTGACGCAGCAGCTCGGCCCAATCCTCGACGCAGTCGGCGAGTACGAGCGCCTTCATCCGCTGGCGCTGGGCGTGCGTCCAGCGGAAGAAGGCCTCGCCCGTGACGGAGTAGAGATACCACTCGTCGCTGCCCAAAGACGTCGCGGGGCGGATGTCCGGCACCAGCAGCGCGTAGCCGGGCTGCCCGGCGCGCTCCCAGCCCACGCGCTGGCTGCGGAGCGAGCGCGGCAGCCCGGCACGGAACCTGTCCGCGAAGGCCCGGCACAGCCGGTAATCCTGCCCCGCCGCCTTCAGCCAGAGGTCGCCCGTGGTCAGATGCGCCGCGAAGGCGCCGGAGGGCAATTGACACGAAATCCTTGGGGATGTCATGGGAGGATGATAGCCGCTTCTGAGTAAAGAACCCATAAAGAAGTGCCGGTTCGGGATAAAGACTCCGTAAAGGTTTCGGGGCGGCGAGGCTGTCTCAGAGGGGATCGACGGTCTTGAGGCGGTAGCCGACGCCGGGCTCGGTGACGATCAGGCGAGGGCGGGTGGGATCGTCCTCGACCTTACGCCGCAGGTGGCCGATGTGGACGCGCAGCAGCTGCGTGTCCTCCGTGTATTCGGCCCCCCAGACGCGCGCCAGGAGGAGCCGGTGGGTCACCACGCGGTCGGCGTTCTGCGTCAGGAACCGCAGGATGTCATATTCCAGCGGGGTGAGCTTGATTTCCTGTCCGCCCTTCGTCACCAGGCGCCTGGCGTAGTCCACCGTCAAGTCGTTCCAGGTGAACGCGGACGGCTCGGCCGCGGGCTGGACGCCGCGCGCGCGGCGCAGGGCGGCCCGCACCCGCGCGGTCAGTTCATCCATGCCGAACGGCTTGGTCAGGTAGTCGTCCGCCCCCAGGTCCAGCGCGGCCACCTTCTGGCGCTCCTGGCCCAGCGCGGAGAGCATCAGGATCGGCACGGCGCTCCACTCCCGCAGGCGGCGGCAGACTTCCAGGCCGTCCACCGCGCCAGGGAGCATCACGTCCAGAATCACCAGGTCGGGCGCGTCGGCGGACGCGGAGCGCAGCGCCTCCTCCCCATTCATGGCCGTCTGCACCGCGTAACCCTGCGCCGCCAGCCCCGCGCGCAGGGCCCTCAGGATCTCCGGCTCGTCGTCCACCACCAGTATCGTCGCCTTCTCGTTCGGGCGCGTCATGCGGCGTCCTCCTTCGGCAGAAAGACCGAAAACACGGCCCCGGCGGTCTCCCCGGCGGGGGCGTTCGCCGCCCAGATGCGCCCGCCATGGGCCTGCACGATGGCCCGGCACAGGGCCAGGCCCAGCCCCGTGCCGTGGATGCTGCCGCCCTCGTGCCGGACGCCTCGATAGAAGCGGTCGAACAGGCGCTCCTCCTCGCCGGGCGTCAGTCCCGCGCCGAAGTCCCGCACGCGGACGGTGACGCCCGACGGGGCCTCGTCCTGCCCCATCTGCGCGGGCTGAAGTCCCAGCCGGATCGGGCTGCCCGCGGGCGTGTACTTGAGCGCGTTCTCCAGCAGGTTCGTCAGCACGAGCGCGATCTGGGCGTAGTCGGCCCGGATCAGCGGCAGGTCGGGGGCGGCGTTCAACGTGATCCGCGCCGCGTCCGGCGGCGGCAGCCGGTCCAGGGCCGTGCCGGCGACCTCGGCCAGGTCGCACCAGTCCTTGTGCGGCCGCCACGCGCCCGCCTCCAGCCGGGACAGGTCCAGTAGGTTGCTGACCACCGTGCTTAGGCGGTCCGCCTCCCGGTTGATGGCCCGCAGCGCCTCCTGTCGCGCGGCCTCCTCCCACGAGGAGTCGGGCTGGAGCAGTCCGCTCGCCGACACCTTGATGGCCGCCAACGGGGTCCGCAGCTCGTGCGAGACCAGTGACAGCAGCGAATCCTTGAGGGCGTCGGCCTCCCGCAGCGCCTCGGCCTGCGCCGCCTGCGCCGCCAGGTCCGCGCGGGCGATGGCAACCGCCGCGTGGTTCGCCAGCGTCAGGATCAGCCGCTCGTCGCTGCCGGAGAAGGGCTGCCCGTCGGTGCGGGGGCCGACGTGCAGAACGCCGACCGGCCCCGCCTCAGCCTGGAGCGGGACGTACACGCCGAGGGTGGAGGGGGCCGTATTGGCCGCGACCAGCGCCTTCGCCCAGAGGGTGCGGCTCGTCCCGAACCCGATGACCTGGCGGTGTTCGCAGGCCGCCTCCGCCGCCCGGCGGATCGTCTCCGCCTCGGCGTCCGAGGGGGGCGGGCCGAGGCGGCCGGCGGCGACCAGGCGGAGGCCGCCGGAGGCGCGGCGGAAGACGAGGCAGCGTGAGGCGCGGCACAGGACCTGGAGCCGCTGGGCCAGGGCGACGAGCAGGCTGTCCGCGCCGATCTCACGGCTCAGGGCCTCGCTGGCCTGGAACAGCGTGGCGATCTCCGCCTCGCGCGCGCGAGCCTGCTGGGTCTGCTCGCGCGCCCGCGACGCCAGCTGCGCGGTCGTGATGGCCGCCAGCAGGAACACGAACAGCGAGAGCCAGTCCTTCGGGTCGGTGACCACGAACGTGCCAAACGGCGGCAGGAAGAAGAAGTCCCAGCACAGGAAGCTCAGGACCGCGCCCAGCACGGCGGGGCCGAAGCCGAAGCGGAGGGCGCAGGCGATGGCGACGGGCAGGTATAGCAGGGAGGCCTGCCCCTTGTCCAGGTACGAGCGGACCAGCCAAAAGCCGCCCGTCGCCAGGGCCACGCCGCCCGCCGCCCACACGTAACCGACGGCCTGTTTCTGATTTCCTGACCGATCTGGGTACGCCTCCGCGCTGGCCATGAAGTGAGTATACTCCATTGACCCGCCGCCTGAGTGCCGCCGGACGCGCCGTGTCGCCTCCGCTTCAAGACTGTCCCTTCTGTCTTGACGCGCAGGAACATTTCCGGCTGTGTCCCGTCCATGTATTGTCGGTGTCGGGATAATCTCCCGCCATCTTGACCCGCTTCAAAAGGAGAAGACGAGAATGACGGTTTGGATGACCAAGGGTCTGGTACTGGGCGGCCTGTGCGCCCTGCTCGCGGGCGCCGGGAGTGCCGCCTTCGCCCAGGGGGAGTACCATCACGACTTCCACCACGGGCACATGCACCGCGCGCGCCGCGCCATCATGCGGCAGAAGGCGGACTACGCCCGCGCCGTGGCGAACGGACACTATGGTGCGGCGGAGCGCGCCCACCTGCGGGCGCGGGCGATCCGGCACCACATCCGTGCCCGCCGGGAGATGCGCAGGGACCAGGGGATGTAACGGACGCCGCAGCGTCCATGTACGAGAGAGGGGCGGGCGGGGCACCGGTGCCCCGCCCGCCCCTGGTCACGTCAGGATCTCACGTCCTGGAAGAGCGCATGGTCTCGACGCTCCACGCCCTGTAGGTACCAAATATAGCCGCCGAACTCGAAGGTCGCTGTCGGCCCCAGGAACAGGGACCTCAGTTCCCGGAGCAGCCAGGCGTACACGGCGTCGGGGCGTTCCGCCCCCTGCTCCACCGCCGCGATGACATTGCTTTGCGTCATCAGGTAACGGGCCAGCGCCTCGGGCGAGAACGACACATCATTGACGTAGTCCTTCCGATGAGCCAGGCGGAAGCCGTACCTTTCCGCCTCGGGCGCGCTGACGGGGTGTCCCTGCCGTATGGGCGAGGGGTAGCGAGCCAGGTAGACGTCACGGCTCCAGTCAGCGAACTCCGGGTTCTCCCTCATCACGCCCGCGAAGGCGTTGTTGTAAATGACCAGCCAGCCGGACGGCCGCAGCAGGCGACGCGCCTCGGCCAGAAAGCGGGCGCGGTCGAGCCAGTGGAAGGCGAGGGCGACAGTGATGAGGTCGAACGCGCCGTCCGCCAGCGGCAGCGCCTCGGCGTCGGCCTGGAGGTAGACGACGAGCGGGTCGCGGACGGCCTCAGAGAGCATCGCCCCGGAGACGTCGGTGGCGACGACCTGCCGGGCGATCTCCGTCAGCGCCAGCGCGGAGCGCCCGGTCCCGCAGGCCACGTCCAGCGCCCGACTCATCGGCTCGCGCAGGCCGAGGTGATCCCGCACCAGGCCGATGACCAGCGGGTGGAAGTACGGGCGGGCCTGCGCGTAACGCCGCGCCGCCGTGTCGTGAGAGAAGTACGTCATGTCCCGACAATGTTCCGCGGATTCTTGGGTATCCCTCAGTCAGACTTCACGAAGGACGAGGAGACGGCAAGGCGATGAAGGTCATCACCCTGGAAGAACACTATACCACGCCGATGTATCTGGAGGCGACCAAAAACCTGGGACCTGAGGGGCAGGCCGGCGGGGAGGAGGTCGCGCGCAAACAGGCCGACCTGGGCGACGAACGCCTCGCGGACATGGACGCGGCGGGCATTGACATGCAGGTGCTGTCCCTGTCGGGCATCCTCCTGGATGCCCTCGACCCGGCCACCGCCACCGCCGTGGCCCGCGACGCCAACGACCGGGCCGCGCAGGCGGTGCAGGACCACCCCGACCGCTTCGCCGCCTTCGCCGCCCTGGGCGTCCAGGAGCCGGAGACGGCGGCGGACGAACTGCGGCGTTGCGTCCGAGAGTTGGGCTTCCGGGGGGCCATCGTCAACGGCACGGCGGGCGGCCTGTTCCTCGACCACCCGCGCTTCCTCCCCGTCTTTCAGGCCGCGCAGGACCTGGGCGTGCCGGTCTACCTGCACCCCGCCCCGCCGCCCCCGCCGGTGCGGGACGCCTACTACGGCGGCCTGCCCGATGGCTACGGCGCCGTGTTGTCCATCGCCGGCTGGGGCTGGCACGTCGAGACGGGCCTGCACGCCCTGCGGCTGATCGTCTCCGGCCTGTTCGACCGTCTGCCCGGCCTCCAAATCATCATCGGCCACATGGGCGAGAACCTGCCGTTCTCGCTCGCCCGCGCCGAGTCCGTCCTGTCCCGCGCCCCCAAGCCACTGGCGCGGCCCCTGTCGGACTACTTCCACGCCAACTTCCACGTCACCACGAGCGGCTATTTCACCCTGCCGCCGTTCCTGTGCGCCCTGGAAGTCGTGGGCGCGGACCGCCTGCTCTTCTCGGTAGACTACCCATTCAGCACGAACCCGCAGGGCCGCACCTTCCTCGACTCCCTGCCCGTCGCCCCGGCGGACAAGGAAAAGATCGCCCACGGCAACGCCGAGCGCCTGCTTGGGTTGACGCCATGAGCCGTCCGCCCGACACGCCCCCGCCGCCCTGGGTCTGGTCCTGGGCCTGCGCCCTGGAGGGGGCACAGCCGGCCGCCTGTACGCGCGTCCCCTCCAATGATGTCAACGCCGTGTACCGCCTGGACTTCGGCGACCGCCGACTCTTTCTGAAGATCGGCCCCCGCCTCCGGCCCGAACATGACCGTCTGCGCTGGCTGGAGGGCCGCATGCCTGCCCCGCGTCCCCTCGGCTTCATGGCCGGCGGCGACGCGGACGCCCTGCTCACGTCAGCCGTGGAGGGCCAGGGCCTGGCCTCGCTGTCAGCCACACTGCCGCCGCCGGTCATCATCACCCGCCTGGCGGCGGCGTTGCGCGGGCTGCACGCGACTCCCACTGCCGGCTGGCCCTTCGGCGGAGACGGCCCCGTGCTAGTCCACGGCGACGCCTGCCTGCCGAACTTCCTCTACGTAGGCGACCGCCTGAGCGGCTACATTGACGTGGGCGACATGGCCCTGGGGGAGCCGGAGGTGGACCTGGCCGCCGCCGTCTGGAGCCTTCAGTACAATCTTGGGCCGGGGCGCGGATTGGCGTTCCTGCGGGAGTACGGCATGGCCGACGCCGACGAAGACGACGTGGAGCGCCTGCGCCTGCGCTATGAACAACAGTAGAACAGGGGCTGTCGTTCAAAAAAGGACGCTTGAGGAGAGACCATGGAGAACCCGATTTGTCCCACCTGCACCCATAAAATGGAGCGGGCCATCAAGCCGATGACACTTCCGTACAAGGGACGCACGGCGACGTTTGACATGCCCGGCCGGTACTGCCCCGAATGTGGGGAGTCGGTACATACAGGCAAGGATATGCAGGTCTGTTCGTTCCATCCTCAGCCTCGGTATCCCGTCCCTGGCCTGCGCCGCTCGAACTCGGGGCACAGGTATGTCTCCTGCACAACCTGGGCCGGACCTGCCTTCATCCGCAGGTAATCGGCCTTGGTCCGCACCGCCAGGTACTCGGACTTGCAGCCTCGGAAGCACAGCATGTCCCCGAACAGCCCGTGCCCGTACACGCTGTAGTCCGAGAAGGCGCAGTTGATGCACGCCTTCAGGTACACGCCCTTTGGCAGCGCCGCCTGGATTTCCAGCAGCTCGTCCTCGAACCACCCGCTCATGCCGCTGCCCTGGTACGTCTCGTTGCCGATGGTCAACGCCAGCCGCAGGGTCTCGTGATCCAGCCGGCCGGTCCCGACGGGGCGGCCGAGTTCGGCGCGGATCGTCAGCCACCCCGCCATCATGTTCCCCCGCTCGGCCACGGGCACGGGCGCCACGTACTCGATAGTGCAGGCGCACAGTTCCGCGGCCTCATGAGGGTAGCGGTTCAGGACGAACGCGTCCAGTTCAGGCCGCTCGGCCTTGTCCCTAGGCTCCATCCCGCCGATGTCGTTGCCCACGAACTCCACCCCGCGCAGCACCATCGAGAGCTCCTGGCCGTCATTTCGGATGAGCACGGCCTCTTCGCCCCGTCCGTCGTGGAACGTGCCACGATACTCTTCAAGCATG
>JAFAZD010000362.1 GCA_019239955.1 Armatimonadota bacterium | reverse complement strand
TAGCCGCCGCCGCCCGGATAGCCGCCCCCCCCCCCGGGGTAGCCGCCCCCACCAGGGTAGCCGCCGCCACCCCCGCCGCCCGGATAGCCGCCGGTCGTGCCGCCGGCGGGCGCGCCACCGCCAGCGCCGCTGGGCACGGTCGGAGCGCGCAACGGGTTCTTCAGGATCGCGGTTACCGTCACATCAAACCCCTGGACCGCGCGCACACGGCGGACACTCCCATAGAGTTGCGCCATGTACTTGGCCTGCTGGCGCGGCACGGCGAACGGGTTCAGGTCTTTCTGAGCGAGGAGATCAATCGGCGTGACGGCTTCGCCGACGCCACCCGCCGCCTGACCGGCGACGGAGGGACTACCGCCACCGCCGCCAGGATAACCGCCGCCACCGCCGGACGCACCGCCACCGCCGCCGGACGGCGGGGCACCGACGGCCACTAGGGTCTTGCCCAGGTAGTACTTATTGACGTAGCCCTCCGGGTAGCCGGGCACCCTGTCAACGGACACACTGCTGAAGTCCGGCTCGCGGTAGATGAGCTCCAGGTAGCGGCCCAATTCGGCGATAGAAGGGACGTGCGCCTTGATGGTCATCGTGTTGCCGCTGACGGCGGCGTCGGAGTAGATCACCTTGGAGTCGGTGTACTCGGCCAGGGTGTAGTACAGCTTCGCCTGCTGGATGTTGTAGTCGTGGACGGCCTGGACGAAGTCCACCTTGGCCTGGATCGGGGCGACCTGTGCGAGGGTGCTGGCGGCCTGGGCCTTGCGGCTGTCGGTGACGGACTTGCCATTCACGGCGGCGTCGGCCTTCTGCCGCCAATCGGTCTCCTGCTTGCCGAGATAGGCGTTGTAAAGCAGGGGCAGGACGACACACGGAATCAGCAGCACGACGAAGCCGATGATCAGGCGCTTGGTGAGTCGCCGCTGGGCGACATAGGACGGCAGCAGGTTGATACGAAGCATAAACTTCCTCAGAGACCCCCCGGCCCCGCCTTTGGGGTGAGCCATAGGGGCTTGGCTTGCCGAGCGCCTACGAGACGGGCGGTACGGTCGGCTCGCCCGGCGCGGCGGCCTTGGCGCCTTTCGGCGCGCGCGGCGCTTTGGCGGGTCGAGGCGCCGGGTTGGCGTCGAACACGGCGTCCCGGGCGGCCAGGCCCAGTGCGATGGCGAACACCGGCGCGATCACCTGCAGGTACTGAGCATCATAATGCTTGGCGGCCACGTCCAGACCGGCGAGCGGGTCGGCCACCAGGACCGGCACCTGCAATTCGCGCTGCAGGAAGGAGGCCAGGTTGCCCAGGGAGGCGCTGCCGCCGGTGAGCAGGACCCGGTCCACGGATCGGCCCTGCGCCCGGCTGCGGTAGTAATCCAGAGAACGCCTGAGCTCAGTCGCCAGTTCCCCCAGCACGGGCGCGATCGCCTCGAAAATCTGGTTGCGTTGCTCATCGTCCACTGCCGGGCCGGCGTCCGGCGTCGTGAAGCCCGTGTCGTCGGTCGGCGTGAAGGGCAATTTTTCGGCCGGCGGCGGGGGCTTGGCGAGGTCAAGGGTGCGGCTCGACATCGGCTGCGTCCGGTCCAGGTCGTCGAACTGGGGCCCCTCGGGATTCATCTCGAAGGGGTTCGCCTCCCCCTCCCCGAAGGGGCGCAGACGCGACGACGGCGCGCCCCCGAAACTGAGATCGTCGCCGAACTGCGGCGACTCGAAGTTCGGCTCATCCCCGTAATAGGTGCCGGTGTAGACGGCCATCCGGTCGAGCTGTACGGAGGCATGGTCCCGCTTGAGGCGCTCGGCCTGCTCCGGCGGGAGGCCGAGCGAGTCGGCGATGGCGCGCGTGAGGCTGTCGCCGGCGAGCGGCAGGGAGCGCGGGAACATGAGCTGGCCGTCCTGGTAGATGGAGATGTCCGTGTTTGTCGCGCCGATGTTGACGATGGCGGCGGTGTCGTGCGGGCCGGTGTCCATCGGCATCCCGGCGAACTCCCCGCCGTCTGGGCTGGGGGGAGGCGGGGGCGGCGCGGTCGGGCGGGTGACCGGGCGGCCGTCCACCAGGTCCAGCGTGGCGCGGGAGACGGCGAGCGGCTCGATGTCAATGGCGAGGGGGTCGAGGCCGGCGGCGAACAGGGTGTCCACGTAGTTGGAGATGACGTCCTGCTGCGCGACGGCCAGCAGCACCTCCATGTTGGGGTTGCTGTCAGCCATCGGGTCGGCGCTCACCAACGGCTGGTAGTCAATGACGGTCTCGCTGGGGGCGAAGGGGACGTGGCGCTCGACCTCCCAGCGCATGGTCTCCTTCAGCTCGGCGTCGGTCATCTTCGGGACTTCGATGATGCGGACGACGACGGCGCTCTGGCCGGCGACGCTGCCGACGGTGCGCTTCTCCCGGATGCCACATTCCCGCAGCAACTGCTTGACGGCCTGCCCCATGAGCTGCGGGTCCGTGATGATGTTGTTCTGCATGACGCCGGCGGGAGTCGGCGCGACGCCGACTGCGGACACGGTGAGACGCCCGCCTTTGCCGGGCCGCAGCTCGACCGCCTTGATCTGCTGCGAGCCGATGTCCAATCCAACAGTGGGTCTGAATGCCATAGCTGTTTACGCACGTGTCCCGGAGAAGATCGCCCCAAGCCCCCGATTCTGGGGGGAGACAGAGCAATGAAATTAGGGGCAGCGGGAGCAAGTCGCCGTCACCTCTGCGGCGGTCTCGCCCCTCTGCCCCTGATTTTATCACGTTTGCCTGCGATTGTCAAGCGATTTCTTTTCGCAGTTTTCCGGCGGGCCGGGGCGATCAGTAGAGATTGACGTCGGAGCCGCCATACTTGGCGATGACCTGCTCGGCCTCCGCCCGATCTACCTTGCCGGACGGCAGCTGAAGGGCCAGCAGCGCGCCGCCGTGTTCGACCGCGCCATGATAGCGCTCGACGGCCTCGCCGGGGACGCCCTGCTCCTTGAGGTAGCCGGTGACGCCGCCGGCGATGCCGCCGGCCACCGTCGTCCCCACCGCGCCGCCGATGGCGGTCGCCAGCGCGCCCGCGCCGGTGACCAGGCCGATGCCGGGGACCAGCAGGGAGGCCAGGGCGGCGACGATGCCGACGCCCAGGCCGATGCCCGCGCCCTTGGCGGCGCCGACCTCGGCGTCCTGGGGCGTGGTGGTGCTGATGCCGTGCTTGCCGGCCGCGTCGGTGTCACCGGCGGCGTCACGGTTGGTCGCGTTGGCGTCCGTCACATCATCCGTAGCGGCGCCCATCGTGCCCAGGCCGGCGGTCGTGCCGCCCGTGCCGGGGCCGGTGGTGTAGACGGTGCGGCCGGCGGCCTCGGCGGGACTGCCATGCACCACGTCCTCGTTGCCGGCCATGGCGGCGCGGGTGTCGGCGCGGACCGCGCGCTCATCGGCGGCGGCATGGAAGTTGGCGGAGGTGGCGTCCGCGCCGACCGCCCCGGTGACGGCTCCGGCGACCCGGTCGCCCGCCTGGGCGATCCGGTCGCCGACCGATTTGGTGTCATCCACGGCGCGGTCGCCGACATTGCCGGCGGCGCGCCCGACACCAGCGGACGTATCGGCGGCGGTCCCCAGGGCCGCGCCGCTGGTGGACTGCGCCTGCCCACGCTCATTATTGGCGACCAGGCTGATGTCCTCCTGACGGGCCCCATAATCCAGCAGTGCGCCGACGGCCTTCTCCGCGAGGGACGCATCGGCGAACGATGCATATAGCGTCTGTGCCATGTCCATTGAACTCCTTTGGTTTGGACGGTAGGATGTGTTCAGGGTTTACCCGCCCTGACGCACGGCGAAACACGGCGTTTGCGGTACAATGGGTTCATGCGGATCGTGGCGGTGGAGGCGGAGCCGTGGACGCTGGCGCTGCGGTCGCCGTTCGTGATCGCGCAGCGGACCGCGCATGAGGCGCACAACGTGCGGGTGACGGTGCGAGCGGAGGACGCCGGGCTGCTGGGGCTGGGCGAGAGCGCGCCGGTGGGGTATGTCACGGGCGAAAGTGCGGAGTCCGTGCTGGCGGCGGTGGAGGCGGCCGGGCCGCAGTTGGTCGGGCAGGACGTGGAACGACTGGGGCCGCTGCTGGCGCTTGCCGGACATCTGCTGGCGGACGCGCCGGCGGCGCGGGCGGGGCTGGAGATGGCGCTCTACGATGCCTGGGCGCGACACTGGCATCTGCCGCTGTGGCAGTTCTTCGGCGGCGCGGAGGCCGTGCTGACGACCGACCTCACCATCCCCATCGTCGCGCCCGCCGAGGCGGGCGCGCTGGCGGAGGAGGCGGCCGGGACGGGATTCCGGCACCTCAAGATCAAGGTGGGCGGCCCGGAGGGGCGCGAGGCGGACCTGGCGCGGGTGGCGGCCATCGCGCGGGCCGCGCCGGGGGCGCGTCTGCGGGTGGACGCCAACCAGGGGTTCACGGCGGACGGGGCGGTGCAGTTCGCGCGGGCGCTGGAGGCGACGGGGGCGCAGATCGAGCTGCTGGAACAGCCGGTGGCGAAGGACGACCGGCGCGGCCTGAAGTACGTCCGGGAACACATCGCCGTCCCCGTCTTCGCCGACGAGGCGGCGCGGGACGTGCCGAGCGTGGTGCGGCTGCTGCAGGAAGACGCCGTGGACGGCGTGAACGTCAAGCTGATGAAGTCCGGGCTGTCGGGGGCGCTGCAGATCATCGGGCTGTGCCGGGCGGCGGGCAAGAAACTGATGCTGGGGTGCATGCTGGAGTCGGGCCTGGGCATCGCGGCGGCGGCACAGCTCGCCGGGGGCACGGGCGCGTTCGACTTTCTGGACCTGGATTCGCACCACCTGCTCGCGCCGCTGGCGGGCCTCTCCGGCGGCTTCACGGCGTCCGGGGACACGCTGCGGGTGGACGGGAACAGGCCGGGTTGGGGCGTGACGTTTGATCCTCAGTCCGGGCGGGCAACATAACTTTCAGGCGCCCGGAACATTTTCGGGGGTAATGCCGACATACTAAGGGAGACCGAAGGAAAGGAGAGGCCGATGCGAATCTTTAAACACGCACGAATGACGCTGGCATTGTTGTTTTCTTCTCTGGCGCTCGGCATCCTGCTGGCGGCGCCCCCCATCGTGCGGGCCGATGACGTGCCGATCATCATCCACAAGCCGATCATCAAGAAGGACCCGCCGAAGCCACCCAAAAAAGACGGTGTGGCGGCTTTCACGACCGCCGCGGCTGTTGGCGGCAGCGCGGCCGGCTAGGACGCGCCCAGGAATCGCTGGCGCAGGGCAAGCAGGACGAACTCCGGCAGGGTCATCACCTTGCCGATTTTCTTTGGGTTGGAGGCCAGCCGGTGCAGCCACTCCCAGCCGTGCTCCTGCATCCAGACCGGGGCGCGCTTGACGCGGCCTGAGTAGACGTCGAAGGAGCCGCCGACGCCGACCGAGATGGGGATGTTCAGCTCGGCCCTGTGGCGGGCGATCCACTTCTCCTGCTTGGGGATGCCGAAGGCGACCAGCAGCACGTCGGGCGCGGCGGCCCTGATGCGGGCGAGAACGTCGGGCTCCTGGTCCGGCGTGAAATAGCCGTCCTGGGTGCCGACGATCTGTGCGCCGGGGTACCAGGCGCGCAGGCGGGCGGCGGCCTCCTCGGCCACGCCGGGGGCCGCGCCGAGGAAGAACACGCGCCAGCCGCACTCGGTAGAGAGGCGGCAGACGTGCCCGACGAGGTCCACGCCGGAGACCTTGTGCGTGATCGGAGTGCGCAGCAGGCGCGAGGCCCAGAGGATGCCGAAGCCGTCAGGGGTCACCAGGTCGGCGGCGGCAATGATGGCGCGCAGCTCGGGGTCGCGGCGTGCGATCACGGCCATGGAGGCGTCGGCGGTGACGATGTGGCGGGGCCGGTCGCGCCGCGCGATGGCGTCGGTGACGAAGGCCAGGGCCTGCTCGGTCGACACGCGGCGGATGGGCAGGCCGAGGATGGAAACCGTGTCCATAGACGGATGAGGTAGGGGCGACCCGCCGGGTCGCCCCCACATTTCGTTTTACGTGCCTTCCTGCCAGGAGGACAGGTAGCGGACCTGCTCTTCGGTCAGGGTGTCGATTTGGACCCCCAGGGACTGGAGCTTCAGGCGGGCGATCTCCTGGTCAATGGCCTCCGGGACGGTGTAGACGCTCTTCTCCAGCGACCGGGCGTTCTGGACCATGTACTCGGCGCTGAGGGCCTGGTTGGCGAAACTCATGTCCATGACCGAGGCCGGGTGGCCCTCGGCGCTGGCGAGATTGATCAGCCGGCCTTCGCCCAGGATGAAGATTTTGCGGCCGTCGTCCAGCGCGTACTCGTCCACGAAGTCGCGGACCTCCTGCTTGCGCCCGCTCGCCATTTTCTCCAGCGCCGGGATGTCAATCTCGACGTTGAAGTGGCCGGAGTTGGAGACGATGGCCCCGTCCTTCATCACCGCGAAGTGCTCCTCGCGGATCACGTCCTTGTCCCCCGTCACGGTGCAGAAGAAGTCGCCGATCCTGGCGGCCTCGGCCATCGGCATGACGTGGAAGCCGTCCATGGTCGCCTCCAGGGCGCGGAGCGGGTCCACCTCGGTGACGATGACCTGGGCGCCGATGCCCTTGGCGCGCATGGCCAGGCCCTTGCCGCACCAGCCGTAGCCAGCGACCACGAAGAACTTGCCGGCGAGCAGGACATTCGTGGCGCGG
>JAFAZD010000223.1 GCA_019239955.1 Armatimonadota bacterium | reverse complement strand
CACGACCGGCACGGCGGCGGGCACGACGAGCGGGGAGTACACGGCGACGTTCAGCGTGAAGTGAGCAAGGGGGATCATGATGCAGCCGTGTCCCAAAACTCAGCGGGGGGTGACTTGGTGGGAGTTGCTGCTGGTCATCGTCATACTGGCCGTCTTGGCCTTGATCTTTTTCCCGGTGTTCCAAAAAGCCAGAGAACGTGAAGGCCCGGTCACGCAGTCCTGCGCCTCCCGTGAGAAGCAGTTGGGGCTGGCGTTTTTCCAGTACGCGCAGGACAATGACCAGTACCTGCCGCCGGGCCTGACACCCGCAGGGTCCCGCTCCCCCTCTGGCATCGGCTGGGCCGGGCAGGTCTACCCTTATGTCAAGCAGACGCTCCTGTTCCAGTGCCCGGACGAGGACACGGATGACAACCCCTGGAACAAGCCGCCGCATTGCCATGTCTCCTATGGCTACAACGTCAACCTGGCCGGGGGGCGGGAGGGGAACTACTCCGGCTCCCCCGCCCATACCGTGCTGCTGTTTGAGGTCAGTGATGACACCGCCAACATGACATTGCCGGGGGAGGGCGCATTGACCGGCGCGACGGTGTTTTCGGCGGCGGGCGATGGGACCGATGGTTCACTGCGCTCCGCGCCCGGCAGGATCAGCGGCCAAGCGCGGTACGCCACCGGCGTTCTGGGCGGACGCCCCTCTGCGGCCTCATCCAGTCAGTTTGCGGGCTCCGTTGGCCGGCACCAGGGCAGCGCCAACTATGTGTTTGCCGACGGTCATGTGAAGTTCCTAAAACCGGACCAGGTCTCCAGTGGCACGGACGCCCCCACTCCAACGGCGGCGCAGACCGGCGGCGTCACCGGAACGGCGGCAGGGACGGCGAATGGCAAATACACGGCGATGTTCAGCGTGAGGTAGCCATGCCGGAGTTGTATGAGATACGGGCGGGCTATGACTGGGGGACGATCGTGGTCTATCAGGCGCATTCGGACGCCATTGCGGACACGGCGGTGGCGGCGCAGCGGTTCGTGCCGCCGTTCTCCCTGACACGGATGACGTGGATCAAACCATCATTTTTGTGGATGATGGAGCGGAGCGGCTGGAGGCGCAAGCCAGGGCAGGAGCGCGTCCTGGCGGTGCGGATCACGCGCGCGGGCTGGGAGGAGGCGCTGGCGAGCGCCGTCCTCACGTCGCCCGAAACGCGGGTGTATCCCGACGCCGAGGAGTGGCGGCGGCAGTTCGCGCAGGCGCGGGTGCATGTGCAGTGGGACCCGGAACGTTCGCTGCGTGGGGAGAAACTCCCCTTCCGGAGCATCCAGGTCGGCCTCAGCCGTCACATCGTTGAGATGTACGTCAACGAGTGGACCGTGGAGATCAAGGACATGACGCCGCTGGTGCGGAAGTTGTACGGTCTGATCCAGTCGGGTGATGCGGCGAGGGCGAAAGAGTTGCTGCCGAAGGAGAAGGTGTATCCCATGCCGACGGAGATTGCAAGGTGGATCGGACTTTAGACCTCGTGCCGAAGCCGTCCCTGGCGTTGAAACGCCGGACCTGGCAATGAATTGCCAGGCTATTCTTGAGGCACGGAAAGTCCCTGCGGGACTGAGGACAAGACGCTGAGGCCTTCTTTCAGTCCCGCAGGGACTTTCCTTCCCGGAAGAATAGCCCGGCGTTTCAACGCCGGGTACTGAGGGCGGGGGCCTTCTGCCCGAAAACCTATCATGAATCGTCAAACGGATAAACGGAAGATCGAGTTGATGTTGCTGGTCTTCGTGCAGTTCGTCGTGCTGTGCGGGCTGACACTGGTGTATTTGGGCAAGCGGGCGACGACGCCGCTGCCGGCGCAGGTGGTGAACATCAACACGGCCACAGCAGGAGAACTGGCGCAGGCGCTGTCGGTGAGCCGGGCGACGGGGCAGGCGCTGGTCGGGGAGAGGGAGGCGCGGCGAGGACACCAGTGGAATGCGGTGTATGACCTGAAGCGTTCGCCCGCGCTCAAAGATCAGGAGACGAGCGGGATTGACAACCGGTTTGTTGCCCGGACGCCGGGGGACGTGGCGTGGGGGTTCTGGGGCGGCGTCGCCGTGTTCGTGCTGGCGTTCTTTCTGGCGCATGGGCTGCTGCGGAAGGCCGCGCCGACGGCCGATCCGTTCCTGTTGCCGCTGGTGGCGCTGCTGTCCGGGCTAGGCTTGATGCTGGTGTATTCGGTCAAGGACCCGTATCGGGACACGTTCGCGTTCATGGGGCAGGTATGGGGCGTCGCCGGGTACGGGCTGCTGGCGCTGGTCGTGCCGCTGACGCGGCCCTTCGGGCGGCTGACATTGCGGCGGTACCAGTATGCGTATGCGGCGACCGCCGTGCTGCTGATGGCGCTGTTGACGCTGTTCGGGCGTGGGCCGGGGGGCGTCCATATTCAGCTCTTCGGCCTGGAGCCGGTGGAGTTCATCAAGCTGCTGCTGGTGTTCTTCGTGGCGGCCTACCTGGCCGAGCGGAGGGGGCTGCACGACCCGACCCGGCGGCTGCCGCCGATGCGGGATTTTTTGCCGCTGGCGCTGATCTATGCGTTCGCGCTGTCCCTGTTCGTGGTCGTGAAAGACCTGGGGCCGGCGGTGCTGCTGTTCGGGGCGTTCCTGGCGCTGCTGTATCTGACCACGCAGCGGGCCATTTATCCGGTCGTGGGGGCGGCGCTGCTGCTGCTGGCGGCGGTGATCGGCTACAAGCTGCACTTCGGGTTCTTTGCGACGCGGGTGACGATGTGGCTCTCGCCCTGGGACAACACGGACAAAAATGGGGCGCAGCTGGCGCAGGGGCTGTGGGGCATGGCGACGGGGGGGCTGGGCGGCAGCGGCCTGGGGCTGGGCGCGCCGGAGGCGATGCCGCGCGCCGGGTCCGATTTGATCTTCGCGTCGCTCGGCGAGCAGTTGGGGCTGGTCGGGACGCTGGGGGCGCTGATCGTCTACGTGCTGCTGCTGGCGCGCGGGCTGCGGATCGCGCTTAAGGCCGGGACGGAGTTTGACAGATTATTGGCGGCGGGGCTGACGACTCTACTGGCGCTGCAGACGATGATCATCGTCGGCGGGGTGACGGGGTTGGTTCCGCTGACGGGGATGACGCTGCCGTTCGTCTCGTTCGGGGCGTCGTCGCTGGTGGCGAACTTTTTCACGGTCGGGGTGCTGCTGTCGCTGTCGGGCAAGACGATGCCGGCGATGGCCGCCGACCGGGCGACGCCGGAGTGGGTGCGGGCGGCGCGGGTGGTGGCGCTGGGATGCGCGGTCTACCTGCTGGTCGGGGTGGGCGTGTTCCGGCTGATGGACGTGCAGGGGGTGCGGGACATCTTTCTCGCGTCGCGCCCCCTGAAGACGCCGGACAGCGACCAGTTGGTGAAGGGACGCCTCGCGCCGGGCGAGACGCTGCGGCCCCACATCAACCCGCGCCTGCTGGCCTACGCGGCGGCCATCCCGCGCGGGCGGATTCTGGACCGCAACGGGGTGGTGCTGGCGCAGGACGCGGCGGAGGCCCCCCCCGCCCCCAATTCCGGGGGAGCCGGAGAAGAGGG
>JAFAZD010000152.1 GCA_019239955.1 Armatimonadota bacterium | reverse complement strand
GGCTGGGCCAGGATCGCCTTGTTCGCCGGCCCGCCGCCGCGCCCGACCGCGCCGCCGCACCCGTGGAACAGCCGCAGGGCGACCCCGTGCCGCGCCGCCACCTCCGCGAGCCGCTGCTGGGCGACGTACAGCTTCCAGTTGGCCGTGACGTACCCGCCGTCCTTGTTGCTGTCTGAGTAGCCGACCATTACCTCCTGCTGGTCCCCGCGCGCGGAGACATTCCGGCGATACACCGGGTTGGACAGCAGCGTGTCCAGGACATCGGGCGCGTTCTCCAGGTCGGAGATCGTCTCGAACAGCGGCACCACATCCACCGTCGAGTGCAGTTCGCCACCCCGGTTCTGCACCAGCCGCGCCTCCTTGGCGAGCAGCAGCAGCGCCAGCACGTCGGAGACGGTCGCGGCCATGGACATGATGAACGAGCCGAACGCCTCCGGCCCGACCGTCCGCCGCCCGTCCCGCACCAATCGGAAGAGACTGAGGACACGGTTGGTGTCTTCTTCGTAGTCCAGCTCGGCCGGAATGAGCGGGCGCGGGTTGGCGATCTCCCGCTCCAGCAGCGCAGCCTTCTCCTCCTCGGAGAGCGCCTGCCAATCAATGCCCAGCGGGCCGAGCACGGCGGCGAGCGCGCCCAGATATTTCTCCTTATGCTCCCGGATATCCAGCCGCGCCAGATGGAAGCCAAACAGCCGCGCCTGCGCGATCAGCGGCGCGACGGCCCGCTTGGCCGCGAAGCGCCCGGCGTGACTCTCCAGCGATTCCTGAATGAGTTCCAGATCAGCGAGGAATTCCGCCGCCGTTTGATAGGCCCCCTCTTTCGGCCCGCGCCAGTGGGTCTGGGCGCGGCGCAGGCGCTCCCACATGAACTCGCACTTGCGCCGGTACGGCTCGGTCGGGCTGCGGCCCGCCGCCTCGGCGGCGACCTCCGGCAGCCGCGCGGCGTCCTCGGCCAGTGACTGTTCCAGCGCCTCGGAGACGCCGACATAGTGCAGCGACTGGCTCAGGCGGTCGCTGAGGCGGCGCACCGCCTGAATGTACTTTGCCAGCGCCAGGTCCTTGTGGCGGCGGACGATCTCCAGCGTGTGATCCGGGGTGATGGTCGGGTTGCCGTCCCGGTCGCCGCCGACCCACGAGCCATACTCCAGGAACGTCGGGATGTGAAACGCCTCGCCGGGGTAATACTCGGCCAGGGCCGTCCGCAGGTCATCGTATAGGCGCGGCGTTACGTCAAACAGCGTCTCATCAAAGTAAAACAGCACATTGGCGGCCTCGTCCATCACGGAGAGTCGGCGCTGGCGCACCTCGTCCGTCTGCCACAGCATCTCCGTCTCGGCCCGAATCTCGTCCTTCAGCCCTTCATACTCGCGGCGCGACAGCAACGGCTGCTCCAGGCCGCCCAAGGTGCGCGACAGCCGCTGCAACTTCTCCTGCACCGTCCGCCGCTTGGCCTCCGTCGGGTGTGCCGTGAAGACTAGCTGTAGGGACAGCGAGGCCACCAGGTCCTGCATCTGCGCCGCCGTGACGCCCGCCGCGCGCAGACCCCGCACGGCGTCCCGCACCGACTCAGGCCTGGGCGTGTCGCCCGCCTCCGCCGCCCGCCGCCGATTGACCCGCGCGATCTCCTTCATCTCCGCCAGGTTGATGAGCTGGAAGTATGTCGTGAAGGCCTTCAGCACCGGCAGCGCCGTCGGGAAGTCCATGTCGGCGAACAGCCGGTCCAGCGCCGCCTCCGCCGGGTCCGACCCGGCCTCCGCCCGCGCCTCCTTGGTCCAGGCCCGGATGCGCTCCACGGTGTCAAACAGCGCCTCGCCGCCCTGCTCCTTCAGGACCTCCCCCAGCGCATTCCCCAGCCGCCGCACGTCCCGCGCCAGCTCCCCCCCGTCCTGTTCCTTGCGTTCTTCTGCCATGCCCTGATTGTACCCCACCGGGAACCCGCCCCGGCCAAAGAACCCACCGCGACCTCGGCAAGCCGGAGGGGTTCCTCACGGCCTAAACCTTGCCTGTGCGTCCTGCAACACGGCGACGCCATTCGCCGACAGCGGCTGCATCCCGTCCCGATACCAGAGATTCTTGACGACCCTGCCATTAGCCTTCTGGTAAGTTGCCAGGGGTCGCAGCCACTTGACGTGTCCATCTAAGAATAGGTAGCTGCTCCTGCCGTGATGCCCTGCCCAGAAACGGCGACTTGCCGGACTAAAGTTGCGGGCGTTGTCGATGTTGTAGTCCGGGAACGGGTTGTACGCCGCTTCCATGAGAGTGATGAGATTGGCAGAGTCGGGAACGTCCGCGAGCGCGATAGGCTGAGACCCTGGCCCTGCGAACGCGCCCCACCCCCGGTCAGACTGCTTCCGGCTATAATTCCCGGTGTAATTGGCGGCGTAGTTTTGCGAGAAACCGTCCACGCCGATCGGGTTCTCGTCATGGTCATCTTGGTGACGGTCAGGACACTGGTAAATGCCCTGAGCCTTCGCATAAGGGAAAATCAGTGATCGCCATGTGTTGCTGGGACTGCGAACGTAAATGTTGGGCATCATATAGTCATTGTCTTGCGCGTACTGTTCCAAAGCCAAGCCCAGTTGCTTCATGTTGGAGGCGCAACTGACACCACAACGGGCACATTCACGCGGATGAACGAAGACCGGAAACAGAACGACCGCAGTGAGGAACAATATGGCAAGCGCGGCGACCATCTGGAGCGGTGTCGGCATACGCAGTGACATGGCTAAGACCCTCCTTGCTGTCTGGACAAGCGCCGGTGCAAGGGGAACCGGCCGGAGAGGCTGGACTACCGCAGGCGGCGTTGGCCCGCACAAGCCTATCATACCTGAAACCATGTATAATAGAGAGGGCCGTAATTCCGCCCTTGCCGCTTCATCTTTGGGGCACAGAGGCCGCCATTTTGGTGTTATAGATGTGGGTATTTGAGGGCGATGAGGGGGCAGGACATGGGCGATTTTAGAGTCACTTCACACTACAAGCCGGCAGGGGACCAGCCGCAGGCGATTGCGAAACTTGCCGAGGGCATCCGGCGCGGCGACAGGTTTCAGACATTGCTGGGAGCGACCGGAACCGGGAAGACGTTCGCCGTCGCGTCCGTGATTGAGAAGGTGCAGAAGCCGACGCTGGTGATCGCGCACAACAAGACGCTGGCGGCGCAGCTGTGCTCGGAGTTCCGGGACTTCTTTGGACAGAACGCGGTGGAGTATTTCGTCTCCTACTACGACTACTACCAGCCGGAGGCGTACATCCCGCAGACGGACACGTTTATTGAGAAGGACAGCAGCATCAATGACGAGATTGATCGGCTGCGGCACTCGGCGACGCAGGCCGTGTTGGAACGGCGGGACGTGGTGATCGTGGCGTCGGTCTCGTGCATCTACGGCCTGGGCGCGCCCGAAGAGTACGCGCGCATCATCCTCAAGTTCGAGCGCGGCAAGGAGTACGACCGGGACGACCTGCTGCGGCGGCTGGTGGACATGCAGTTCAACCGCAATGACATGGCCCTGACGCGCTCGACATTCCGGGTGCGCGGGGACGTGCTGGAATTGCAGCCCGCCGACGAGGAGGTGATCGTGCGGGTGGAGTTCTTCGGCGACGAGGTGGAGAAGATCACCCTTGTGGACCCGCTGACGGGCGAGGTGCAGCAGTCCAAGGACGAGATCACCATCTTCCCGGCGTCGCACTTCGTCGCGGGGCCGGAGCGGATCGAGCAAGCCATCGTCGGCATCGAGGAGGAGATGCACCAGCGGATCGCCTGGTTCAAGCAGCAGGGGAAACTCTTGGAGGCGCAAAGGATTGAGCAGCGAACGCGGTTCGATCTGGAGATGATCCGCGAGGTCGGGTACTGTTCGGGCATTGAGAACTACTCGCGCTGGTTCGACGGACGCGCGCCGGGGTCGGCCCCGAACACGCTGCTGGACTACTTCCCGAAGGACTACTTGCTGGTGATTGACGAGTCCCACCAGACGCTGCCGCAGCTCCGGGCCATGTACAATGGGGACAAGGCCCGCAAGGACACGCTGATCGAGTACGGCTTCCGGCTGCCGTCGGCGGGAGACAACCGCCCCCTGAAGTTCGAGGAATTTCAGGAGCGAGTCGGCCAGGTGGTGTTCGTCTCGGCGACTCCCTCGGCGTATGAGCGGGAGAACTCCACGCAGATCGTCCAGCAGATCATCCGCCCGACGGGGCTGGTTGACCCGGAGATCGTGCTCAAGCCGACCAAGGGCCAGATTGACGACCTGCTGGGCGAGATCCGCGAGCGCATGGTCCGGGGCGACCGGGTGCTGGTGACGACGCTGACCAAGAAGATGGCGGAGGACTTGACCGAATATTTGATGGACCTGAACGTCAAGGTGCAGTACCTGCACTCGGACATTCACACGCTGGAGCGGACCGAGATTCTGCGCGACCTGCGGCTGGGGGTGTACGACGTGGTGGTGGGCATCAACCTCTTGCGCGAGGGCCTGGACCTGCCGGAAGTGTCGCTGGTGGCGATCCTCGATGCTGACAAGGAAGGCTATCTGCGCTCCAACAGCTCGCTGATCCAGACGATCGGTCGCGCCGCGCGCCACGTCGACGGCCACGTCATCATGTACGCCGACCAGGTCACCGAGAGCATGCGGCGGGCGATCGACGAGACGTATCGGCGGCGCGCCAAGCAGCAGGCGTACAACGAAGCGCACGGGCTGACACCCACTGGCATCAAGAAGGCCATTCGCGACATCACCGAACGCGTGCGCGCGGTCGCCAAGGCGCACGAGGAAACCGCCCACGTGGCCAGCCCTGCTGAGTTGCCCAAAGACGATCTGTACCGGCTGATC
>JAFAZD010000403.1 GCA_019239955.1 Armatimonadota bacterium | reverse complement strand
CCGCAGCAGGCCGATCAGGCCCTTGGCCTGGACGAGCGCGATGTTCTGCTCCAGCCCCTCCGCCAGCCGTCGCCGGTAGCCCGCGACGGCGCTGGCCTGCCGGGGCATCGCGGCGACGTAGACCTGCCCGTCGCGCACCTCCACGTCGTAGGCGGGCACGTCGTCGGCGAACAGGTCAAAGGTGCAGCCACTCGCCAGGTCAAACCGCGCGTTGTGCCAGTGGCAGGTCAAAATCCCATCGTGGACCGTCCCCCGCTGCAAGGGGAACCCCATGTGCGGGCAGCGATTATCCACGGCGTATACCCTGCCGTCGTGGGCGAAGACCGCAATGGGCCGGTCCGCCCCCCGCACGACCAGAACGCCCTTCGCCTCCAGCTCCGCCAGCGGGCCGACAGGGACAAACTCGCGCTTGGCGCTATCCAATTCGGTCAACATTTCTCCCCCCTCCTTCGGGGTCGTTTGTGTCGGCCGGGACCAGGAAGCCGTGCGTGTACAGGCGGCGCAGGGCCTGCAATTCCTCCGGGTCAGCCTCGTTCGCAAGGCCGCGCAGGGGGCGCGGCGTCCGGCATTGGGTGACGATGCCGCCGACGCGGGGGGTGACGGATTCCACGTAGGCCAGGCCGCGCACCAGACGGAGATGAGTCCGCTCCACCGCCCAGCCGTCCGCTGTCGGCGCGAACCGCGTCTCCAGTCGCACGTCGGGCGACGCCCGCAGCGGCAGGTCCAGGAACCGGGCGTCGCCCCCCGCCGCGCGCAGCGCATCCTCCCGGATGAAGCGGCCCGCGACGGCCTCGCCGCAGGGGGAAATCAGCGTCTCCGGCCCATCGTCCACGCAGAACCAGGGCGTCTCCCGGTCCGTCCGATGGAGGACAAGCAGGCCCAGGCTGACGGCCTCGATTCCCTCCCGCGCGTAGTAGTCCATCCAGACGTCAAAGGCCGCCGCGCCTGCGGCCTGACTGGCCGTGTTCTCCAGCCAAATATTGGCGTAGGAGGCCGCATCCTCCGTCTCGGCGCGCAGCACCCAGGCGTCGCAGCCCGTGTCGTTGCACCAACGGGCCAGCCGCTCACGCCAGTCTTGCCCGGAGACGTGCGCCCAGTTGCACAGCATCTGGCACCAGCCGCCCTCCTCCAGAAAGGCCGGGGCCTGCCGCACGACCTCGCGGCAGATCGCGTCGCCCGGCAGCCCGCTGTCCCGGTACAGATACCCCGATTCCGGCGAGATCACGAACGGCGGGTTGGCGATGATGAGGTCGAAGCGGCGTCCGGCGACCGGCGCAAACAGGTCGCCCTCCAGGTATTCGATGTGTTCCAGGCCGTTGAGCCGGGCATTGAAGGCGGCGAAGGCAACGGCGCGCGGGTTGCGGTCGGTCGCGCAGACCGCATCGCTGTGCGCGGCGGCCAGCAGCGCCTGAATGCCGCCGCCGGCCCCCACGTCTAGAGCACGGCGGCAGGGGCGGCGGAGGGTCAGGCCGGCGAGCGTCCGCGAGGAGCCGGCGACGCCCATGACGTACTGAGAGCGGATGCCCGCGCGGTCGCGTCCCGGCGAGTCGGAGGCGAGCCACAGGTCCCCGCCGTCCAGCCCCCTGTGCGGCATGAGCTGAACGCGCGCGGCGACCTCGTCGCCTCGGATTACCAGCAGCCCAGCCTCGCCCCACTGTTCCGGCGTCATCGGAGACAGCGCTCGCCGCGCCGCCTCCCGCCGGACGGGCAAGCCGTAGGCGAACAGGCGGATCAGCGTATCCAGCGGCGTTTCGCCCGCCGTCCGCCGCCGCTGCACCGCCTCCGCGAGCGGCCCCGCCGCCGGGGCCGTGTCCCCCCGCGTCTTGAGGGCGGCGTGTGTGTAGCCGGCCTGCGCCAGCACGTCGCGCATCCGCCGGAACTCGTCCGGCGCGTCCCACCAGGGCGTTTGTTCGCTATCCGCCATGCGACGCTCCTCTCCGCGTGGACTTCTGCCGTCATTATAGCGTTCCGACACTCCGCTGTAAAGCGATGCCCGAAAAAAGTTTGCGATGGCGGCAAAAACCAGGAGGAATTATTGCATCTCCTGGCGAAACGTTATAGGTTGCGAGGCGGTTCTACCCTACCCCCCGCCTGCGCTCTCCGTCAGTCTCTGCCCGCTGTTGTCAAGAACGAGAGGAGACCATCGTGACTGAACAAGACGAACACGCACCGGAGGCCCGCGCGCCGTTGCTGTCGCGCCGGGCCGTGCTAGGCGGCCTCGCCGCCGCCTCCATGACCCCCTGGCTGATTAACGCCGCGCGCGGCGATGACTCTCCGCCCCAGAGTGCCCTGAACGCGCCCATAGCGTCGTCCACGACGCCGCTGCCGCGTCAGCAACACACCGCCACCGCCTTCGGCAATGGCCTGATTCTGGTGGCCGGCGGACTGCATCACGGCGTCCTGGCCGGCGCGGAGATTTACGGCCCGGATGGCCGCCTGCACCTGGCCGCACCCATGAACACGCCCCGCTACGCCCATGCGGCGGTGCCGATTGACGGCGGCGTCCTCGTCCTGGGCGGCTACGGCCGGGGGCCCCTGGCCGATGTCGAATTCTACGATCCGAAAACCAACTCCTGGACTCCCAAAAAGCCCCTGAACCTGCCGCGCTACGCGCACGCCGCCATCCACGTCTCCGGCGCGCAAATCCTGCTCATCGGCGGCTGCTTCCGGGGAGTATTGTCCAACACCGAGATGTACGTCCTGTGACCAAGGAGAAAAGTCATGGCCTTTCAAGGTTTCTTAAAGATCACTCCCAACCCCAACAGCAGGTACACGTTCACTGACCAAATCACCGTCGAGTCGTTCAGCTTTGGCGCCACCTCCACCGGTGAGCCGGGGGGCGGGCCGGGGGCCGGAGCGGGCGCGGGCAGATCCACGTTCTCCGACCTGACCGTCACCAAGCTGTTGGACGTGAACTCGCCCTCGCTCTATGCGGTGCTCGCCACTGGTCAGAGCCTCCCGGCGGTACAACTGACGCTTGATCTTCCCGGGCAGGGAGAAGAGTCCGGCGGTTCGGCAACGTACACGCTCACCAATGTCCTGGTCACCGCGATTCATGACTCCGGCAACGCCAGCGACGGCTTTCCCCCTGAAGAAGTGGTCGGGTTCGATTTCGCCAAGATCGAGATCAAGGTGGACGGCAACGACTTCCGGTTCGACACCAACACGAACCGCACGTTCTCTTGAAGTGTTGTCTGCCCGGCGCACTGCCGCCCCCAAGCGGCTGCCGGGGTTCCCCCATTGCAGAAGGCTCGGCGGGAAGCCATCTCCCCACCGAGCCTTTCCGATTCAACCGGCTGCTGCCCGGCCCGGAAACGGCCGTCAGCCTGACCCATTACCAAACCGGTGGAGGGGAGACAGCCGCGTATACGTTCTCCCAGGCATTCATCAGTTCCTTCGCCGACTCCGGCAACGGCCATGACAGCGAGTTCCCGGAAGAAGAGACCGTCTTCGCGTTCGCCGCCTCCGATCTGACGGTCAAGGTCGCGCCCGGCTAGCCCCGCCACCGGTCAGCGCCGCATTCCCCCAGCACCGCCATCCCTCTTGTCCGCGCTGATCCACCACTTGTCTCCTCTATGCTGCCTTCGTGCTATAATCTTCATGATGAGCGAGTACGAGGACAACGAGAAAATGGCCTTGCGATTCTCTTGCCATGAAACCAATATCCGACATCACTGAGGCTGACATTGCGCGCCAAACCACCGACAAGGTCTTCCAGCGCGGCGTGGACTACTACGAGGACGGCGCGGTGCTGTCGGTGGTACGCCGGGGCGGTCTCATCCAGGCCGAGGTGGAGGGGAGCGAAGACGAGCCGTACTTGATCTCCGTCACCCTCGGCAAGAAAGGTGTGACGGCGGCGGAATGCACCTGCCCGTATGGGCAAGAGTGGGGCGGCTGGTGCAAGCACATCGTCGCCACGCTGCTGTTCTGCCTGAACAATGCCGGCGAGGTGGAGGAGCGGCCCGCGCTGAAGACGCTGCTGGAAGGGCTGAACCGCGACCAATTGCAGGCGCTGGTGGAACAGGTGGCGGCGGACAACTTGCAACTGGTGGAGGAGATCGCCGAACATGCCCTGCGATTGAAGAAGCGATAGAGGGATGATCGCCACGACCATCGGGAAGCCTGTACGCCGGGTATAATAACGGCATGAGCACGATTTCCCAGGACCCGGCGTTTCAGGCGGGCATGGAGTTCAGCCTGCGGGGGGAACACGCGGGGGCGGTGGCGGCGTTTGAGGCGGCCATCGCTCGCCACCCCACCGACGCCGAAGGGCCGTATGAACTGGGATTGGCCTGGCAGCGGCGGGGGGAGGCGCTGATGCCGCCCGCGCTGCGCGAGAAGGGCGTTGGCACGTCGCTGGGCGACCTCGCGGCGTCCCTCGTCGGCCTGGGCGTACTCGCCGCCTCCAGGGCCATCGGACAGACCGGCTGGATCGTGCAGTATCGGGAGGCGTTCCGCCAGTCCGTCACCGCCTTCCGCCAGGCCATGGCGCTGGACCCCAACGACGCCCGCTTCCCGCACGCCCTCGCCCTCTCGCTCCGCTATCTGGGGCAGACCGACGCCGCCGCCGAGGCCGCCGCGCAGGCCGCCGCCCTGCGGCCCGCCGACCCCGAATACGCCGAGCGGGCCGCCGCGTTCGACGCCGCCGCCAACCGGGAGGCGCAGAGCCGCGAGGCCAGGCACGGGCCGGGCGCGG